>NZ_JBWKPS010000005.1:0-442064 GCF_059418365.1 Acidovorax sp. GW821-FHT09A11
CGCCCCTTCCGTGCCGCCAGCGGCCGCCCGCGGCCCCGCCGGCAGCGAGACCACCTGGCCCCTGGGCCGCGCGGTGGCCCAGCTGCATGGCGTGTACATCCTGGCCGAGAACGCCCAGGGCATGGTCATCGTGGACATGCACGCCGCCCACGAGCGCATCGTCTACGAGCGCCTCAAGGCCCAGGTGGATGGCGACGCCCGCATCGCCAGCCAGCCGCTGCTGATCCCGGCCACCTTCGCCGCCACGCCCGAGGAAGTGGCCACGGCCGAGGCATCCGCCGAGGTGCTGGCCATGCTGGGCATGGAAGTGGTGCCCTTCTCGCCCAAGACGCTGGCCGTGCGCGCCGTGCCCACCACCCTGGCCCAGGGCGACCCGGTGGAACTGGCCCGCAGCGTGCTGGCCGAACTGGCCGCGCACGACGCCACCACCGTGGTGCAGCGCGCCCGCAACGAAATCCTGGGCACCATGGCCTGCCACGGCGCCGTGCGCGCCAACCGCAGGCTCACCATCGACGAGATGAACGCCCTGCTGCGGCAGATGGAAACCACGGACCGGTCGGACCAGTGCAACCACGGGCGGCCCACCTGGCGGCAGCTGAGCATGAAGGAACTGGACGCGCTGTTTCTGCGCGGGCGCTAGCCCCAGCGGCCGGCACCACCACCGCCTGCGACATCGCCCGAGCCCCGTCCTCCAGCCATCGCCCTGTCACCGCGCCGCCCATGACCGACCCCACCGCACCGCACCGGCTGCTGGCCGCTGCCGCCCTGTGCCTGGTGGCTTTGCCCGCCCATGCGGGGCGCCCCCTGTCGGTGGACGACGCCGGCGTGGACGAGGCAGGCCACGGCCACATCGAAGTGTGGTGGGAAGGCCGGCGCGGCCAGCGTGGCACCGTCTACGCAGCCCCGGCATTCACCCCTGTCGAGGGATGGGAACTGGGCGCGCTGCTGGCCCGCGACCGGGACGAGCGCCATACCCTGCAAGGCCTGCAGGCCAAATGGCTGTGGAGCCCGGCACAGGAACAGGGCTGCAACGCGGGCAGCAGCGCGGGCATCACCCACCGGCGCCAGAGCCCCGGACAAACCGCCGGCAGCCTGGTGGCGCTGAACCTCATCGGCACCTGCGCGGCGCCCTGGGGCGTGGTCAACGCCAACCTGGGCAGCCAGCGGGAACGCGGGCAATCCTGGCGGGCCACCTGGGGGGCATCGGTGGAGCACGGCTGGGGCGCAGTCACCCCCCATCTGGAAGCCTTTGGCACCCAGCACGGCGCGCCCACCTTCCAGACCGGTGCCCGGTGGGAATGGGCGCCCGGCCGGCAGCTGGACGCCACGATCGGCCGCCAGCAGGGGCGCACCTGGCTGAGCGTGGGATTCGCGCTGGGGTTCTAGGAGCCGGCCCGCGATCTCGCGCCCCCCGAGGCGGGCGCCGAGGTGCTTCTTTGGCTGGCCTTAAGGCACGGAGCGCGGCTTTGCCGGCAGAATCGGCCGCCCTGCCCCCAAGGACCCTGCCCATGATGGCCTTCGACGCCCAGTCCATCGCACAAACCACCCCCACGGGCGACGCCATTGCCCGGGCCGTGGCGGCCGGCTGGGCGCTCGGTCCCGTGGAGCACTGCGTGCTGCTGCGGCGCGGCTTCAACCAGGTGTACGAAGTGCGCTTTGCCAGCGGCCAGCACGCCATCGCACGCCTGTGCGCCGAGAGGCCGCGCGGCGCGCCGAACATCGCCTACGAGACCGCCCTGCTCACGCACCTGCGGCGCGGGGGTATCCCGGTCGCCGCCCCGCTGCCGGCGGCCGATGGAAGCTTCAGCGTGGCGCTCGCCCTGCCAGAGGGTGGCCGCGCGCTGCTCCTGTTCGACTTTCTGGCGGGAGATCCCCCCGGCGAGTCGCTGGTGGACATCGAGGCCACCGGCCGGGGGCTGGCCCGGATGCACAACGCCGCACAGGGCTACCACGGCCCGCCAAGCCGCTACACGCTGGACCTCTCCCTGCTGCTCGATGCATCGCTGGAACGCATGCTCGCCGCCCCCACGGTGGACGCGGCGCTGGGACGCGAGTTTGCCGCGCTGGCCGGCGGGCTGCGCCAGCGCTTTGCCGCATGGCCCGACCTCACCCGCGTGCACTGCCACGGCGACTGCCATGGCAGCAACAACTTCATGAGCGACGGACCCGGGCAGGGAGACGAAAGCAGCCGCGTGGCAGCCTTCTTCGACTTCGACGATGCGGGCCCGGGCCTGCTGGCCTACGAGCTGAGCGTGTTCCTGTGGGTGCTGCTGCCGCGCAGCCTGGAAACACCCCTGTCCGCCGCCCTGCGGGAACGCTGGCAGCGCTACCTGGCGGGCTACACCGGCGTGCGCCCCGTACCGCCGCAGGATCTGGCGGCCATTGCGCCCTGCCTGGCGGTGCGCCAGTTCTGGGTGATGGGCGAATACGCGGGCCGTATCCCCGTGTGGGGCACCCAGGCCATGCCCACCCACTGGCTGCGCAAGCAGATCCCGCTGATGCAGGCATGGATGGACCTGCCGACCGCCGAGGGGCTGGTGGCCGCGGCACCGGCCGTGGCCGCGCCCGCCGCACAGGCGCATTGAACGCTGGGGCCCGCCAGGGCGCCCTGGCCCTCCGCCCAGGACAAGGCCCGCGGCGGCGGGCCTTGTCGTGTGGTTTCAGCCTGGCACCGGGCCAGGGCCCGTGGCCGTTGGCGGATCAGTTGTCCCGCGCCGCCTTGGCGGTGTCCGGGAAGTCGCTGAACACGCCGTCCACACCCAGGTTGTAGAACAGCTTGTACTCGGCCTTGGGGTCGCCCTTGAAGTCCGAGGCCAGGCGCTTGGCCTCGCTGCGGAAGGTGTAGGGGTGCACCATCAGGCCCGCGGCGTGGGCATTCTTCACCACATCGGTGGGCGCCATCATCACGCGGTCGCGTTCGTCGATCTTGCCGTCGCCATTGAGGTCATCGGCCTTGCCGTCCTTGTTGGCGTCCACCTGCTTGGAGGGGATGAGGTACGGCTTCCAGGGGCCGATGCCGTCGGCATAGGTCTTGACCTCCTTGAGGCCCGCGGGGGTGAGCAGGCTGGCGAAGGTGCGCGCGTCGCCGGCCACGGCAAAGTCGTAGGGCTTGTCGTAGGGGGCGGTCAGGTCCATGCTGCCGTCGGGGTTCACGTCGTTCGCGTCCACCAGCTGCACCAGGCGGATCTGCGTCTTGGTGCGCAGGTACTTGAGGTTGGACACCTCGAACGACTGCACGATGACCGGCGAGCTCTTGGCGGTGTAGCCGTACTTGGCCAGCGTGGCGAGCAGGCGGTCTTCCAGCGGCAGGCCCAGCTTGGCATGGAAGGTGGGGTGCTTGGTCTCGGGGTACACGCCCACGGTGCGGCCGGCCTTGGCGCCTTCGTTCTTGGCGAGGTCCAGCACTTCTTCCAGGGTGGGGATCTGGTACTTGCCGTTGTGCGACTGGTCGCGGTCCGACAGGGGCTGGACGGCGCGCAGGGTCTTGATCTCGGCCAGGGTGAAATCCGACACGAACCAGCCCTCTTCCTCCACGCCGTCCACCATCTTCTTGGTCTTGCGGCCCGCGAACTCGGCGCGGGTGGACACATCGGTGGTGCCGGTGATGTTGGGTTCGTGGCGCGCCACCAGCACGCCGTCCTTGGTGGCCACCAGGTCGGGTTCGATGAAGTCGGCGCCCATGTCGATGGCCCGCTTGTAGCCCTCGAGCGTGTGGTCGGGCAGGTAACCGGCGGCCCCCCGGTGGCCGATCACGAGCGGCTTGTCGCCATTCAGCGTGGGATAGGGGTTGTCATCGTTGCCGCCGCAGGCCGCCAGCGTGGCCAGCAAGGCCAGCGCACCCAACTTCGCACCAGGAATGTGCATGCTCTTCTCCTCGTTGTGTTTAGAACCGCCGAACTGTGGCCGCCGCCTGTGACAAGGCGATGACTCCCGTTTTGCGCGCCGGTGACAGCCCACGCCAGCCCCCCGCCGCACCAACATATGGCAACCCACCCGCCACATTCCCCACCATTGTGCATAGGCATGCGCATAAACGTATAACTTTTGAACATAATTCGATGTTGCAGCGCGCCATTGCCTGCTTTTTGACGCAGAAAGCTTTTTGAACATGAAATACGAGTCCGCAGGCAGCTTCCTTTCCCACGTGGCCCACCGCAATCCGGGTCAGCCCGAATTCCTGCAGGCCGTCACTGAAGTCATGGAAAGCCTGTGGCCCTTCATCGCCCAGCACCCCCGCTATGCCGAGCATGGCCTGCTGGAGCGGCTCGTCGAGCCCGAGCGCATCGTGATGTTCCGCGTGTCGTGGGTGGACGACCATGGCACCGTGCAGGTCAACCGCGGCTACCGCATCCAGCACAGCATGGCGATCGGCCCCTACAAGGGCGGCCTGCGCTTTCACCCCTCGGTGAACCTGTCGGTGCTCAAGTTCCTGGCTTTCGAGCAGACCTTCAAGAACGCGCTGACCACGCTGCCCATGGGCGGCGGCAAGGGCGGCTCCGACTTCGACCCCAAGGGCAAGAGCCCCGGTGAAGTCATGCGTTTTTGCCAGGCCTTCGTCTCCGAGCTGTTCCGCCACGTCGGTGCCGACACCGACGTGCCGGCGGGCGACATCGGCGTGGGCGGCCGCGAGGTGGGCTTCATGGCGGGCATGATGAAGAAGCTCAGCAACCGGGCGGACTGCGTGTTCACCGGCAAGGGCCTGTCGTTCGGCGGATCGCTGATCCGCCCCGAGGCCACGGGCTATGGCACCGTGTATTTCGCGCAGGAGATGCTCAAATCCCGGGGCCGCTCGCTCGACGGCATGCGCGTCTCGGTCTCGGGATCGGGCAACGTGGCGCAGTACGCGGTCGAAAAGGCCCTGCAGCTGGGCGCCAAGGTGGTCACTGTGTCGGATTCGAGCGGCACCATCGTGGACGAGGACGGTTTCACCCCGCAGAAGCTGGCCGAGCTGATGGAGGTGAAGAACCACCTGTATGGCCGCGTGAGCGACTACGCAGCCCGCACGGGCTCCCGCTTCGAGGCCGGTGTGCGCCCCTGGCACGTGCCTGTGGACGTGGCCCTGCCCTGCGCCACGCAGAACGAGCTGGACGCCCAGGACGCCGCCACCCTGATCAGGAACGGCGTGGTCTGCGTGGCGGAAGGCGCCAACATGCCTTCCACCATCGATGCCGCCAAGGCCTTCGAGGCGGCAGGCGTGCTCTACGCCCCCGGCAAGGCCAGCAACGCCGGCGGCGTGGCGACCTCGGGCCTGGAGATGAGCCAGAACGCCGCCCGCCTGTCGTGGCCCCGCGAAGAGGTCGATGCGCGGCTGCTGCAGATCATGCAGGGCATCCATGCCGCGTGCCTGCACTATGGCAAGCGCAGCGACGGCAGCGTGAGCTACGTGGACGGCGCCAATATCGCGGGCTTCGTCAAGGTGGCCGACGCGATGCTGGCGCAGGGCGTGGTCTGACCTTTCTTCGGGAAACGTTTCAGAAGCGGTGAAAAGAAGGGCAGTTGCCGGGCAGTTGGCGGGCTCTGCGGGAAGATGGGCACAAACCCTGCTTTCCGTGCGAGAACTTTCCGGCACGATGGCGACTCTCTCCTTTCCATGAAACGCACCCCCCTCCTGATCTCCCTGGCGCTGGCCATCGCCGTCTCGGCGGGCTGCGCCACCCTCGACGCCAAGCAGCGCGAGTGGATCTTCCAGCCCAGCGACCGCAGCTGGGGCGGCCCCCAGTCCACCGAGGACATGCAGGACGTGTGGATCGATTTCCAGTCCGAGGCCACCGGCCAGCCTGGCCGGCTGCACGGCCTGTGGCTGGCCCATGCGCGCGCGGACGCCCCCGTGATGCTGTACCTGCACGGGGCGCGCTGGAACGTGGCGGGCTCGTCCGGCCGCATGCGCCGCATGCAGGAATTGGGGTTCTCGGTGCTCGCCATCGACTACCGGGGGTTCGGCCAGAGCAGCGCCGCGCTGCCTTCCGAGGTCACGGCCGGTGAGGACGCCCGCGCCGCCTGGGACTGGCTCGCCCGCCAGGCGCCGGGCACGCCGCGCTACATCTTCGGGCACTCGCTGGGCGGGGCCATCGCCATCGACCTGGCCCGCCAGGTCCCCGACGAGCAGGGCACCATCGTCGAAGGCACGTTCACGAGCATCCCCGAGGTGGTCAGCACCTTCAAATGGGGGTGGCTGCCCGTGTCGGCCCTCATCACCCAGCGTTTCGAATCCGTGCGCAAGGTCTCCGAAATCGGCTCGCCCCTGCTCGTGGTGCATGGCAGCGAAGACAGCCTCATCCTGCCCAGCCTGGGCCGCAAGCTGTACGAGGCGGCGGCCGAGCCCAAGCGGTTTGTGCTGGTGGAGGGTGGATCGCACCACACCACCAACGCCGTGGGCCAGGGCCTCTACCGCGAGGCCATGGTGGCTCTCTTCAAGCTGAAGTAATTTGGCCTGGAGGGCACGCCCTCAGCGCCGCACCGCCTGCGCCAGTGCCGCCCAGGCCTTGAGCGTGAGCGGGTGGGTGAAGCCCGCGCCCGCCACCGGGTGCGACGAGAGCTTGACCACCACCATCTCGGCAGCCGGGTTCACATGGATGAACTGGCCGTGGATGCCCGCGGCCTCCCAGGCGCCATCGGCGTTGTGCAGCACCCACCACTGGTTGCGGTAGCTGTAGCCGGGGCGAAACGCCATGCCGCCCATCTTGAACTTCTCGCGGTCGCCGCCTTTGGCGGTATCGTCGATCACGGCCTTGTCAAAAATCTTCTGGCCGTTGTAGCTGCCGCCCAGGCGCAGCATTTCGCCAAACCGCGCCAGGTCGCGCGCCGTGGCATTGAGCCCTGCGCCCTGCAGCGGCGTGCCCACGCTGTCCACCATCACGTGGGCGTCTTCTTCCATGCCCAGCTTCTGCCAGATGTTCTCGCTCATCAGCTCGGCCCAGTGCTTGCCGGTGGCGCGCGAAACAATCCAGCCCAGCACCTCGGAATGCACGGTGCGGTACACAAAACCCGCGCCGTGTTCGCCTTCCTTCTTGAGCGTCTTCAGGAAGTCATACACAGTGGTCGGCCCCTGGTAGCCCGGCGGGCGTGGCAGCATGCCGCTGGACCAGCTGTAGCCAAAAATTTCGGTCGTGGGGTCGGTGTAGACCTCGCGGAAACGCACGGCACCCGTCATGTCCATCACCTCGCGCACCTTCATGTCGCCCCAGGCCGAGTCGGCCAGCTCCGGCACATATTTGGTGACCAGCGCGCTGGGGTCGATCTTGCCCTCGTGCGCCAGTTGCGCGGCCATGAGGCCGGTGAACGACTTGGTGACCGAGAACAGCAGGTGCGGCGTGTACGGCTTCATCTGGTTGTCGTAGCGCTCGTACACCACGCGGCCCTTGTGCACCACCACCAGCGCATCGGTGTAGGTGCGGGTGAGCCACTGGTCCACCGTGATGGGCTGCCCCTTGTCGTCATCAAACACCACGCCGCCCAGGGGCTTGGGGTCTGCAGGCAGGGCCGATGCAGCCGCCCCACCCCGGCGGATGTTGTGCGTGGGCTGCAGCTCGCGCAGGTGCTGCAGCGCCCAGCGCATCTGGGGGTACTTGAAGGAATTGCTCAGGTCCACACGCTGCGAGCCCTCGGGCGGGAAGGTGGTCATGTAGCCCAGCTTGTCCAGCGTCACGCTCTCTGGCGCGGGCAGGGCGGGAGCCTGGGCCTGGGCGACCAGGGCGGTGCCCAGGGCGGCCAGCGCCAGCGCACTGCGCAGCCGGGTGGTCATGGCGGGGCGCCAGCCCTGGGACCCTCGGCGGGTTGTGATCTTGTGCATGGGATGTCTCCTGGCTTGTTGTGTTGTGTGTTGTTGTGCGGCGGCCTGGACCCGGCCAGCCGCACCACCATGGTGCTGCGCCACCGGCCCCGCGCCCTGTCACCCGCGCGACGCGCGTCACACACCAACTCTCACCATCTCTCACAAGCCCCGCCCGGCAAGGCGCCCGTGCCCCATCTGGTACCCTCAGACAGATATGTCTGCCCCCTCCGCCACCGCCGTGCCCACGGCTGCTTCCGCCTCCATCCAGCCCGGCCTGGCCATCCTGGTGCTCGCGCTGCTGCTCTCCATCCAGCCCGTCACCACCGACCTGTACCTGCCCGCCCTGCCCGCCCTCACGCGCAGCCTGGGCGCACCCATGGCGGCCGCGCAGCTCACGCTCAGCGGCCTGCTGCTGGCGTTTGGCTGCTCGCAGATGGTATGGGGGCCGCTGTCGGACCGCTTCGGACGCAGGCCCATCCTGCTGGCGGGGCTCGGCATCTACACCCTGGCATCGCTGGGCAGCGCATTTGCACCCACCATGGCGCTGCTCATTGTGTGGCGCATCGCCCAGGGCGCCGCGATGGGCGCGGTGGTGATGTGCGCGCGGGCCATCGTGCGCGACCTGTACACGCCGCTCGACGGCGCGCGCGCCATGTCCAAGGCGCTCACGGGGCTGGGCATCGTGGCCTGCATCTGCGCGCCCATGGGCGGGCTGCTCAGCGAATGGCTGGGCTGGCGCGCGGCGCTGCTGGCGCTCACGGTGTATGCCGTCGTCACGCTGGCCCTGGTGGCGCTGCGCATGCCCGAGACCCTGGCGCGGCGCAACCCGCAGGCACTGCAGCCGCGCGTGCTGCTGGGCACCTGGATGCAGGTGCTGCGCCACCCCACCTTCTGGGCGTTCTCGCTGCAGACCACGGCCACCTACGGCGGCCTGTTCACCTTCCTGGCAGCCTCTTCGTTCGTCTACATCGACGTGCTGGGCCTCACCCGCACGCAGTACGGCTGGACCATGGCGTCTGCCTGCCTGGCCTACTTTGGCGGCACCTTCCTGTGCCGCAGCCTGCTGGCCCGCTTCGGCCTGCAGCGCACGGTGGCCATCGCGGGGGCACTGAGCATCAGCGGCGGCACGCTGATGGCGCTGGTGGCGCACCTGGGCTGGCACCAGCCCTGGGCGCTGACCTTGCCCTTCTATCTCTTCATGCTGGGCCACGGCATCCACCAGCCCTGCGGGCAAAGCGGCGCTGTCGGCCCGTTTCCGCAGGCGGCGGGCGTGGCGTCGGCGCTCAATGGTTTCATGATGATGCTGGCCGCCTTTGCCATCGGCGGCTGGCTGGGCGCGCGCCTGGACGGCACCGTGTGGCCCCTCGTCAACGGCATCTGGTTCTGGTCGGCCGCGCTGGCGCTCATCTCGTGGACGCTGGTGCAGAAGTTCGGAGCCCGCGCGTGACCCTGCCCGAGCCCCTGCTGCCCGCCATCGCCCTGGCAGGTCCCACGGCTTCCGGCAAAACGGCGGGCGCGCTCGCGCTGGCCGCCGTGCTGGGCAGCCAGGGCGTGCCGGTGGAGATCATCAGCGTCGATTCCGCCCTCGTCTACCGGGGCATGGATATCGGCACCGCCAAGCCCGCCCCCGAGGAACGCGCCGCCGCGCCGCACCACCTCATCGACATCCGCGACCCGCTGCAGGCCTACAGCGCGGCCGAGTTCGTGCAGGACGCGGCGCGGCTCATCGGCGAGATCCGCGCGCGCGGCGCGCTGCCCCTGCTGGTGGGCGGCACCATGCTGTACTTCAAGGCGCTGTTCGACGGCATCGACGACATGCCCGCCGCCGACCCCGCCGTGCGCGCGCGGATCGAAGCGCGGGCCGCCGAACTGGGCTGGCCCGCGCTGCATGCGGAACTGGCGGCGGTAGACCCCGTGACCGCCGCCCGCCTGGCGCCTGCCGACAGCCAGCGCATCCAGCGCGCGCTGGAGGTGTGGCATGTCTCCGGCCAGCCCCTGTCGAGCTTTCACACTACAAAAAAGAGAGCTTCAGGCGCAGATCCAGCAAGCGCTACAGCCCTCTTTTCCTTGGAACCGGAGGACCGCGCCTGGCTCCACGCCCGCATTGCCCAGCGCTTTGACGCCATGCTCGCTGGAGGTTTGCTCGACGAAGTGCGGACCTTGCGCGCGCGCGGCGACCTGCATCCGGACCTGCCCTCCATGCGCTGCGTGGGCTACCGCCAGGCGTGGGAAGAGCTGGACTTCCAGGCCACCCGCGCACCCGGCACGCCCCTGAACCTGGCCCACCTGCGCGAGCGCGGCATTGCCGCCACGCGCCAGCTCGCCAAGCGCCAGATCACCTGGCTGCGCGGCATGCCGGGGCGCTACACCATTGCGTGCGACCAGCCCGACGCCACGGCCCGGCTCGTGCAGGCCGTGCTGCGGCGGCTCGCGCAGCGCGAGCAGGCCGCGCCATGACGCTGCTGCGCGCCGAACAGCTGGGCAAGCGCTACGGCGACACGCCGGTCTTCGCCCAGGTGCAGTTCACCGTGGCGCCCGGCGAATTCGTGGCCATCGTGGGCGACTCGGGCGTGGGCAAGTCCACCCTGCTCAACTGCCTGGCCGGGCTGGACAGCTGGGACACCGGCCGCATCACCCACAGCACCACCGACCTGGGCGAGCTCGACGACACGGGGCGCGCCCTGTGGCGCCGCGCCCACGTGGGCTTTGTCTTCCAGGCCTTCCACGTGCTGCCGCACCTGGACGTGGCGCAGAACGTGGCCCTGCCGCTGATGCTGCTGGGCCGCAACGACCCGGCGCGTGTGCAGCAGATGCTGGACGCCGTCGACATGGGCGCACTGGGCGCGCGCCTGCCGCAACAACTGAGCGGCGGGCAGCTGCAGCGCGTGGCCATCGCCCGCGCGCTGGTCCATCGCCCCGCCCTGCTGCTGGCCGACGAACCCACCGGCAACCTCGACCCCACCACCGCCGCCCGCGTGATGGACCTGCTGCTCGCGCAGACACGCGGGCATGGGGCGTCGCTGGTGCTGGTCACGCATTCGGACGCCGCTGCGGCCCGCGCCGACCGGGTGCTGCGGCTGCGCAGCGACGGCATCAGCGCGAGCGGCTGACCCGCAACACCCGCATCACGGTTCGAGGCGGGGCGCGCGGAAGCGCCCGTTCTGGTGCAGCACCACGGCACGCACCTCGCCGCTGGAATAACGCTCGAACTCCAGTTCCGCCCGCACCGCATCGTACGCAAACCGGTCCTGCTGGCCGGGAAGCGGGTATACCGTGTAGCGCGGTTGGGAGCCCAGGCGCACCTGCAGGCGGCCACCCGTGGCCTGCACATCCAGCACATTGCCGCCGCGCAGGCGGTAGCGGCCCAGGTACGGGGCCAGCACCTCGTCCGATTGTGGCGGCGCTAGGCCAACCAGCGGTTCCTCTGCACGCTGGGCCGTCAAGCGCGCGCCAAAACGCGTGTAGCGCAGCACCGCGGGCCGCCCTTCCTTGTCGCGCTCGAAGCGCAGCTGCCGGCCCGATGCGGGCTGCGTGAAGGCGTCGGGCCCCAGCACCTGCAGCGGCTCGAACACACCGCCAGTGGGCCGCAGCTGCAACTGGCCATCCACCAGGGCAAGGCTCAGGGCCACCGCAGGCGACGCGCGGTAGACCCCTTCGTACGGCGCCAACGCGGCCGCGTCGGTGGCGGGCTGGCCGGGCGGCACGGGGTAGCGCAGCGCCAGCAGCGGCGTCATCACATCCTGCTGCGCGGCCCGTGCGTTGGCCACCAGGGCGATCACCGCCTCGCCCCGGTCGGGTGCCAGCAGCCATACGCTGCGAAAGCCCCCCGTGCCGCCGCCATGCAGCCAAGTGCGCAGCCCGTCGCGCTCGCGCAGCATGATGGCGTAGCCGATCTGGCCGCCGTCGTGGTCCGCCAGCGGCGTGAACAGGCGCTCGGCCGCCGGGCCCAGAGGCCCCCGCGCGCCGGCCAGCAGCGCGCGGCTGAACACCAGCATGTCGGCCGCCGTTGAGTGCAGGGCCCCCGCACCGGCAAAGGCATCGAACTCCCACACCGACACCGGCGTCTCGCCTTCATGTGGCGCAGCCAGGCGCGGCGCCTTGCCGCCCAGCGACTGCACCGTGTCCTGCATGCCCAGCGGGCCGGTGATGCGCTCGTGCACGAGCGTGGCCCAGGGCTGGCCATAGCGCTGCGCCAGCACCTCGCCCAGCACCGCAAAGCCAAGGTTGCTGTACACGCCCGCGCACGGCGGCGACTGCGCCAGGCGTGCATCGGCCAAGGCCTGCCACAGGCGGGGGCGGTCGTAGCGCAGATAGGGGTTGGCGGCGTCCGAATCGCGGCGGAAGTCCGCCGGCAGGCGTGGCAGGCAGGAGGTGTGCGTGACCAGCTGGCGCAGGGTGATGGCCGCCACCGGGGCGGGCAAGGCGAGCGCCATGGCGGGCGTGCCATTGAGCAGCCCGCCCAGCGTGTCGTCCAGCGCCATGTCGCCGCGCTCCACTGCCTGCGCCAGCAGCAGGCCGGTGAACACCTTGCTGATCGAGCCCACCTCGAACAGCGCCTGGGCAGGTGCCTCTGCCACACGGTTGCGGGCCGTGCCGAAACGGGCCTGGCCACCGTGCCATACCCCCACTTCGGCGGCGCCGCGCAACGGGCCCAGCGCGGCAGCGGCCATGGTGTCCGCGGGTCCCGACCAGTCGAAGCCTGGCGGCGGGGCTGGCGTCGGCGGCGGGGCGGCATGTCCCGCCAGCGCCATCCACAACACTCCCGAGGCGAGGATGTGCCGCGCCAGGCGGGACGCCGGGAGAAGGGTTCCATCACAGCATGCCATTCCATCGCCTCCCTGAGCGGCACCACGGGGCGGATGCCATGGCGGCATGGTCGCATGCGCTGGCTGTGGGCCAGCTTAAGGGCGCGGTGTTCCCGGATCCTTTTCAATGCGTTCGCGCAAGGCCAGGCCGCACAATCCCGCCATGCTCGCACTGCTTCGCACCTTCTCCTGGCAGGATCTGCGCCACCATCCCTGGCGCAGCGCCGCGGCCGTGACCGCGGTGATGCTGGGCGTGGCGCTGGCCTTTGCGGTGCATGTGATCAATGCGTCCGCGCTGGACGAGTTCTCGCAGGCGGTGCGGGCGGTCAACGGCCAGCCCGACCTGGAGCTGCGCGCCATGCAGGGCAGCCTGCCCGAGGCGTTGTACGGACAGCTCGCCACCCATCCTCAGGTGGCGCGGGCCAGTCCGCTGCTGGAGCTGGCGGCGGTGGCACGGGCCGCCGTGCGGCAGGATGCCGAAGCGCCGCCAGCGCCCCCGCCGCCCGGCACGCCGCTGCGGGTGCTGGGCGCCGATGCGCTGCTGGTGCCCACGATGGCGCCCGCGCTGATGCCCCGGCCGTGGCCGGGCGCCGATCGCCTCGCGGTCTTCGCCCCCGCCACGGTGTTCCTCAACGCCGCCGCGCTCCAGGCGCTGGGGCTGCCAGCAATCCCCACCGGCCCTGCGCCGCGGCTGTTGCTGCAGGCCGGCCTGCGGCAGTGGACGGTGCACGTGGCCGGTACGGTGGCGGCCGGCGGCGCCCCCCTGGCGGTGATGGACATCGGCGCCGCGCAGGACCTGTTTGGCCGCACGGGGCAGTTGAGCCGCATCGACATCCAGCTGCAGCCCGGCACGGACCGCAGCGCCTGGGAGCAGGCCGTGCGCGCCCTGCCGGGCTGGCCCGCCGATGTGGTGTTCGCCCAGCCAGGCGACGCGGCCCAGCGCATCGGCAACCTCTCGCGCGCCTACCGGGTGAACCTCACCGTGCTGGCGCTGGTGGCGCTGTTCACGGGGGCGTTCCTGGTGTTCTCGGTGCTGGCGCTCAGCGTGGCGCAGCGCGCGCCGCAGTTCGCGCTGCTGGCCGTGCTGGGCGCAACGCCGCGCCAGCGCCTGTGGCTGGTCCTGGCCGAGTCTGCCACGCTGGGGCTGGTGGGCAGCGCCGCCGGCATCGCACTGGGCTCGGCCCTGGCCGCCGCCGCGCTGCGGCTGCTGGGCGGCGACCTGGGCGGCGGCTACTTCGCGGGCGTGCAGCCCGCGCTGCAATGGAGCGCCCCGGCGGCCCTGGCCTATGGTGCCCTGGGCGTGGTGGCCGCGCTGGTGGGCGGCTGGTGGCCCGCGCGCGCCGCGCAGGCGCTGCCGCCCGCGCAGACGCTCAAGGGCCTGGGCACGGCATCCCAGCAATCCGCCAATGGCGCGATGGGACTCATCTTGACCGCAACGGGTGCGCTGCTGGCCATGGCGCCACCTGTTTTTGGCATACCGCTGGCGGCCTATGCGGCCATCGGCCTGCTGCTCGTCGGCGGCATTGCCCTGCTGCCCTGGGGCATGGCTTGGCTGCTGCGCCGCCTGCAGCCGCTGGCCGCACGCCATGCCCTGCCACTGCTGGCGGTGGAGCGTGCGCGGCGCATGCGCGGCACGGCGGCCATCGCCGTGGGGGGCGTGGTGGCCAGCCTGAGCCTGGCGGTCGCGCTGACGGTGATGGTGTCGAGCTTTCGCGGCTCGGTCACGCAGTGGCTGGACGCGGTGCTGCCGTCGCCCCTGTATGTGCGCCCGGCCATCAACGCCCCGGGCAGCGACGCCGCGCTGCTGCCCGCCGGCTTTGCGGAGGCGGTCGCCCAGCTGCCCGGGCTGGAGCGCGTTCAACCCCTGCGGGCCAGTCCGCTGCAGCTCGATGCCGCCAGTCCCGCGCTCACGGTCATCAGCCGCCCGCTGGGCAATGATCCCGCGCGCCAGCTGCCCCTGGTGGGCGATGCGCTGCCCGTGCCCGCGGGGTACACCGGGGTGTACGTGAGCGAGGCGGTGGTGGACCTGTATGGCATGCGCCCGGGCATGGAATGGCCAGCCCTCTCCAGGGCTTTCAGCCCTCCCGCCCTTGGTGATAAAGCGCAGAAAGCTATCTTTTATATAGCAGGCGTCTGGCGCGACTATGCCCGGCAATCGGGCGCAGTGGTGATGGACCGTGCGGTCTGGCTGCGCCTGACCGGTGATGCCCGCACCAGCGATCTGGCCCTGTGGCCCCGTGAAGGGGCCGATCTGCAGGCCTTGCAGGAATCCATCCAGGCCGTGGCCGCAGCGCATGCCGGCGAACCCCGGAGGGCGGGTGCGGCGGACGCCGCGCCCCTGGCTGACTTGCAGCCGGCGGCGCTGGTGGAGTTCGTCTCCTCCGGCACGATCCGCGCGCGCTCGCTGCGCATCTTCGACCGCAGCTTCGCGGTCACCTATTGGCTGCAGGCGGTGGCGATCGGCATCGGGCTCTTTGGCGTGGCCGCCAGCTTCAGCGCCCAGATCCTGGCGCGCCGCAAGGAGTTCGGTCTGCTCGCGCACCTGGGCCTCACGCGCCGCCAGATCCTGGCCGTGGTGGCCGGCGAAGGCGCCGCCTGGACGGGTGTGGGCGCGATGGCGGGCCTGCTGCTGGGCCTGGCCGTGTCGGTGGTCCTGGTGCACGTGGTCAACCCGCAGAGCTTTCACTGGACCATGGACCTGGCGGTTCCGGTGGGTCGGCTGGGCGCCCTGTGCATGGCCGTGGCCGCATCCGGCACCCTCACGGCGTGGCTCGCTGGACGCGCCGCGGCGGGAAGGGATGCCGTTCTGGCGGTAAAGGAAGACTGGTAGCCGACTGTTAAATATTGTTTGCAATCATTGCAAATATTGATGATCATCCACCATCAAACAAGCGCCTCGGGATTCGCCAGCCCCGGTCCAGTGCCGGATCGCAGCCAGTCCCGCCAACATCAAATGCGCCGAGCTCTTGGTTCAAGGGTGCAGACGCAGAGGGAGATCCATGAAATCGATAGTCCGCCAACTGGCCGCCATGGCCATGCTTTGCTGTGGCCTGGCCGCACCCGCCTGGGCACAACTCATCATTCCTTCCGGAGGTTCGTTCGACGTGCCGGGTGGCTCCATGGACTTGGGGTGCCTCTCCGTGGAGGTGGAGGGCTCGCTGAACATCATCGCGGGCCAGTTCTCGACCACCAGCAACCTCAATGTGGCAGGCACCGGCACCTTCAACGGAGGCTCCGGCGTGCTCGCGGTGGGCGGTGACCTGAGCAGCACCGGCACCTTCAACGCCGGGAATGGCACGGTGGCCCTCACGGACGGCTGCACCGGCAACACCAGCCAGCTGTCAGGCACCATGGTCTTCCAGAACCTGACTCTGTCCAGCGCCACAGGCCGCACCTTTGTCATCCCCGCAGGCACCAACATCACCGTGCTCGGCACCCTGACGCTGCAGGGCGCACCAGGGCAGAACATCCAGCTGGTCTCCTCGGGCGGCGGCACGGCAGTCATCAACCTGGCCCCCGGCGCCACGGTGAACCAGAGCTTCGCCTCCGTGGCAGGCAACGTGCAGATCGGTGGCGCAGCGGTTGCCACCAGCATCCCCACGCTGAGCGAGTATGGCCTGATGCTGCTGGCACTGTTGATGGGCATGGCGGCCTTCTGGCAGCACCGCCGCAGCCGCGCAGCGCAGCGCATTTGATTGATTGAGGCCAGGAACACCACACAATGAAATACCGCTTCCACTCCCTGCCTCTGATCGTTGCCCTGGGCGCCGTCTACGCCGCGCACAGCCCCACGGCCCTGGCCGCCGACATCTCCGCCACCGTGCCCAGCGGCGGCGGGTTCGTGATCAAGAACTCCACCGGCACCCAGGAGCACTTTCGCGTGCAGGACGGCGGCGAAGTGCGGGCCCCTGGCCTGCTCGGCGCAACACCCAACAACAATCTCACCTGCTTTGACGGGCCCACCGGCCGCCTGGGGCCCTGTGCAGGGGGCATCGGTACCGGGGCGACTGGTGCCACCGGACCCACGGGACCTGCCGGTGCAACCGGCGCCACCGGGGCAGGAGCCACTGGCGCCACGGGCGCAACAGGGCCGACGGGCACCACCGGCCCCACGGGTGCCGCTGGCCCCACCGGAGCCACCGGAGCGGACAGCGCCGTGCCTGGCCCCCAGGGCATCCAGGGGATCCAAGGCCCGGTCGGCCCCACCGGAGCAAACAGCGTGGTGCCCGGGCCACAGGGCATCCAGGGGACTCCAGGGATTCAAGGCGCCACAGGCCCCACGGGTGCGACCGGCGCCACGGGAGCTGCCGGCGCATCGAGCGGTGGCGTAGTGGTTCAAGACAGCAACGGCGCCAACCTTGGCACCGTCATCGACGTGTCGGTGAGCAGCCAGTCCTATGTGGCCTTCCTGACCTCCACAAAACACTACGTCAAGCTGCGCTTCAATGGGACGATTCAGAACGAATCTTCCATCTACTTCACTTCTAGCGACTGCACGGGCACGCCGTATGGTGGCAGTGGGGGCACTTCGGGCAACCAGCGTTTTGCGAAAACCGTGGTCTACCGCACGACAGGGCAGCTCTACACCCTGGCCAACCCTGACGCCAATGGCCTGGCCACTCCCGTTTCGCAGGCCACGCTGGGTATCACCGTGGCCTCCATCGAGGACAACGTGTCGGGGGCTTGCAATTCGTCGGTCTCTACCCAGCACATGTTCCCGCTGACCTTGGTCGCGCCCGCCGCCGTGGGGCTGCCGGCCAGCATAGCAGCACCACTTTCGTTCACGCCCTGAGTGCCACGAGCACGCAGACAAGACAGGCGGTTCATAGAAGCGTTCCATCAGTGAAGTCCCCCAGCACACGGTAGGGTGTCGGCCTCCAAAGGTCCATGGCGCCTCACGAATCTCCACCTCTTACTCCCGCCTGCCATGAAGCTCAGATACCAGCCACTTCTTGTCGCCCTGGGCACAGCCTACGCCCTGCACAGCCCCACGGCCCTGGCCGCCGACATCTCCGCCACCGTGCCCAGCGGCGGCGGGTTCGTGATCAAGAACTCCACGGGCACCCAGGAACGCTTCCGCGTGCAGGACAGCGGCGAAGTGCGGGCCCCTGGCCTGCTCGGCGCGACGCCCAACAACAATCTCACCTGCTTTGACGGGCCCACCGGCCGCCTGGGGCCCTGCGCAGGGGGCATCGGCACCGGGGCGACTGGCGCCACCGGCCCCACGGGCCCCACCGGAGCGATCGGAGTGACAGGGCCCACGGGGGTCACGGGTGCTGCCGGTGCGACCGGTGTGACGGGAGCGGCGGGACCCACGGGCGCCACGGGTGCAACTGGCGCTACCGGGGCAGGAGCTACTGGTGCGACCGGCTCGACAGGACCTGCTGGAGCCACAGGAGCCATGGGAGCCATGGGCCCCATCGGTCCAACAGGGGCCGACAGCGCCGTGCCCGGACCACAAGGCGTCCAGGGGATTCAAGGCCCTGTAGGTCCCACAGGCCCCATTGGGGCCACTGGCGCCACCGGGGCAGGAACAGTGACACTGACCACTGTCTCCAACAGCGACAATTGGTCCTTCGGCGGCGTGGGCGATCCAGCAGGAGGTGACCAAGTCACGGTGACCGCAACTTGCTCAGCAGGAAAAACAGTGGTTAGCGGGGGCTGCCGCGCTACCGCAGGCGCCAGCGGCAGCTATTTTGGAGGTGGCTACCCCTCTGCGGCCGACAAATGGACGTGTGAATACTCAATTTGGGGTGCACTGTCAGCGCAAGCCTATGCAATCTGCCAGTAGGATGCGCTGGCCTCAACCACGCTTACGCTGTACAAGAATGGAGCATCCACGGGACTGAGTTCCTCCGTGAGCAGCACACCGGCGGGCCGCTTGCACCAGTGCAGCGCGGCCCTCTGCCTACTAACGATCCTGCGTGGCATATGAGCAGGGCCAGCGTTGGCGGGATTTACATCCGATAGAAACGCGATTGAAGGAGTCGCAATCGACGCCATGCGCTGCGAGTGATTCAGGAGGTTTGCATCGGCCTGTGCCAAGCCCAAAAAAGATGCCATATCGCACTTCCTGATCATTCGCCTCCAAGTAGGATTGCGACACAGAACCCTGGCGGACGACAGCCTGCGCCTCTCCCGGACTGCGCGCAGGCTGGACACCAGGGGCTGCTCGCAGTACGGGGGATACACACCCAGGTTCCAAAGCCCTCGCTAAAGACATATGCCTCGCGTCGTCCTCAACATGATTGTTAAGAACGAGGCCCCGGTCATCGCCCGGTGCCTCGGCTCGGTCAAGCCCTGGGTGGACCACTGGGTCATTGTGGACACGGGCTCCACCGACGGCACGCAGGACCTCATCCGCGCGTTCATGCAGGACGTGCCTGGCACGCTGCACGAACGGCCCTGGAAGAACTTCGCGCACAACCGCAACGAGGCGCTCGAACTGGCGCGCCCCCATGGGGCCTATCTGCTGTTCATCGATGCCGATGAGCAGCTGCGTGTGCCGCCGCAGTTCACCTGGCCCGAACTCACGGCCGATGGATACACCCTGACCTGCCACATGGACGGCTGGGAATATCAGCGCAACAGCCTGGTGGCCACCCGCATCGGCTGGCGCTGGGAGGGTGTGCTGCACGAGTACCTGACCGCCGCGCAGCACGGCCCCTGGCAGACGCTGCAGGGACCGGTCATCCATGTGTCTCACGATGGCGCCCGCGCGCGCGACCCCGAGACCTATCTGCGTGACATGGCGCTGCTGGAACAGGCCGTGCGGGACGACCCCACGAACACGCGCAATGTGTTCTATCTGGCCCAGAGCTGCCGCGATGCCGGGAAGATCGAGCCCAGCCTGCTGTGGTACCAGCGCCGGGTCGACATGGGGGGATGGGACGAAGAGCGCTGGTATGCCCTGTTCCAGATCGCCGTGCTGCATGAGCGCAACCAGGCCCCACCCGCCACCGTGCGCGATGCTTATCTGGCTGCCTACGCGGCCCGCCCGCAGAGGGCTGAGCCCCTTTGCGAACTGGCCCGCTATCACCGCGAACGGGCCGAACATGCACTGGCCACCGTGTTTGCCCTGCAGGCATCACAGATTCCGCAACCTGCGGACATTCTTTTTGTGGATACACAGGTGTACACATGGCGTGCACTGGATGAGCTGGCCGTCAGCGCCTTCTACACCCCCCACCGAGACCTGGGTCGTGCTGCGCTGCAGAGGCTGCTGGCCGAGCGCCGATACCCGGCGGACCAAGCCCAACGCATCGAAGCAAATCAGGTTTTCTACGGTCTGTGACCATCTCTGCGGCCCAGGCTGGAGGCGCTGCGACAATGCTCGCATGCAGACTCTCTCCCCTCCTTCCCGCTGGCTCCATGAAGCCATCGCCCGCATCGAAGCCGACTACCAGCGCAGCGCCGACACGCACCTGATCCCGCTGCGGCTGCCCGCGTTTGCCGCGCATGGCATTGACCTGTACCTCAAGGACGAATCCACCCACCCCACGGGCAGCCTGAAGCACCGGCTAGCGCGGTCGCTTTTCTTGTATGCACTGTGCAACGGCTGGGTGCGTGAAGGCTCGACCATCGTCGAGTCGTCCAGTGGCTCCACTGCGGTGAGCGAAGCCTACTTTGCGCGGCTGCTGGGGCTGCCGTTTGTGGCGGTGATGCCGCGCAGCACCTCGCCCGAGAAGGTCGCGCAGATCGAGTTCCATGGCGGGCGTTGCCATTTTGTGGACAGCGCGGGAGCGGTGTATGAGGCGGCCCATGCGATTGCCGAGGAGACGGGCGGCCACTACATGGACCAGTTCACCTATGCCGAGCGCGCGACAGACTGGCGCGGCAACAACAACATTGCCGAGAGCATGTTCACGCAGATGGCGCGCGAGCCGCACTCGGTACCGCGCTGGATTGTGGTGGGCGCGGGCACGGGCGGCACCAGCGCCACCATTGGCCGCTATGTGCGCTACCAGCGCCATGCCACGCAGGTGTGCGTGGCCGACCCGGCGGGTTCGGTGTTCAGTGCCTACCACCGCACGGGCGATGCGCAGCTGACGGCGCCAGGATCCCGCATTGAAGGCATTGGGCGCCCACGGGTGGAGCCCAGTTTCATCCGCACGCTGGTGGACCGCATGGTCGATGTGACGGACTGCGAATCCATTGCCGCCATGCGCGCACTGTCGCAGCTACTGGGGCGGCGCGTGGGGCCCTCCACCGGCACCAACTTTGTGGCCATGCTCACGCTGGCCAGCGAGATGCGCGAGCGGGGCGAGCGCGGCTCCATCCTGTCGCTGCTGTGTGATGCGGGCGAGCGGTATTTACCCACGTATTTCGACACCGAATGGGTGGACCGCACGTTCGGCGATTGCTCGGCAGCGCAGCAGAAGGTAGATGGCCTGATCGGCTGATGCCAGCCGCGCACTGCACCATGCCCTCCACCGCCCTGTCCCCGGGCCCTGCCGGGCCATTCACCGGCCCCGCTGCCACGCGCCGCCAGTGGCTGGCCAGGCAGCTGCCGCTGGGCATGGCGCTGGCGGGAGGGGCGGCGGGCTGGCTGCCCGGTCCGGCATCCGCCCTGCCGGCACGCACGCTGGCCTTTCCGCGTGACCATGGCAGCCACCCGGAGCTGCGCACCGAGTGGTGGTACATCACGGGGCATGTGCAGGCGCGGGGCCAGCCCTGGGGATTTCAGCTCACGTTCTTTCGGTCACGCGTGGACGCCACGCAGCCACTGCAGTCCGCGTTTGCCGCCAAGCAGCTGCTGTTCGCGCATGCCGCCGTCACGGACGTGCAGGGCCAGCGTCTGGTGCACGACCAGCGCATCGCACGCACGGGTTTCGGCGTGGCGCAGGCCAGCGAGGCCGATACCCGCATCCGGCTGCAGGACTGGACGCTGGAGCGCAGCGACATGGCGCACGGCAAGCCCCACTTGGCGCTCAGCCGCTACACGGCCCGGATCGCAGGCAGCGAATTCGGCATGGAGCTGCAGTTCGACAGCACCCAGCCCGTGCTGCTGCAGGGCCAGCAAGGCCTGTCGCGCAAGGGGCCTGACGCGGCGCAGGCCAGCTACTACTACAGCCAGCCGCAGCTGGCGGTCAGCGGCCACCTGACGGTGGGGGGCCGCCGCATGGATGTCACACCCGGCACCGGCCGCGCCTGGATGGACCACGAATGGAGCGAGGCCCTGCTGCACCCCGAAGCCCAGGGCTGGGACTGGATCGGGATGAACCTGCACGATGGCAGCGCGCTCACCGCGTTCCGCCTGCGGCGTGCCGATGGCTCGGCGCTGTGGGCGGGGGGATCGCTGCGCGCGCCAGGGCAGCCCGTGCAGGCATTCGACGCACGGTCCGTGGTGTTCACGCCGCAGCGGTGGTGGAGCAGCCCGCGCAGCGGCGCGCGCTATCCGGTGCAATGGCGGGTGCAAACACCCGCTGGCGCGTTTGAAGTGCGCACCGTGCTGGACAACCAGGAGCTGGACAGCAGCGGATCGACGGGCGCGATCTACTGGGAAGGCTTGTCCGAGCTGGTGGACCACGCAGGCCTGCCCGTGGGCCGGGGCTACCTGGAGATGACCGGATATGCAAAACCGCTGCGCCTGTGAAGGCGGCAGCGGCTGGGGATGGGAGGGCCGCCAGAGGCGGCCGTATCGCCTCAGTGCTTGGCGGAGTTGCCCGAGCGGCGCTGCGCCAGCCACGCGATGATCTCGCCCATGATGCCGCGGCGGAAGGCGAGCACGCAGACGACGAAGATCAGCCCCGTGACCATGGTGACGGATTCGCCCAGGGTCTTGAACCACTCCACGCTGGTCAGCGCAGCGAGCAGGTTGCCGAATTCGCCGATCTTGTTCTCCAGCAACACCACCACGGCCGAGCCGATCAGCGGGCCCGACAGGGTGCCCAGCCCCCCCACGAGCGTCATCAGGATGACCTGGCCCGAAGCTGTCCAGTGCACGTCGGACAGCGTGGCGAAACCCAGCACCAGCGTCTTGAGCGAACCGGCAAGGCCTGCCAGCGCCGCCGACAGCACGAAGGCCAGCAGCTTGAAGCGGTGCGTGTCGTAGCCCAGCGAGATGGCGCGAGGCTCGTTCTCCTTGATGCCCTTGAGCACCTGGCCGAACGGCGAATGGATGGTGCGCACGATGACGAGGAACGCCAGCACCACGATCACCAGCGCCACGTAGTACATGACCAGGTCGCTCTGCAGGCTGATGATGCCAAACAGCTTGCCGCGCGGCACGCCCTGCAGGCCGTCCTCGCCCCCGGTGAAGGGCGCCTGCAGGCAGGCGAAGAACAGCATCTGCGCCAGTGCCAGCGTGATCATCGAGAAGTAGATGCCCTGGCGGCGGATGGCCAGCCAGCCGAACAGCAGGCCCAGCAGCGCGCCACCGGCCGTGCCCAGCAGCAGGCCGATCTCGGGCGTGAGGCCCCAGACCTTGATGGCGTGGCCGGCCACATAGGCGGCGCCCCCCAGGAAGGCGGCATGGCCGAATGACAGCAGGCCGGTGTAGCCCAGCAGCAGGTTGAACGCGGAAGCGAACAGCGCGAAGCACATCAGCTTCATCACGAAGACGGGATACGCGCCAAGGAAGGGCGCGGCGATCAGGGCCAGCAGCAGCAGGCCGTAGCCGATGGAGGCAAGGTTCTTGGTATTCATGCGGACGGCCCCTTATTTTTCTTTGCCGAACAGGCCGGCGGGGCGGATGAGGAGAACGATGACCATGATGACGAACACCACGGTGGAAGACGCTTCGGGGTAGAACACCTTGGTGAAGCCCTCGATGACACCCAGGCCCAGCCCGGTGAGGATGGAGCCCATGATGGAGCCCATGCCGCCAATCACCACCACGGCGAAGACCACGATGATGAGGTTCTGCCCCATGAGCGGCGTGACCTGATAGACCGGCGCCGCCAGCACGCCGGCAAACGCGGCCAGCGCGGCACCGAAGGCATAGGTCAGCGTCACCATCACCGGCACGTTGATGCCGAAAGCCTCCACCAGGCGCGGGTTCTCGGTGCCGGCGCGCAGGTACGCGCCGAGCTTGGTCTTCTCGATCACGTACCAGGTGGCCAGGCACACGACCACCGAGGCCACCACCACCCAGGCGCGGTAGTTGGGCATGATCATGAAACCCAGGTTGGTCGCGCCCTCCAGCAGCTCGGGGGTGTCATACCCCAGTCCGGAGACGCCATAGATCGAGCGGAACACCCCCTCGATCAGCAGCGTGAGGCCCAGCGTGAGCAGCAGGCCGTACAGGTGATCGAGCTTGTAGATCCAGCGCAGCAGCAGGCGCTCGATCAGCACCCCGAACAACCCCACCGCCAGCGGCGCCAGCACCAGCATCCACCAGTAGTTGATGCCGAAGTAATTCATCGCCATCCAGGTCATCAGGGCTCCCGTCATGAACAGCGCCCCGTGGGCGAAGTTGATGACGTTGAGCAGGCCGAAGATCACGGCCAGCCCCAGGCTGAGAATGGCATAGAACGAGCCGTTGACCAGCCCCAGGAGGAGCTGGCTCAACAGGCCCGGCAATGAGACACCAAAGATTTCCATGGGAGGCAGCTGCAGGTGGTGGTGAACGGTTCAGGTCGGGAGGAAAGGGGGTGCCGGGCAGGCCCCTGCGGGCCACCGGACCGGCCCTGGGCGCGCGCACGCGCACCCAGGGCCTTCTTTCTTTCTCAGCGGTTTACTTCCAGAGCGCGCACTTGCTCTCTGCCTTGGTGGTGAACACCGTGTCGCCCGGCAGCTTCTTGATGAGCTTGTAGTAGTCCCATGGCTTGGTGGATTCGGCGGGCTTCTTCACTTCCATGAGGTACATGTCGTGCACGTAGCGGCCATCGGGACGCAGCTGGCCAGACGCGAAGAAGTCGTTCATCTTCATGCCGCGCCAGGTCGTCATGACCTTGTCGGCATCGATGCTCTTGGCTGCTTCCACGGCCTTGAGGTAGTTCATGGTGGCGGAGTAGTCGGCGGCCTGGATCTCGCCGGGCATGCGCTTGGTCTTTTCAAAGAAGCGTGCGGCGAACTTGCGCGTGTCGTCGTTCAGGTCCCAGTACCAGCTGGTGGTGAACTGCAGGCCTTCGGTGTTGCGCAGCCCCAGGCTGTGCACGTCGCTGATGAAGATCAGCAGGCCCGCGAGCTTCATGCTCTTGCCGATGCCGAATTCCTTGGCGGCCTTGATGGCGTTGATGGTGTCGCCACCGGCATTGGCCAGGCCCAGGATCTGCGCCTTGGAGTTCTGTGCCTGCAGCAGGAACGACGAGAAGTCCGATGCATTGAGCGGATGGCGCACGGTGCCCACCACGGTGCCGCCCTTGGCCTTGACCACCGTGCTGGTGTCGGCCTCCAGCGCATGGCCGAATGCATAGTCGGCGGTGAGGAAGTACCACGACTTGCCCCCGGTGTCCACGATGGCCGAACCCGTGCCCTTGGCCAGCGCCACGGTGTCGTAGGCGTAGTGCACCGTGTAGGGACTGCATTGCTCGTTGGTCAGTGCCGAGGATGCGGCGCCGTTGTTGATGTACACGCGCTTCTTCTCGGCAGCCACCTTGGCGGACGCGAGGGCCGTGCCGGAATTGGTGCCGCCAAACAGCATGGTCAGGCCCTGGGTGTCGATCCACTCGCGCGCCTTGGACGCCGCGATGTCGGCCTTGTTCTGGTGGTCCGCGGTGAGCAGCTCGATGGGCATGCCCAGCACCTTGCCGCCGAAGTCGTCGATGGCCATCTGGATGGCCACGGCCCCGTTCTTGCCCTCCACGTCGGCGTACAGGCTGGACATGTCGGTGATGAAGCCGATCTTGACCTTGTCCTGCGCGTGCGCGGCCGAGGTGGCCAGGCCCGCTGCGCCCAGCATCAATGCCAGCACTTTGAGTTTGTTCTTCATGGATTGTCTCCTGTGGGTGTGGTGGAAGAAAACGGGAAAGAGGTCACCTGGACAGCTCAGACGCCCAGCAGTTCGGTGAGCACGGGCATCTTTGCCTCAAGCTCGGACGCACTGAACTTCTCGACGATGCGGCCGTGCTCCATGACGTAGAAGCGGTCGGCCAGCGGCGCGGCGAAGCGGAAGTTCTGCTCCACCATGACCACCGTGTAGCCCTTTTCGCGCAGCATGGTGATCATGCGGGCCAGCGCCTGCACGATGACAGGCGCCAGGCCTTCGGAAATCTCGTCCAGCAGCAGCAGGTTGGCCCCCGTGCGCAGGATGCGGGCCACGGCCAGCATCTGCTGCTCGCCGCCCGACAGGCGCGTGCCCTGGCTGTTCCTGCGTTCGGCCAGGTTGGGAAACATGGCGTAGATCTCCTGCACCGACATGCCGGGGGTGCCAGTCTTCAGCGCCGGCGGCAGCAGCAGGTTTTCCTCGCACGACAGGCTGGAGAAGATGCCGCGCTCTTCCGGGCAGTAGCCCACGCCCAGGTGGGCGATGCGGTGCGTGGGCATGTGGATCGTCTCGACGCCGTTGATCTTGACCGAGCCCTTGCGCGCGCCGGTCAGCCCCATGATCGCGCGCATGGTGGTAGTGCGGCCCGCGCCGTTGCGCCCCAGCAGCGTGACCACCTCGCCGGGTTGCACGACGATGTCCACGCCATGCAGCACGTGCGACTCGCCGTACCAGGCCTCGAGGTTGCTGATTTCAAGGGCAGGGGTCTTGGATGCGGTGGTCGCCATCTCAATGTGCTCCCTGCAGTTGGCCATCGGTGGTGCCCATGTAGGCTTCCATCACTTGCGGGTTGTTGGACACCTCGGCATACGGGCCTTCGGCCAGCACGGCGCCGCGCTGCAGCACCGTGATGCGGTCGGCGATGGTGGAGACCACCTTCATGTTGTGTTCCACCATCAGGATGGTGCGGCCGGCCGAGACTTTCTTGATGAGCTGGGTGACGCGGTCCACGTCCTCGTGGCCCATGCCCTGCGTGGGTTCGTCCAGCAGCATGAGTTCGGGCTCCATGGCCAGCGTGGTGGCGATCTCCAGCGCGCGCTTGCGGCCGTACGGCAGGTTCACGGTGACCTCGTCGGCCAGGTCCTCCAGGCCCACCTCGGTCAGCAGCTGCATGGCCCGGTCGTCCAGCTGGTGCAGGGTGCGCTCGCTGCGCCAGAAGTGAAATGAGGTGCCCAGCTTGCGCTGCAGTCCCAGGCGCACGTTCTCCATCAGCGTGAGGTGCGGGAACACGGCCGAGATCTGGAACGAGCGGATGACGCCGCGCCGGGCGATCTGCGCGGGCTGCTCACGGGTGATGTCGTGCCCGTTGAAACGGATGGTGCCCGACGTGGGCGTGAGGAATTTTGTCAGCAGGTTGAAGCATGTGGTCTTGCCTGCGCCATTGGGACCGATCAGCGCATGGATGGAACCCCGGCGCACGGCCAGGTTCACATCGCTGACGGCGGTGAAGCCCTTGAACTCTTTGGTCAGGCTGTGGGTTTCAAGAATGACGTCGCTCATTGCGCCTGGGTCGCTCCGTTGGGTGCTGGGGGAAGAAGCCTTGCGGCAAGGACTTCATGCGTGCGTTTTTGTCGCAGTGCATCGTATGCCCCCCTACCCTGCGGTAGATACTGGGACTAATGCCTATGTATAAACGCCTATGCCTTCTGGCGCACCAGGCAAGCGCATGCGCGCCGCCTCCGTCCAGGGCGAGGCACCCGCCCTTCCGCCATCGCGCTTTTTGCCGCCCTGGCCGTCTCGGCAGGCCCCATGGCGAGGGTTCTGTCCGGCAGGCGCGGTCCGGCAAGACACTGACTTTTTACTTACAACCTGCAGCGTCGGGGGCCCCGCAGGGCTGCGGATGGGCAGCCCGCCGCCGCCCGGCGCGCTTCTGGCAAACATTCCCGTGGCCTGGGAGATTGCCCCGCCGCGTGCGGGGACCGGGGATGGGAACCTACACTGCATCCATGGCTTCCACCCCTTCCCAACCCGCCCGCGGGGCGCCCCGCTCCCTGACAGGCCTGCTTCCATTTTTGCGGCCGTACCGGGCCCGCATCGCGTTGGCGGTGGTGTTCCTGGTGCTCGCGGCCCTCGCCACCCTGGCGTTTCCACTGGCCTTGCGCAACCTGGTGGACGGCGGCCTTGTCAGCGCGGACAAGGGGGCCCAGACCATGGCGCTGCGCAACCATTTCGAGGCCCTGTTCGCCGTGGCCGTGGCGCTGGGGGTGTTCTCCGCCGCGCGCTTCTACATGGTGAGCTGGCTGGGCGAGCGCGTGACCGCGGACCTGCGCGACGCCGTGTACAGCCATGTGCTGCGCCAAAGCCCCCAGTTTTTTGAAACCACGCAGACCGGGGAAGTGCTGTCGCGCCTGACCACCGACACGACGCTCGTCCAGACCGTGGTCGGTTCGTCCTTGTCCATGGGCCTGCGCAATGCCGTCATGGGCGTGGGCGCGCTGGCCATGCTGGTGTGGACCAATCCCTATGTCATGTCGGTCGTGCTGCTGGCCGTGGTGCTGGTGGTGCTGCCCACCATGTGGATCGGGCGCAGGGTGCGGCGCCTGTCGCGCGACAGCCAGGACCGGGTGGCGGACTCGAGCGCCATCGCGGCGGAAGTGCTCAACGCCGTGCCGGTGGTGCAGAGCTACGCGGCCGAGCCCCGCGAGTCCGCCCGCTTCATGCAGGCCACCGAAAATGCGTTCCAGGTCGCCATCAAGCGCACCCGTGCCCGGGCCCTTCTGGTGGCCTTCATCATCATTGCCAACGCCGCGCTGCTGCTGTGGGGCCTGTACCGCGGCACGGAGGCCGTGCTGGCGGGCAAGATGACCGCCGGCCATCTGGGGCAGACCGTGGTGTACGTGATCCTGCTGGCCGGCGCCGTGGCAGTGCTGGGCGAGGTCTACGGCGACCTGCTGCGCGCCGCGGGCGCCACGGAGCGGCTGATGGAGCTACTGGGGAGCCGCTCCCCCGTGGCGGACCCGGACGAGCCCCAGGAACTTCCGCTCTCCGAACGCGGCCTGGAGGTGGAGTTCGAGCAGGTGCAGTTCCACTACCCCTCGCGCCCCGATCAACCCGCCCTGCACGACTTTTCCCTGCGCCTGGCGCCCGGCGAAACGGTGGCGCTGGTGGGCGCCAGCGGCGCGGGCAAGACCACCGTGTTCCAGCTGCTGCAGCGCTTTTACGACGTGGACTCCGATGCCGACGGCGTCCCGCAGGGGCGCATCCGTCTCAATGGCGTGGATATCCGCACGCTGCGGCTCAAGGCCCTGCGCTCGCACACGGGCACCGTGCCACAGGACGCGGTGATTTTCTCGGCCTCCGCGATGGACAACATCCGCTACGGGCGCCCCGACGCGACGGACGAGGAGGTGGTGGCCGCCACGCGCGCCGCGTTCGCGCACGACTTCATCACCGCGCTGCCGCAAGGGTATGCCACCTTCCTGGGAGAGCGCGGCGTGCGCCTGTCAGGCGGCCAGCGCCAGCGCATTGCCATCGCCAGGGCCATGCTCAAGAACCCGCCACTGCTGCTGCTGGACGAGGCCACCAGCGCGCTGGACGCCGAGAGCGAGCGCATGGTCCAGGCGGCACTGGACACCGCCATGCAGCGCCACACAGGCCGTCGCACCACGCTGGTCATCGCCCACCGGCTGGCCACCGTGCAGAACGCGGACCGCATCGTGGTACTGGACCATGGGCGCATCGTCGAGCAGGGCACCCACACGGCCCTGCTGGCGCAAGGCGGCGTCTATGCCCGCCTGGCGGCATTGCAGTTCACGGTGTAGCACCGGGCGCCCCGGGGGCACGGGCGGAGCTTCACAGGCTTCGGGAAATCGCTATAAATACAATAGCTTATTGCGCTTGCGCATCAAGCGTTTGCGACCAAAATGGCCACAACATATTGGCGGCCAGGCAGCGCCGGGAAGGCTATTGAAGGGTTTCCTTGGACGCCGCGGGCAATGCCAGGGGCAGGACGGCAATGCCCTCCTCCAGCAACTCCAGGGCCTCGTCGGGGGTGGCCTGACCACGAATCGCACGCTCCTGCACCTCGCCATGGTGCATGCGGCGGGCTTCCTGGGCAAAACGCCCTCCCACATCCTCGGTGCTGGCGACGATCTTGCGAGCCAGTTCCAGCCAGGCGGCCTGCAGCGCGGGCGCAAGCACGCCGGCATCGGCCGGCGCCCCTCCGGCTCCGGGCACGGGAGACGGCGTTGTCACGGTGGGTGTGGCGGCGGCTGGATCTCGCGCGCCCAGATTCAAGCGCGGAGCGCTCAGGCGCTTTTCAATGTGGGCGTCCGCGCACAGGGGGCATTGCACCAGCCCGCGCTGCTTCTGGCCCTGGAAATCATCCTCCGATCCAAACCAGCCTTCAAAGACATGGCCGAGCCGGCATTGGAGATCAAGCACCTTCATGGCAACACCTGAACGCGCCGGCCGTCACCCGTGGCGGCGCAGCAGGTACCGGTAGACAAAACCTGGAAAGGCCAGCGTGAGAAACAGCGTCCCGGTGATGGCATAGAACTCCCAGCCTTGCGGCGCGATCTGCCCTGCGCGGCGCTCCAGCAAGAGCGCGAGGCCGCCGACCAGGACATACAGCAGGAGGAGCTCAGCCAGCCGGCCTACGAGCGGCTTGCGCTGCCCGGCAACGGGCCCCACCACCAGCCAGCGGTGGTTCACAAACGGCAGGTTGGCGGCGATGAAGGCCGCCACGATGACCAGCCAGACGGACCCGGTAAGAGACACAGGAACGAACGAGAGCGGCGAGGCGCTCAGGTCGCCAGCGCGCGCACGACAGCGTCCGCGCACAGCGCCATCAGACCGCCGGGCAGAAGGCCCAGCACCAGAAGAAGTGCACCGTTGAGCGTCAGTACCACGCGCACGTCCACGGGCGCCGATACGTTCGAAGCCGTCAGCGGAGCGTCGAAGTACATGACCTTCACCACCCGCAGGTAGTAGAAGGCGCCAATCAGCGACATCATCACGGCGAACACCGCCATCGCGATGTACAGGCCCTGGCCGGAGGCCACCAGCGCCTGCAGCACCGCCAGCTTGGCGTAGAAACCCACCAGCGGGGGAATGCCGGCCATGGAGAACAGGCAGACCGCCATCACGCCCGCATACAGGGGGCTGCGCTGGTTCAGGCCCGCAAAGTCCGAGATTTCTTCGCTCTCGAAGCCCTCGCGCGCCAGCAGCAGGATCACGCCGAACGCGGCCAGCGTGGTGAGCACATAGGTCACCACATAGAACATGGAGGCGCTGTAGGCGTTCTCGACGGCCGTAGCATCCACATTGCCATTCACCACACCCGACATCAGGCCCAGCAGCACGAAGCCCATCTGCGAGATCGTGGAGTAGGCCAGCATGCGCTTGAGGTTGGTCTGCGCGATGGCGGCCAGGTTGCCCACGAGCAGCGAGCCGATGGCCAGCACCGCGAGCATCTGCTGCCAGTCGATGGCCAGGGGCAGCAGGCCGTCCACCAGCAGGCGGATCGTGATCGCGAAGGCTGCCAGCTTGGGCGCGCCACCGATCATGAGCGTGACGGCCGTGGGGGCACCCTGGTACACGTCGGGAATCCACATGTGGAACGGCACCACGCCCAGCTTGAAAGCCAGGCCAGCCACCACGAACACCAGGCCGAAGACCAGCACCTGATGGCGGATCTGGCCCGAATTGACCGCCTTGAACACCTGGCCGATGTCGAGCGAACCCGTGGCACCGTAGATCATGGACAGGCCGTACAGCAGGAAACCGCTGGCCATGGCGCCGAGCACGAAGTACTTCATCGCCGCTTCCGTCGCCGTGGCGTTGTCGCGGCGCAAGGCCACCAGGGCGTAGCTCGACAGGGTCAGGAGTTCCAGGCCCAGGTAGATCACGAGGAAGTTGTTGCCCGAGATCATGATGAACATGCCCAGCAGCGCAAACATCGACAGCGTGAACATCTCGCCGCCGCGCATCATACCGCGGTCCGCCGCATAGGGACGGCCGTAGACCAGCGTGATCATCATCGCCACGGTGGCGAAGCACTTGAGCCAGTTGCCCATGGCGTCGCTGACCACCATGTTGCCAAAGCCGTAGAAGGTGTTGCCGCTGCTGGCGTACATGGCCTGCAATGCCGCCACCACGGCCAGCGTGAGCAGGGTCAGCACATAGGTGCCCGTGCGGCGTGCGCTGTGCACGCCCAGATCGACCAGCGCGATCACGCAGGCCATGGTCAATAGCACGATTTCGGGGTAAATCGCGAGCCAGCTGATGTTGTCAATCATCTCGAATCTCTCAGTTCAGTCTGGTCAGTTCAGCTTGGACAGCGCGACATGCTTGAGCAGTTCGGCCACCGAGGTGTCCATCACATCGGTGAAGGGGCGCGGGTACAAGCCCATGGCCAGCACGGCGATGCCCAGCAGTGCAAGCACCAGGAACTCGCGGCTGTCGATATCGGTGAGGCCCTTGACGTTGTCGTTGCCGACAGGTCCCAGGTACACCCGCTTGAACATCCACAGCGTGTAGGCGGCGCCAAAAATCAACGCCGTGGCGGCTGCCATGCCGATCCAGAAGTTGGCCTTGACGGCCCCCAGGATCACCATCCATTCGCCGACGAAACCGGCGGTGCCCGGAAGGCCGCAGTTGGCCATGGCGAACAGCAGCGCGAAGGCCGTGAAGTTGGGCATGGTGTTGACCACGCCACCGTAGGCCGCGATTTCACGCGAGTGCACGCGGTCGTACAGCACGCCGATGGACAGGAACATGGCACCCGAGACGAAGCCGTGGGCAATCATCTGCACCAGGCCGCCGGAGACACCCAGGTCGTTGAAGATGAAAAAACCCAGGGTCACGAATCCCATGTGCGCCACTGACGAGTAGGCCACCAGCTTCTTCATGTCCTTCTGGACCATGGCCACCAGGCCCACATAGATCACCGCGATCAGCGACAGCGCGATCATCAGCCACGCCCATTCGCGCGAAGCGTCGGGAGCGATGGGCATCGAAAACCGCAGGAAACCGTAGGCACCGAGCTTGAGCATGATGGCGGCCAGCACGGCCGAGCCGCCGGTGGGGGCTTCCACGTGCACATCGGGCAGCCAGGTATGCACTGGCCACATGGGCACCTTCACGGCGAAGGCCGCGAAGAAGGCGAAGAACAGCAGCGTCTGCGCGCGGCCGCTCAATGGCAGCTGGTGCCACGTCGCGATGTCGAAGCTGCCACCCGACTGGTTGTACAGGAAGATCAGCGCGATCAACATCAGCAGCGAGCCAAGCAGCGTGTACAGGAAGAACTTGAACGCCGCGTAGATCTTGTTGGGGCCGCCCCAGATCCCGATGATCAGGTACATGGGGATCAGCGTGGCTTCGAAAAACACGTAGAACAGCATGCCGTCCAGCGCCGTGAACACTCCGACCATGAGGCCTGACAGGATCAGGAACGCGCCCATGTACTGGTTCACGCGCTCGGTGATGGATTCCCAGGAAGCCACCACCACGATGACGGTGATGAAAGCCGTCAGCGGCACGAACCAGAACGAAATGCCATCCACGCCCAGGTGGTAGTGGACATTGAAGCGCTCGATCCAGGCGGCCTTCTCGACAAACTGCATCGCCGCCGTGCCCAGCTTGAAGCCATCGTACAGGGGCAAAGTCACCAGGAAGCCGATCACGGCCCCGACCAGCGCCAGCCACCGCACCGCGCGGGCATGCTCATCCCGCCCAATGGCCAGCAGCAGCACACCGAAGGCAATCGGTGTCCAGATTGCAAGACTCAACAGACCCATTTGTTGTTTTCCTTATTTGATGAGCTGCAAGAAAGCATCGCCCCAGACAAACCAGGTCATCAATGCGAAGACACCCAGAATCATCACCAGCGCATAGTGGAAGATGAAGCCCGACTGCATCCAGCGGACGATGCCGGAAACCCCGCGCACCAGCTTCCAGGAGCCATTCACGAGGGCCCCGTCGATGATGGCCTGATCGCCACCCTTCCACAGGCCGACGCCCAGGGCACGCGCGCCGCGGGCCAGGATGTTCTCGTTGATCCAGTCGAGGTAGTACTTGTTCTCCAGCAGCGTGTACAGGGGCTGCACGCGGGCCTTGATGCCGGCCGGCAGCGCGGGGTTGACCATGTACATGTAGTACGAAGCAACCACGCCAGCGAGCGCCAGCCAGAACGGCGCGGTCTGCAGTCCGTGCACCGCCATGGCCACCGGACCGTGGAAAATTTCAGCCAGTTTCGCCATGGCCGGATGCTTGACCGCATCGACAAAGATCACGTTCTTGAAGAAGTCGCCGAACAGCATGGGCTGGATGAACATGAAACCCACGACCACCGACGGAATGGCCAGCAGCACCAGAGGCACGGTCACCACCCAGGGCGATTCGTGGGGCTCGTGATGGTGATCGTCATGGCCATGGTGGTCATCATGGTGCGCATCAGGATTCTGGTCGTAGCGCTCCTTGCCATGGAAAACCAGGAAGTACATGCGGAACGAATAGAACGCCGTGATGAATACACCCGCCAGCACGGCGAAGTGCGCAAAACCGGCCGCGGGCAGATGGCTGAAATGGACCGCCTCGATGATGCTGTCCTTGGAATAGAAGCCCGCGAACAGCGGGGTGCCGATCAGCGCGAGCGAACCCAGCAGCGAGGTGATCCAGGTGATGGGCATGTACTTGCGCACGCCGCCCATCCAGCGGATGTCCTGGTTGTGGTGCATGCCCATGATGACCGAGCCGGCACCGAGGAACAGCAGCGCCTTGAAGAACGCGTGGGTCATCAGGTGGAACACGGCGACCGAATAGGCCGACGCACCCAGCGCCACGGTCATGTACCCGAGCTGCGACAGCGTGGAGTAGGCCACCACGCGCTTGATGTCGTTCTGGATGATGCCCAGGAAACCCATGAACAGCGCCGTGATGGCCCCGATCACCAGGATGAAGTTCAGGGCGGTATCCGACAGCTCGAACAGGGGCGACATGCGCGCCACCATGAAGATGCCGGCCGTCACCATGGTGGCCGCGTGGATCAGTGCCGAGATGGGGGTCGGGCCTTCCATCGAGTCGGGCAGCCAGACGTGCAGCGGGAACTGGGCGGACTTGCCCATCGCACCGATGAACAGGCAGATGCAGATCACGGTGATCAGCATCCAGTCGGTGCCGGGGAAAGCCAGGCCGCCGAGCTCACCCGACTTGGCAAACACTTCGCCGTAGTTCAGCGTGCCTGCGTAGGCCGCGATGAGGCCGATGCCCAGGATGAAGCCGAAGTCCCCCACGCGGTTGACCAGGAAGGCCTTCATGTTGGCGAAGATCGCGCTGGGCTTGTTGAACCAGAAACCGATCAGCAGGTAGGACACCAGGCCCACGGCTTCCCAGCCGAAGAACAGCTGCAGCAGGTTGTTGCTCATGACCAGCATGAGCATGGAGAACGTGAACAGGGAGATGTACGCGAAGAAGCGGTTGTAGCCGTCGTCCTCTTCCATGTAGCCGATCGTGTAGATGTGCACCATCAGCGACACGAAGGTCACCACCACCATCATCATGGCCGTGAGGCTGTCGATCAGGAAGCCGACTTCCATCTTGAGGCCGCCGACCACCATCCAGGTGTACAGCGTTTCGTTGAAACGGGCGCCATCCAGCGCAACACTCTTGAGCGTCATGGCCGACAGGACGAAGGCCACGAGCACGCCCAGGATGGTCAGGGTGTGGCTCAGGCGGCGGCCAATCCAGTTACCACCAAAGGTCGTACCGAAGATGCCGGCCAGCAAGGCGCCCGCCAGCGGAGCCAGCGGCACGGCCAGGAGCGTTGAAGCAGAGAGGGTTTGACTCATTCTTGAGAACCTTGGGAATACAGGTGGCTCATCAACCCTTGAGGGTGTTGAGGTCTTCCGCGTTGATGCTGGACTTGTTGCGGAACAGCAGCACCAGGATGGCCAGGCCGATCGCCGATTCGGCCGCTGCCACGGTCAGGATGAAGAACACGAACACCTGCCCATGCATGTCGCCCAGGTAGTGGGAGAACGCCACGAAGTTCATGTTGACCGCGAGCAGCATCAACTCGATCGCCATCAGCAGCACAATCAGGTTCTTGCGATTGAGGAAGATGCCGATCACCGCCAGCGCGAACAGCATCGCACCCAGCGAGAGAAAGTGGCCCAATGTCAGCGTCATGCTTTTTTCTCCTCGGCGACAGCCTCTGCAGGCGCTGGCGCCTCAGCCTTCTGGGTGGCGACAACCTTGACCACTTCGAGGCGGTCGCTGGCGCGCACGCGAATCTGTACGGACGGATTGATCGCCTTGCTGTCCTTGCGCCGGCGCAGCGTCAGGGCAATGGCGGCAATCATCGCCACCAGCAGGATCACGGCCGCGATTTCCACGGGATAGAGATACTCGGTGTAGAGCAGCTTGCCCAGCGCCTTGGTGTTCGAATACTGGACGACCTGGCCCGCCGCATTCACCGCCGTGGCGACAGCCTTGGGCTCATCCATGCCCCGGAAGCCACCCATCAGCACCGCGGCCATTTCGAGCGCGATCAGTGCGCCCACCGTGGCGGCCAGGGGAAAGTGCTTCCAGAACCCCTTGCGCACCGTGTCGATGTGGATGTCCAGCATCATCACGACGAAGAGGAAAAGCACCATCACCGCGCCCAGGTACACCAGCACGAGCGCAATGGCCAGGAACTCGGCCTTGAGCAGCAGCCAGACGGCGGCGGCCTGCGAGAACGCGAGGATGAGGTAGAGCACCGCATGCACGGGATTGCGCGCGGTGATCACCCGGAAGGCTGCGAACAGCAGCACGACCGAGAAGAGGTAGAAGAAACCTGTCTTGGCGTCCATGAATCGGGTCTTTATAGAAAGTCTGGCAAAGAGGCTGAACCCAGCACCGCTCAGCGGTACTTGGCGTCCGCAGCCTTGGCTGCCGCGATTTCACCTTCGTACCGGTCGCCCACGGCCAGGAGCATGTCCTTCGTGAAATACAGATCGCCACGCTTTTCGCCGTGGTACTCGAAAATGTGCGTCTCGACGATCGAGTCCACCGGGCAGCTTTCTTCGCAGAAACCGCAGAAGATGCACTTGGTCAGGTCGATGTCGTAGCGCGTGGTGCGGCGGGAGCCATCGTCGCGCACGTCCGACTCAATGGTGATGGCCATGGCGGGGCACACGGCCTCGCACAGCTTGCAGGCGATGCAGCGCTCTTCGCCATTCTCATAACGGCGCAAGGCGTGCAGGCCACGAAAACGTGGCGACAAGGGGGTCTTCTCTTCAGGGAACTGCACGGTCACCTTGCGGCGAAAGGCGTAGCGCCCCGTGAGGGCCATGCCCTTGAGCAGTTCCACGAGCATGAAGCTCTTGAAGAAATCCTTGAACGAGAAAGGTGCAGCAGCAGCAACAGCAGTCATTTGTGTCCCCGCTTATTTCCAGATATTCCAAGGCGAGAGCAACCACCCGCCGACGATCAGCAGCCACACCAGCGTGACCGGAATGAAGATCTTCCAACCCAGACGCATGATCTGGTCATAACGGAAGCGGGGGAAAGTCGCCCGGATCCAGATGAACATGGACACCACGAGGAATGTCTTGATCCCGAGCCAGATCCAGCCAGGAATGAACGAGAGGAAATCCACCGGAGGCAGCCAGCCGCCCAGGAACATGAGGGCGGCCAGGATGGACACCAGCCACATGCTCGCGTATTCCGCCAGAAAGAAGATCGCGAAACCCATGCCGGAGTACTCCACCATGTGGCCCGCCACGATTTCGGCTTCGCCTTCCACCACGTCGAACGGATGGCGGTTCGTCTCAGCCACACCCGAGATCAGATAGACCAGGAAGATGGGCAGCAATGGCAACCAGTTCCAGGACAGGAAGCCCAGGCCCATGTTGGAGGCCATGCCGCGGGACTGGGACATCACGATCTCGGTGAGGTTCATGCTGCCCGAAACCATGATCACCACCAGGAAGCAAAAGCCCATGGCGATTTCGTAGCTCACCATCTGCGCGGACGCCCGCAGTGCGCCCAGGAAGGCGTACTTGGAGTTCGATGCCCAGCCGGCAATGATCACGCCATACACCTCGATGGAGGTGATGGCCATCACCAGCAGCAGGCCGGCGTTGACATTGGCCAATGCCACGTCCGGGCCGAACGGAATCGCCACCCAGGCAGCCAGCGCGGGCATGATCGCCATGACCGGCCCCAGCACGAAGAGCCCTTTGCTGGCGGCAGTAGGCTGGATGATTTCCTTGGTCAGCAGCTTCAAGGCGTCCGCGATGGGTTGCAGCAACCCGAGCGGGCCGACCCGGTTGGGGCCATGGCGCACCTGCATGAAGCCCAGGAGCTTGCGCTCCCACAGCGTGAGATAGGCCACCGCCCCCATCAGGGGCGCCAGAATGCAGACGATCTTGAGCAGGATCCAGAGCACCGGCCAGACCACGCCGGTCCACCAGCCAAAGGAAAGCAGGTTCAGGCCCGCGTTGTAGATCGCGTCGATCATGCTGCCACTCCTTCGCGTGCCAAGCGCGCGTCGGCGGTCAGCTGCAGCGACGTGGAACGGCGCACCAGGCCGTCCAGTTGATAGATCGAGGCCACCACGGGCTCGCCCACCACTGCGGTGGCGACAGGGACAGCAGTGCTCACGGCATTCGACAATTGAGCGGCCGGGACCTGCGCGAAGGTGCCAGCAGGCGCATTCGTGGCGCGGGCCAGCACATCCTGCGACGTCTCGAAATCAAAACCCGGCACGCCCAGCAGATTGGCCAGCACGCGCAGCACCTTCCAGGCCGGACGGGTATCGCCCAGAGGACGCACCACGGCATGGAAACCCTGCAGGCGGCCTTCCGCATTGATGAAGCTGCCCGAGGTTTCCGTGAACGGCGCCACCGGCAGCAGCACATCACTGAACTCCATATTGGCCTTGAACGGACTCAAGGTCACCACCATCTCCGCCCCTCCCAGGGCCGTGGCGGCCTGCAGGCCGGCTGCAGAGTCATGGACAGGCTCGGTATTGAGCAGCAAGGCCGCCTTCAATCCACCCGCCAGCATCTGGCCTGCATTCAGGCCTCCGTTCACGGGATGGGCGCCGGCGAATTGCGCGCCCACGGTGTTGGCGGCTTCCGTCAGGTAGCCGACGGTTGCCCCGGTTTGTTCACCAATCCAGTTGGCAAGCGCCAGCAGCTGGGTTGCCTGGGCATGGTGCGCTGCGGCATTGCCCAGCAGTACGGCCTTGCGTTCGCCGCCCAGCAATGAGCGGGCGATGGCCAGGGAAGCTTCGGTGGGATCACCGGAACCTGCGGGTGCGGCCGTGCCCTTTTCCTGTGCCACGGCAGCGGCGATGGTGCCCAGCGCCTGCAGCCACTGACCGGCGCCTTGCAGCAGGGAGTGCTTCACGGGCATGGCCCAATCGGCCAGGGCCGAGTCGACCACGCTGACCTGGCAGCCATGGCGCGCAGCCTGGCGGATGCGCTGCGCGAACAGCGGATGGTCCTTGCGCAGGTTGGAGCCCACCACCAGCACGCGCTGCAGCGTGGACAGCGAGGCGATGGACGTGCCGAGCCAGCGGATGCCTTCGGGCGCCGCGAATTCGGCGTTGCGCAGGCGGTAGTCAATGTTGTCGCTGCCCAGGCCGCGCATCAGGGCGGAGGCCAGGTACAGCTCTTCGAGCGTGCTGTGCGGGCTGACCAGGGCACCGATGGCGCCAGCGCCATGGTCGTTCTTGATGTTCTTCAAGCCGTTGGCCACGTATTCGAGCGCGGTCTGCCAGTCGACGGTCTTCCAGACACCGCCCTGCTTGAGCATGGGCTGTGTCAGCCGCTCGTCGCTGTTGAGCGATTCGTACGAGAAGCGATCACGGTCGGCGATCCAGCATTCGTTGACGGCTTCGTTCTCGAACGGAACGACACGCATGACCTTGTGGTTCTTGACCTGCACGATGAGGTTGGCACCGGTGGAGTCGTGCGGGCTGACGGAGCGGCGGCGCGACAGTTCCCAGGTGCGGGCGCTGTAGCGGAACGGCTTGCTCGTGAGCGCGCCCACGGGGCAGATGTCGATCATGTTGCCCGACAGCTCGGAATCCACGGTATCGCCCGCCACGGTGGTGATCTCGGAGTGCTCGCCGCGGTGGATCATGCCGAGTTCCATCACGCCGGCCACTTCCTGGCCGAAGCGCACGCAGCGGGTGCAGTGGATGCAGCGGCTCATCTCCTCCATGGAGATCAGCGGGCCCACATCCTTGTGGAAGACCACGCGCTTTTCTTCCTCGTAGCGCGAGGAGGAACCGCCGTAGCCCACGGCCAGATCCTGCAGCTGGCACTCGCCGCCCTGGTCGCAGATGGGGCAATCCAGCGGGTGGTTGATCAGCAGGAATTCCATGACCGACTGCTGGGCCTTGATGGCCTTGTCGCTCTTGGTGCGCACGATCATGCCCTGCGTGACCGGCGTGGCGCAGGCGGGCATGGGCTTGGGGGCCTTCTCCACGTCCACCAGGCACATGCGGCAATTGGCGGCGATGGAGAGCTTCTTGTGATAGCAGAAATGGGGAATGTAGGTGCCGGCCTTTTCGGCTGCATGCATCACCATGCAGCCTTCGGCGACTTCTACCTTCTGCCCGTCGAGTTCGATTTCAACCATATGCGTTTCTCGCGATCAGGCGGAGGCGGAAGCCTGCGGGGTCTTCTCTTGGCGGATCAGCGCTTCGAATTCCGGACGGAAGTGCTTGATCATGGCGCGCACCGGCATGGCCGCTGCGTCACCCAGTGCGCAAATGGTGCGGCCCTGGATGTTGTCCGCCACCGAATTGAGCAGGTTCAGGTCGCCATCGCGCCCCTGGCCATGCTGGATCCGGTCGATCACGCGCCACATCCAGCCCGTGCCTTCGCGGCACGGCGTGCACTGGCCGCAGGACTCGTGCGAGTAAAAATAGGACAGGCGCAGCAGGCTCTCGACCATGCTGCGGGAGTCGTCCATCACGATGACCGCGCCCGAGCCCAGCATGGAGCCGGCCTTGGCGATGGAGTCGTAGTCCATCGTGCATTCCATGATGATGGAAGCCGGCAGCACCGGTGCGGACGAGCCGCCGGGAATCACGGCCTTGAGCTGGCGGCCCTTGCGCACGCCACCAGCGAGTTCGAGCAGCTTGGCGAAGGGCGTGCCCAGGGGCACTTCGTAGTTTCCGGGCTTTTCCACGTCGCCGGAGACCGAGAAGATCTTGGTGCCGCCGTTGTTGGGCTTGCCGCATTCAAGATAGGCAGCACCGCCGTTGCGGATGATCCACGGCACGGCCGCGAAGGTCTCGGTGTTGTTGATGGTGGTGGGCTTGCCGTACAGGCCGAAGCTGGCCGGGAACGGCGGCTTGAAGCGCGGCTGGCCCTTCTTGCCTTCCAGCGATTCGAGCAGCGCGGTCTCTTCGCCGCAGATATAGGCGCCGAAGCCGTGCGCGGCATGCAGCTGGAAGCTGAAGTTGCTGCCCAGGATCTTGTCGCCCAGGTAGCCTGCGGCGCGTGCCTCTTCAAGCGCTTCTTCAAAACGGTCGTAGGTCTGGAAGATTTCGCCGTGGATGTAGTTATAGCCCACGGAGATGCCCATCGCGTAAGCCGCGATGATCATGCCCTCGATGACGATGTGCGGGTTGAACTGCAGGATGTCGCGGTCCTTGCAGGTGCCCGGCTCGCCTTCGTCGGAGTTGCACACCAGGTACTTCTGGCCCGGGAACGACCGGGGCATGAAGCTCCACTTGAGGCCGGTGGGGAAGCCCGCGCCGCCACGGCCGCGCAGGCCCGATTCCTTGACGGTGGCGATCACCTGGTCCTGGGTGAGGCCTTCGCCTTCGCCCTGCGCCAGGATCTTGCGCAGGGCGGCGTAGCCGCCACGCGCTTCGTAGTCCTTGAGGCTCCAGTTCGTGCCGTCCAGGCCCGCATAGATCTGCGGGTTGATGTGGCGGTCGTGGAAGCAGGTCTGGACGCCGGTGGCCTGGAACTGCGAGAGGATCTGTGCGGCGGTGGTCATGCTTGTCCTTCCGCAGCGCGCAGGCCATCCACAAGCTGGTCAAGCTTGTCGTTGTCCATGAAACTGCACATGGTGCGGTCGTTGACCAGCATCACGGGCGCATCGGCACAGGCACCCAGGCATTCGCACTGCTGCAGCGTGAACAGGCCGTCGGAAGTGGTCTCGCCCATGGCCACGCCGAGCTTCTTCTCGAGGTGGTGCAGCGCCTTCTGGCCGTCGCGCAGCTGGCAAGGCAGGTTGGTGCAGACGTTGAGCTTGTACTTGCCCGTCGGCTGCTGGTTGTACATGTTGTAGAACGTGGTGACTTCGTGCACCGCGATCTGGGCCATGCCGAGGTACTCGGCGATCACGGCCTCGCTCTCGACACTGACCCAGCCCTGCTCCTGCTGCACGATGGACAGGCAAGCCATCACGGCCGACTGCTTCTGCTCGGGTGGGTACTTGGCGACTTCGCGCGCAAAACGGGCAAGCGTCGTCTCGGTGATGGCGGTGGCGCCAGCGGTCTGGTTCTTCGATTCGGTCGTACTCATCGGTCAATCTCTCCGAACACGATATCCATGGTGCCGATGATGGCCACCGCGTCGGCGATCATGTGGCCGCGGGCCATTTCATCGAGCGTGGCCAGGTGCGCGAAGCCAGGCGCACGGATCTTCAGGCGGTAGGGCTTGTTGGCCCCGTCGCTCACCAGGTAGATGCCGAACTCGCCCTTGGGATGCTCGACGGCGGCATAGGCCTCGCCCTCGGGCACATGGAAACCTTCGGTGAAGAGCTTGAAATGGTGGATCAGCTCTTCCATGTTGGACTTCATGGATTCACGGTCGGGCGCAGCCACCTTGTGGTTGTCGGTGATGACCGGGCCGGGATTGGCGCGCAGCCAGTCCACGCACTGCTTGATGATGCGGTTGGACTCGCGCATTTCCTGCACGCGCACGAGGTAGCGGTCGTAGCAGTCACCCGTCTTGCCCACGGGCACGTCGAAGTCCATGCGGTCGTAAACGTCGTAGGGCTGGGTCTTGCGCAGGTCCCAGGCGATGCCGGAACCACGCAGCATGGGGCCGGTCATGCCCAGGTTCAGCGCGCGTTCGGGCGGCACCACGCCGATGCCCACGGTGCGCTGCTTCCAGATGCGGTTGTCGGTGAGCAGGGTCTCGTATTCGTCCACACAGGCCGGGAAGCGCTGGGTGAAGTCGTCGATGAAGTCGAGCATCGAACCCTGGCGGTTCTTGTTCATGGCCTCCAGGGCCTTGGCGTTCTTGATCTTGCTGACCTTGTACTGCGGCATGGAGTCCGGCAGGTCGCGGTACACGCCGCCCGGACGGAAGTACGCCGCGTGCATGCGCGCGCCGGAGACGGCTTCGTACATGTCGAACAGGTCTTCGCGCTCGCGGAAGGTGTAGATCAGGATGGTGGAGCTGCCGCAGTCGTTGCCGTGCGAACCCAGCCACATCAGGTGGTTCAGCAGGCGCGTGATCTCGGAGAACATCACGCGGATGTACTGGGCGCGGACAGGCACTTCCAGGCCCAGCAGCTTTTCGATGGCCAGGCAGTAGGCGTGCTCGTTGCACATCATGGACACGTAGTCCAGGCGGTCCATGTAGGGCAGCGACTGGATGTAGGTCTTGTGCTCGGCCAGCTTTTCGGTCGCGCGGTGCAGCAGGCCGATGTGCGGATCGGCACGCTGGACGACTTCGCCGTCGAGCTCGAGCACCAGGCGCAACACGCCGTGCGCTGCAGGGTGCTGCGGTCCGAAGTTCAGGGAGTAGTTCTTGATTTCAGCCATGGTGGGTCACGTGGGGCGCGGAGCGCCTTAGTGCAGGCCTCCGTACTTGTCTTCGCGGATGATGCGCGGCGTGATCTCGCGCGGCTCGATCGACACCGGCTCGTAGACCACCCGGCGCTGCTCTGCGTCGTAGCGCATCTCGACGTGGCCGGACAGCGGGAAGTCCTTGCGGAAGGGGTGGCCGATGAAGCCGTAGTCGGTCAGGATGCGGCGCAGGTCGTTGTGGCCGTCGAACACGATGCCAAAAAGGTCGAACGCCTCGCGCTCGTACCAGTTGGCCGAGTTCCAGAGATCGGAGACCGAAGCCACCACAGGGAAATCGTCATCCGCGCAGAACACCTTCACGCGCAGGCGCTGGTTCAGGCTCACGGACAGCAGGTGCGAGACCACACAATAGCGGGCTCCCTCGTTCACTGCGTCTGCATAGGCGGAATAGTCCACGCCGCACAGATCGATCAGCTGCTCGAAACGGCAACCCTCCGCATCACGCAGGACGCGCATGGCATCGAGGTAGTCGGCGGCAGCAACGACCACCGTGACCTCATCCAGGGCCACGGTGATCTGGCGCACTTTCGCGCCCAACGCCGCGGCAATGTTGTCTTTGAGGTTTTCGGGCCGAATGGCAACAGCAGTCATCATCAACCCTTCAGACGCGAGCAATGGTGTTGGTGCGGCGGATCTTCTGCTGCAGCTGGATGATCCCGTAGATCAACGCTTCGGCCGTGGGCGGGCAGCCGGGCACGTACACGTCCACGGGCACGATGCGGTCGCAGCCGCGCACCACGGAATAGCTGTAGTGGTAGTAGCCGCCGCCGTTGGCGCACGAACCCATCGACAGCACCCAGCGGGGCTCCGACATCTGGTCGTACACCTTGCGCAGGGCGGGCGCCATCTTGTTGCACAGCGTGCCGGCCACGATCATCAGATCGGACTGGCGGGGGCTGGCACGAAACACCTCCGCACCGAAGCGGCCGATGTCATAGCGCGCTGCGGCGGCATGCATCATCTCCACCGCACAGCACGCCAGGCCAAAAGTCATGGGCCACAGAGAGCCCGTCTTGGCCCAATTCACCACGGAGTCATAGCTCGTGGTGATGAAGCCTTCCTTCATCACGCCTTCAATCATTGCATCATCCTTGTTGAGGCCCGCTCATTCCCAATCCAGGGCACCCTTTTTCCACTCGTAGGCAAAGCCCACGACCAGGATGGCCAGGAAAATCACGACGGCCACGAAGCCGGCGATACCCACCTCATGCAGCGTCACCGCCCATGGGAAGAGAAATGCGATTTCGAGATCGAAAAGAATGAAGAGAATGGCCACGAGGTAGTAGCGCACGTCAAACTTCATGCGCGCATCCTCGAAGGCTTCAAAGCCACATTCGTAGGGGGAGTTCTTCGCGGCATCCGGGCGGTTGGGGCCCAGTATGTAGCCGAGGACAAGGGGGACAACGCCGACGGCGATGCCGACCAAGATGAACAAAAGGACGGGGAGGTACTGATCGAGGTTCATCTTGAGGATGTGCTCACCGCTGTGGCCTTGCCCGTCAGGACCCGAGCCGGGTCATGCAGGCAGGCCTTTGTTTTGGTGCCGTCGGCGAGACTCGAACTCGCACAGCTTTCGCCACTACCCCCTCAAGATAGCGTGTCTACCAATTTCACCACGACGGCTGTTTTTTGCATCTGGATGGCATGAGGAACCTTGCGGTTTTGGCTTTCCAGACAATCCAGAATTCTACTCCGGAAAAACCCTGCTTCGGCTTACGAAGCCCAATTTAGTGCAGATTATTTGGTGGGGATCTGCGCGGCGCCTGAAGCGGGCACCGCAGGAGCCACAACAGCATCCGAAGCCGAGGCCGCAGGAGCACCCGCGGGCACTGCAGCAGCCGGGCTTTCCAGCACGCTGCCCGAACTGGCGGGACGCGCATTGCCAAAGTAGGCCAACGCCAGCGTTGCAACAAAAAACACCGCAGCCAGGACTGCCGTGGTGCGCGACAGGAAATTGGCACTGCCGCTGGCGCCGAACAGGCTTCCGGAACTGCCGCTGCCAAATGCCGCCCCCATGTCCGCACCCTTGCCATGCTGGACAAGGATCAGGCCAATCATCCCCAGGGCCGTCAGCATCTGCACCGCCAAAACCACATTCACGATCACGTTCATTCTCTGTTCACTCCTGATTGAATAGCTGGAAGGGCCGCCTCAACGGGCAGCCGCAATAATTTGCAGGAAATCGGACGCCTTCAGCGATGCCCCCCCGACGAGGCCGCCATCGATGTCAGGCTGCGCAAGCAATTGCGCCGCATTGACGGCATTCATGCTGCCGCCGTACAGCAGGCGGATGCGGTCGGCGTGCTCGCTGGCCGCAGACAGCTGCGCACGCAGCACCGCGTGCACGGCCTGCGCCTGTTCCGGCGTGGCCGTGCGGCCCGTGCCGATCGCCCAGACCGGTTCGTATGCCACCACCACTTCGCTGATGCAATGGCCATTGAGATGGATCACCGCCGCCAGCTGGCGCTTGACCACGGCCTCGGTCTGGCCGGCCTCGCGCTCCTGCAGGGTCTCGCCGACACAGACAATGGGCGTGATGCCCGCGGCCAGTGCCCGCTGCGCCTTCTCGGCAACGGCGACATCGGTTTCCCCATGGTACTGGCGGCGCTCCGAGTGCCCCACCAGCGCATAGCGCACGCCAAATTCCTTCAGCATGGCAGCCGAGACCTCGCCGGTGTACGCCCCTGCATCGTGCTGCGACACATCCTGGGCGGCAATCGCCACCACGGATCCGAACGCGACGGACTGCGCCTGCGCCAGATACGGAGCAGGCACGGCGACAGCGACGTCGCAGGCCGCGCCCTCAAGGCCGGCAATGATGCCTTTCAACAAGGCATCGTTGGCAGCCAGGCTGCCGTTCATCTTCCAGTTGCCTGCGATGAGTTTTTTCTTGCTGTTCATGGTCACCACGTCAAAACAATCTTGCCGATGTGCTGGTTCGACTCCATCAGGGCATGGGCCTTGGCGGCATCCGCCGCGGCAAACGTGCTGTGGATGACGGGACGCACCCTCCCCTGCGCCAGCAAGGGCCACACATGCTCACGCAACGCGCGGGCGATGGCGCCCTTGAATGCCACGGGACGCGGGCGCAGGGTGGAACCCGTGATGGTGAGCCGGCGCCGCAGCACCAGGCCCGCATTGAAGTCACTCTTGACACCACCCTGCACCGCGATGATGACGATGCGCCCGTCTTCGGCCACGCACTCCACCTCGCGCGCCACATAGTCGCCAGCGACCATGTCCAGCACCACGTCCACGCCCTTGGCCTGCGTGATGCGCTTTGCTTCCGCCACGAAGTCCTGCGTCTTGTAGTTGATGGCATGGTGGGCCCCCAACTGCAGACAGGCCGCGCACTTGTCGTCGCTGCCCGCCGTGGCAATGACGGTCGCTCCGAACGCCCGCGCCAGCTGTATGGCAGTCACGCCAATGCCGCTGGTGCCCCCCTGGACCAGCAGGCTTTCGCCCGCCTGCAGACGCCCCCGGTCGAAGACGTTGCTCCACACGGTAAAGAACGTTTCCGGCAACGATGCCGCCTCGACGTCGCTCAAGCCCTCGGGCACGGGCAGGCACTGCGCGACAGGTGCCACGCACCACTGCGCATACCCCCCGCCCGCCACCAAGGCACAGACGCGGTCGCCCACGCCAATGCCCGCCTGCGCCATGGCCGCAGGATCACCCGACTCCACCACGCCCGCGACCTCCAGGCCCGGCAGGTCCGAGGTGCCGGGCGGCGGAGCATAGTGCCCCAGTCGCTGCAGCACGTCAGGGCGGTTGATGCCGCTGGCGGCAACACGGATCAGCAACTCGCCGGCGCCCGGCTGCGGCATGGGGCGCTCCCCCAGCTGCAACACCTCCGGCCCACCAAAGGATGTGATCTCGACAGCACGCATGTTGCGATTCCTTGGACAGTTGGTTGATTGGTTTGTTTGAGTGATTTTGATTGCCAGCGCCCTTTTCACAAGCGCCAGCAGCTACAAAATCAATAGCAAATCACCAACTCAGCCCACGATCTGCCCGGAGCCGTTGTCCGAAGGCAGGGATTGCTGTTGTTGTTGTTGCTCCGCCGGCTGGCGACCACCGTCGCGACCCTGGTCACGGCGAGGCTCACGGTCACCGCGCTCCGCGGGAGCAGGACGATCGCTGCCACCCGCCGGGCGGTCGGCCAGCACCTTCATCGACAGTTTGATGCGGCCCTTCTCATCGGTCTCCATGACCTTGACCTTCACGATCTGGCCTTCGGTCAGGTAGTCGGACACCTTCTCGACACGCTCATGGGCGATCTGGCTGATGTGCAGCAGGCCATCCTTGCCGGGCAGCAGGTTGATCAGCGCGCCGAAGTCCAGGATCTTGGTCACGGGACCTTCGTAGATCTTGCCGATCTCGACCTCGGCCGTGATCTGCTCGATGCGCTTCTTGGCTTCGTCCGCCTTGGCAGCGTCAGTGGCCGCGATGGTGATGGTGCCGTCTTCCTCGATGTTGATCTGGCAGCCCGTTTCCTCGGTCAACGCACGGATCACGGCGCCGCCCTTGCCGATCACGTCGCGGATCTTCTCGGGGTTGATCTTCATGGTGTAGAGCTTGGGCGCGAAGGTGGACACCTCGGTCTTGGCTTCGCCCATGGCTTCCTGCATCTTGCCCAGGATGTGCATGCGTGCTTCCTTGGCCTGCGCCAGGGCGACCTGCATGATCTCCTTGGTGATGCCCTGGATCTTGATGTCCATCTGCAGCGCGGTGATGCCGCCGGTGGTACCCGCCACCTTGAAGTCCATGTCGCCCAGGTGATCCTCATCACCCAGGATGTCGGTCAGCACGGCGAAGCGGTTGGCATCCTTGATCAGGCCCATGGCGATACCCGCCACGTGGGCCTTCATGGGCACGCCGGCGTCCATCATGGACAGGCAGCCGCCGCAGACCGAAGCCATGGACGAAGAGCCATTGGATTCGGTGATTTCCGACACCACGCGCATGGTGTAGGGAAATTCTTCCTTGGTGGGCAGCACAGCCACCAGGGCACGCTTGGCAAGGCGGCCGTGGCCGATTTCGCGGCGCTTGGTCGAACCCATGCGGCCCACTTCGCCCGTGGCGAAGGGAGGCATGTTGTAGTGCATCATGAAGCGGTCTTCGTACTCGCCAGCCAGGGCGTCGATGCGCTGCGCATCGCGCTCGGTACCCAGCGTGGTCACGACCAGCGCCTGGGTTTCGCCACGCGTGAACAGCGACGAGCCATGGGCGCGCGGCAGCACGCTGCTGCGGATTTCGATGGGGCGCACAGTGCGCGTGTCGCGGCCGTCGATGCGGGGCTCGCCGGCCAGGATCTGGCTGCGCACGATGCCCGCCTCGATGTCGAACAGCATGCCTTCGACCTTCACGGCATCGAACTCGACGCCATCGGCCTTGAGCGCTGCCATCACGGCGGCGTAGGACTCGCGGCAGGCCTGGGTGCGGGCCTGCTTGTTGCGGATCTGGTAGGCGGCGCGCAGCTTGTCGTCGGCCAGCGCAACCACCTTGGCGATCAGGGCTTCGTCCTTGGCGGGCGCTTCCCACTGCCACACGGGCTTGCCAGCATCGCGCACCAGTTCATGAATGGCGTTGATGGCCACATTGCCTTGCTCATGGCCAAACACCACGGCGCCGAGCATGATTTCTTCGGACAGTTGCTGGGCTTCGGATTCGACCATCAGCACGGCTGCTTCGGTGCCGGCCACGACCAGATCCATCTGCGAGCTCTTGCGCGCCGTCTGGCCGGGGTTGAGCACGTACTCGCCATTGATGTAGCCCACGCGTGCGGCGCCGATGGGGCCGTTGAACGGGATACCGGAGATGGCCAGCGCCGCACTGGTGGCGATGAGGGCAGCGATGTCAGCATCCACTTCGGGATTCAGCGACACCGTGTGGATCACCACATGCACTTCGTTGAAGAAACCCTCGGGGAACAGCGGGCGGATCGGGCGGTCGATCAGGCGGCTGGTCAGCGTTTCGTGCTCGCTGGGCTTCGCTTCGCGCTTGAAGAAGCTGCCGGGGATCTTGCCGGCGGCGTAGGTCTTCTCGATGTAATCCACCGTCAGGGGGAAGAAGTCCTGGCCGGGCTTGGCGCCCTTGGATGCCACCACAGTGGCCAGCACCACGGTGTCATCAATGTTCACCAGCACGGCGCCAGAGGCTTGGCGTGCGATTTCGCCGGTTTCCATGACGACGGTCTTGTCGCCCCATTGGAAGGTCTTGGTGACTTTGTTGAAAATGCTCATGTTCAGCTCCTTTTTTAATAGCTGGTAGCGCTCTACCAGACTGCGGCGGAGAGCAATTCAGAACACGATGCCATTCCAGTGGACCTGCCTGCTGCCCTGCGGCGGCAACCCCATTGGAATGACACAGCTTCGCTCTGTTTTGCGGCTCCGAAGTAAAAAACGCCTGAGCTAGCGGACTAACCCAGGCGTTTTCGCATGCAATGAAGATTACTTGCGCAGACCCAGCTTGGCGATCAGCGCGGTGTAACGGTCAGCGTCCTTGGCCTTCAGGTAGTCCAGCAGCTTGCGGCGGCGGCTCACCATGCGCAGCAGGCCGCGGCGACCGTGGTGGTCCTTGGCGTGCGTCTTGAAGTGAGGGGTCAGTTCGTTGATGCGGGCCGTCAGCAGGGCCACTTGCACTTCTGGACTGCCAGTGTCGTTGGCAGCACGGGCATTGGCCTTGACGACTTCGGCCTTGATGGAGGATGCGATCATAATTTTTCCTTGATGGAGTCTCGACAGACTTGCCGAGCCTTGGTTTTTACTTGCGCCAGCAGCTGGAACGGCCGCAGGCGTGCGTCTTGCACCATGCAAAACTTGTCGATTATAACCCCCACGTGGAATTCTTGCCCCGCCCAGGTTCCCGCCCCACACCTGAAAGCCCCCTCATGACGCAACTTGACGCTTTCCTTTCACACACCACAGTCCGCCATGCCTTGCTGGCCACAGGCGTCGCTTTGGTCCTGATCACAAGCCCTGGCTACGCACTGGCCAAGCGCTCTGCCAGTGACACCGCCACCACCGCCAACACCTCTTCCAAGAAGAAAAGCGTTAGCAAAGTCACCTATCAGCGCAGCAGCTCCGAAGAGACACCCGCCCAGCGTGATCGCCGGATGTACCGGGAATGCAAAGGCATGCACAACGCGGGGGCTTGCCGGGGGTATACGAGATAGGGAGAAGGAGCGCTCGGTGCACACCAACAGCACCGTTCATCTCGGCCTGCCAGCCACTCGTCAGACTTAGCCCCTGACATCAATGAGACAGGCCTAGCATCCACCAATATGCAGGTATCGCAATATCAATTCAGCACGCTTGGCGCCCACCACGGCGGTTGGCAACAACCACACGCTTTCCGAGGGTTCACCGTCATCGAATTGATGGTGGTGGTTGCCATTCTGGCCATTCTCACCGCCCTGGCGACGCCCAGTTTCACTCCGTTGATCGAACGTTGGCGCGTGCGACAGGCGGTGGAGGGCCTCCAATCCTCGCTGTACTACGCGCGCTCCGAGGCTATCAAGCGCGGGGGTAGAGTTTCCATTCGCAAGGAGCCCACGGGAACCAGCGGCTGCACCTTAGCAGCAGATAATGACGAATGGGACTGTGGCTGGGTTGTCTTTGTTGACACCGACAGCGACGGCACCCAGGACCCAGGCGAAGAAACCCTACAGAGTTTCACCATGCCGCCCAATGTGACAGCCTCTCGCACCAGTGGGGGCGCCAGCATTCAATTCGACCGGTGGGGCCGGGTCACCGGACCCTTCATTGGATTCAGCGTGGTTCCATTGCATAAAACGCTTTCGGACCCTGCTGCCCGAGGCCTGTGCATGAGTTCGGGCGGACGCATCAGAGTCATTACAGATCTCCCTTGCACTTCCGGTTGAACAACATGCAAACCCCCTTCATCCACCCCCAACGCGGCATCACCCTGATCGAATCCTTGGTGGCCATTGTTGTTGCCGCACTGGGCATTCTGGGAATCCTGGGTGTGCAGATGCGCACTCTTACTGACACTTCAACCACCGTACGGCGCGCACAGGCTGTCAGACTGATAGAAGACTTGGGCGAACGCCTTAAAGTCAACCCCAACGCCCTGGGCAACATCAACAACTACGCGGTAGGTTGGCGCTCGGGTGCCGCCCCTACTGCGCAAGCCTCCAAGCTCTGCGATACCGGCACCTGCACCCATGCCGAGTTCGCCGCCTACGATGTGCGCGAATGGAAACGAACCGTAGAGCGCGCCCTACCTCTAGGCAATGCCAGTATCTTTTTTGCCCCAGGAGACAACACCGTCGGCAACCGTCGCCAGCTAGGCGTTTTGATTAGTTGGCGCGAGAACGAGCGTGAAACCAGCAGTGCATACAAGGACAGCTTGAGCACCACATCCGCAGCCCTGGGGGGCGACGGTACTACTGCGACAACCTGCCCTACAGACTTCACCTGCCACTTACAGTACATCCCAGTTAGCAGCCGTTGCGCACCGTACTTTGCAGATACGGCAGTCCAGTATTTCTGCCCAGGTCCCAAATCCTGAAGGAGACATTCATCCATGTGTACTCCATCATTTGTAAGCATGCTGACAACAAAACACATGCACCCAGGGCATGCCGTTCAGCGCGGCGTCACCTTGATCGAATTGCTGGTGGGCATTGTCATAGGCCTGCTCACCGTCGCTGTGGCAATGGGCGCCCTCATGGTCTCGCGCGGTATTTCAGGCACAGTCAGCGATTCCAGCGACATCCAGCAACAGGCATCCTATGCTTTTCGCGTCATGGGCCAACAGCTTCGTCAAGCCGGCTCCCTCAAACTCAAATTGTCGGCAGCCAAGGTAGAAGGCGACACCACTCCCACCATAGTAGGGGACCGTGTGGCATTTGAAACCGACTTCGTGGCGACCTCAGGAGATGGCAGCGCCTTCACCCTTTCCACGGATACTCTGAGCGGTAAGGATTCGCCCAGCGCGACAGAATACAAGCTCACAACCGGCTACCGCAACTATAAAGAACTTGTTTACCACCCCAAGGACCCTCTCAAGCCGAGCGAATCCCTGCAGCGCAATTGCTTGGCAGAAAACGGCACCGACGCGTTGATACAAAGCCGCTTTGTATTGAAGAACAACGAACTGCACTGCGCCGGTACAGGCAATTCGCAACCCCTTGTACGCAATGTCGCCAACTTTCAGGTCCGCTATCTCATGCAAAGCAGTGCGGGAACAGGCAACCCGCAGATGCGCTACGTCGATGCCACCACCGTGGGCGCTACAGGCTGGCCTCAGGTCTTTGGCGTGGAGGTGTGCCTAGTGCTCTATGGCAGCGAATCCCTCGACCTACCCACGAACAGCACCTACACCGACTGCGACGGTACGACGGCCGTCAACATGACCTCCCTCGCCGCCCCCCGCAACCGGCGCATGCACACAGTGTTCCGTAACGTATACCAACTGCGCAGCCAAGGGCTGTCAGGCTGATCCACACACCACACAACCACGTTCATGCAACGCATGCCCTCCCCCTCTTTTCGACAATCTCAGCGACACCAGCGTGGCATCTCGCTGTTCATCGTCATCGTCTTTGTCATGCTCTCCATGCTGTTGGCGTTGTGGGCCTCGCGCACGTCGATGTTCAACGAAATGGTGGTAGGCAACGATGCCGACTATCAGCGCGCGTTTGAAGCCGCCCAGGCCTTGTTACTCGACGCAGAGTTGGACATTCGCGGTGAAAAGGCCGATGGCAGCGACTGCCGCATACCCACCGCCACGGCGTGCCGCAATGGCAATTCCACCCAAGCACAAATTCCGTTGGAAGCCAAGGAGACCGCAGCCCTTTTGGCAAAACTGGAAGGAATCACCTCAGGCCCGCGCTGTATTGATGCCCTCTGCCTCAAGCGCCCTGGTAGACAGGATTTTTGGAACAACACCGGTAGCACCCCCGACCTCACTACCCCTGGCGAAGACGTGTCGCTGGAACAAATGATGGTTAGTACCAATGCCAACCGTATAGGTGCACGCTACGGCCAATACTCCGGTGCCAACGTTGGCAGCGCTAGCAACCCCATCCTGCAAATAGGCAACAAAGGCGCGGATACCACCAGGAACAATGAAGGTGGCTGGTACTGGATTGAAGTGCTGCCCTACGACAGTGATGCCGACAAATCACGCCTGATTGCTGATGGCCTCAACAACTTGGCTCTCAACCTGCAACCCAGCGTTGTGTACCGAATTACTGCAGTGGCGCACGGACGCAAACTCAGAAACGAGGGCGGTGTAGATGTGCCCGTTACCCGCGTGGTGCTGCAGCAAACCTATGCTCGTCAAAAACTCGTGGACTGAATTACTATCAAATCAAGAGCATTCAGCCCTTAGCACTTAAGCCCTGCAGTAGATTTCAACCCAATTCGACTTGGAGCACATAATGCCCCGTCCGACGCAACCTCACCCCAATTTCAAAAAGACGCTGCTCGCCATCGCGGCTAGTGCGGCACTTGCACCGCATGGTGGGTGGGCGCTTGATTTTGCACAATCTCCACCAGGCACAGTCACGCCCTACGTTGCACCCAATGTGATTATTTCTGTCGATGACTCAGGCAGCATGGACTTCCGTCTGGACATGGAAAGCGAAAACGGGGCAACCGGAGAAACTGCTCCACTAGCAACTCCGACCCCCACGGACCCAAACAAGAAGACTTGGCCTACGACCAGCCGCCGCATCAACGTGTTGAAGTACGCACTGAAGAATGTGTTCAACGATACAACCTTGCTGCCTGATGGAAAAATCCGCCTCGCTTGGCAAGTCATGTGGAACAACGGGGGCTCACCCGGTGTCGGCCCCCGGCAAAGGGATGACAGCAATACTCTTCGTGGCCTTGCGGGAGCTACTAGCGTAGACAGCGCTACGATGGGTGAAAACTCGATGCGCGTGCTCAAAGACGACGCAACAGTTACCCATCGCCAAAACTTCAAGAATTTCATTGACAAATTGAAGCCTGGCAATGGAACGCCAACTCATCGTATGTTTAAGCAGGCCGATGACTACATGCGGCGCACGCTAAGCGCGAACGGTCCTTGGGCCACCAAACCAGGCGATAGCAGTACTACCGCAGAGTATCTTGGTTGCCGTCGAAACTACCACATTGTGATGACTGATGGCAGATGGAACAATTACGTCAACACTTATGCGGCAGGCGGCAACATAGATACCCCTGGAACAGTGGACTTGCCAGATAGTACTAAGTATGGTTCCAGCACCACTACCGGCACCACAAATTACACAAAAATGTACCGCGATGGCACGGACAACACCTTGGCTGATTGGGCCTTTAAAAGTTGGTCACAAAGACTCCAGCTTCCCGCTGACTTGACCGGCACGATATTGCCAGAGCCGGAGTATGACCAGGCACCGGCAACTGAGACCATCGGGGGCGTGGCTCTGCCAAAGTACTGGAATCCAAAATACAACCCTGCGACTTGGCCTCATATGGTGACCTACACCATTGGCTTCAGCAAGATGGCCTATGAATGGAAGACCGATTTTTCCGACGCCAAGTACAACATCACACGCCCCACGGAGATGGTGCCGTTCGGTTATGACGGCGACTTTCCAAATCTGGTCAAGGGAGACAAGACTTGGCCTGCCATGAGCAACGAAGACCGCCGTTCGCTAGACCTATGGCACGCTGCTCTCAATGGCCGCGGTCGCTTCTTCGCCGTAGAACAAGGCGAAGATCTGGAAAAAGCCTTCCGCATGATCATCCAGCAGATCAATACCCAGAACGAACCTGACCGGGGTTCCACCGCCACTAGCGGTAGCAATGCGTCCCGTAACGACGTGGGTAAATACGTGGCGAACTACATGCCCAAAGAGGCTTGGAGAGGTTGGGTTGAAGCGGAAACCGTGAAAAAGGACGGCACCACAGTGCCCGCGGTGGGGTGGGCAGGCAAAACAACGGCCGACCTGCTGGATGCCACAGGTTTCAGTGTCGGCAGTCGCCTTATCTTGAGTTGGAGCAGCAAACAAATTGACGCTACGACGGGTCAGGAAAAAGGGGGGGTGCCATTCAAATGGGCTAGCGATGAAACTAACCTTAGCACCGCGCAAAAAGCACTTCTCAATATGAAGAGTGATGGCACCACTGATGCCCTAGGACAGGACCGCCTGAATTATGTGCGCGGTGATCGCACCAAGGAGGGAACGGAAAGCCCGGCCAATTACCCATCCACCAACCCCTTCCGTCAACGCAAATCTCGCCAAGGGGATATCGTCAACTCCGAGGTCTGGTATGTGGGCGCACCCGTCAGCAACTATGCTTGGAAAGGCTATACCGCTTTTACGCGCGCGCAGAAGGATCGCTTGCCCATGATCTACGTGGGTGGAAACGATGGCATGTTGCACGGTTTTTCGGCCGAGAATGGCTCAGAGAAGGTGGCCTACGTGCCCCGTGGGGTGATACCTGCCGTGGGCCGCCTCGCTGACCCCGCTTTCAACCAGAATCATCGCTACTATGTAGATGGCTCTCCCATGACCGGTGATGTGGACATGGGCACCGGTGACACCACGGATCCCACTTACGCCCCCAACTGGCACACGCTACTGGTCGGATCGCTAGGCGCTGGTGGGAAGGGGTTCTTTGTGCTGGACGTGACCAACCCGGGCAATATCGCGGGTGATGACGCTGGCAACTTTACCGAAGGCAATGCCCAGCAACTGGTAGTGATGGACAAGACGCGTCATGCCACCGAGGCCACCACCAGCGTGGAGGATTGCGAGAACACGGTCATCACCCCTGTCACCAAGAAAGAGGCATGCCTGGCTCTTGCCGACATGGGACACATCTTTACCAAGCCGGTGATGGACGAGGCAAACCCGCAGCGTACGACGCAAATCGTGCGCTTGAACAACAACCGCTGGGCGGCGGTGATGGGTAACGGCTACAACAGCAAAAGCGGCCGGCCCGTGCTGCTGGTCCAGTACTTGGATGGCAGCAAGGAACTGTTGCGTTTAGTGGCTACGGGTACCACCGCCACGAATGCCCACCTCGATACCACCGACAATGGCCTCTCCGCACCGCGCCTCGTAGACATCAACGGCGATGGCCGCCCCGATGTGGTGTATGCAGGTGATCTCAAGGGCAACATGTGGAAGTTCCTGCTCACCAGCAATGACGATACCGCCTGGGGTGTGGCGCGATGGGGTAGTTCTGCCGCGACCACCACCAACCATACGACCAGCGGAGTGCCACTGTTTACCGCCAAAGGGGGCACGGAAGGCTCCCCTGATTCGCGCACGTTGGCGCAACCGATAACCATCGTGCCCACAGTGCGTGCCAATGACCGAAAGAAGGAAATCGATATCGGTGGCGGCAAAAAAGAAACTGTATCGGTGGGTGGACTGATGGTTGCCTTTGGCACAGGAAGCAACTTGGCAACGTACAACGCGAGCAACCCGAACGACCCCAACACCCCCGTCAACGCGAACAAGCAGACCTTGTACTCGGTGCTCGATAACACACGCTACAAGCTGGTAGGCACCAAGAAGGACCGTGTGGAAGTTTGCGCATCCTCTACCGACGCACCTTGCAACAAGCTGGTGAAGTCGAGTGCGGACCTGCCAGCACCGGTTACCCAGTCGAGTCTGGTCCAACGCACAATTCCCACTGCGTCCGTGAACACCCGCGATGGTCATGAGTTCTGGACCATTACCGATGCCACCGTACTGAATTGGGGAACCAGCAGCGGTTGGTACATGGACCTGCCCCAGACCCGCGAACGCCTGCTCAAGCCTATCGAATTCTATGACGGCAGCAACCTGCTGACCGTCTTCTCGCAGGTGCCGGCCAAGGGCTCCAGACTAGACCCTGCCGTTGAAACATGCGAAGCAGGCACGGTGGACAAGGAACGCCAATACATGACCCTTATCAACATCATGGATGGCAAGAAGCCCAGCGTGCAGATCATGGATACGGATGGCAATGGCAAATACAACTTGGCAGCCGACCAAGGAGCATCGAGAGTGTCCGTCACTGCTGGCGCACAGACCATGATCAAGCGTGGAGAAAAGATGCGAGTCACTGGGAAAAAACCTGACGGGACAGACGACAGTTTGGACAACGCCCTCCTCCCAGAACAATCCATGCGCCCCAGCTGGCGTCAAATGCAATAAACCAGCTTTAGCAGGAGCACACTGTCTTATGAAAAGGCAACATCGGGGCTTTACGCTGATTGAGCTAATGATTGTGGTGGCAATCGTTGGCATCCTCTCAGCCATCGCTTTCCCCAGCTACACGGAGTACATCCGGCGGGGTCACCGCGCCGATGCTCGCGCAGGCCTTCTTCAGGCGCAGCAGTGGTTGGAGCGGGCCTCCACGGCGAACGGCGTGTACCCGACGACTCTTCCAAACTCTCTTCAATGGCGTCTTGCGGATGGAACCCTCGATCCAAACAAACGGTACACCTTGTCCATTGGTGGTCCCGCGACAACATCCTCATTCACATTGACCGCCACACCCCGAGGCGCGCAAATTGGGGACAAGTGCGGGAACTACACATTGACCCACACGGGCATACGCGGCGCGAACGGCAAGATTCAAACTGACGCTGGCTTTGACGCCACATGCTGGAGCAAGTAAGCACTGCGCTACCATCCTGGAGCAATGACCACTACAGCGCTCCACTATGCGAACCAAGCGCTTGGGCTAGCCGCCCAGGCGCTTTTTCTTTCCAGCCCCAATCCTCGCGTTGGTTGCGTCATCACCGCTCCCGACGGTGAGGTGCTGGGCCGAGGATTCACTCAGCGTGCTGGTGGCCCCCATGCAGAAATCATGGCGCTGCGCGATGCCGCAGCAGCTGGCCGCGACGTGCGCGGTGCCACCGCCTATGTCACCCTGGAGCCATGCTCTCACCATGGCCGCACCGGTCCATGCTGCAATGCATTGATCGAAGCCGGGATTGCAAAAGTGGTGGCATCCATCACCGACCCCAACCCTCTGGTCGCAGGCCACGGATTCGAGCGATTGCGGGCGTCGGGTATCGAGGTTGTCGTGGGCCCAGGGGCAGAAGAATCACGCGAACTCAACATCGGCTTTTTCAGCCGCATGGTTCGGGGCACGCCATGGGTGCGGCTCAAGACGGCAGCGTCCCTGGACGGCACCACGGCGCTTCATAACGGCGCCAGCCAGTGGATCACCTCGCGCACGGCGCGCGCGGATGGGCATGCCTGGCGGGCAAGGGCCTGTGCCATTCTGACCGGCATTGGCACCGTGCTGGACGACAACCCCCGCCTGGACGTCCGGGAAGTACCTACACCCCGCCAGCCCCATGTGGTCTTGGTGGATAGTCAATTGCAGCTGCCCCCGCATGCCAACCTGCTGATGGGCGGACGTGATTGCCTTGTCTACACAGCCAACACAAGCAAGGAAAAGAAGGCCGCCTTGGAAGCTCGCGGTGCCACGGTGATCCATCTGCCCAATGCAAGCGGCAAAGTGGATCTGGCAGCGATGCTGAAAGACCTTGGCCAGCAGGGAATCAATGAGCTGCATGTGGAAGCAGGCCACAAGCTCAATGGATCCCTCGTCCGAGAAGGCCTCGTCGATGAACTGCTTGTGTACTTGGCCCCTCGCCTGCTGGGCCCCGGGCTGGGCATGGCGAGCCTGGACCCGCTCCATGCGCTGGCGGACGGGCTTGCGCTGCAGTTCACATCCGCAGAGATGATCGGACCGGACCTTCGCGTCCTGGCACGGGTCCAGGGTCGGGATAGTTTTTAATCCAGCCCTCGCGATCGCCTTCGGCCGCACCGCCCCAAGGCAGTGCAAAAGCCACGCACCAACCTCTGGCGCGCTTCTTGCTTCAATTTGGTGCAAATCTGGTGCACCCACTCAAACCGCACCAGAACGGATCAATTTACTGCAAGAGGACGTTATGGAAGCACTCAAACAGGGCACGGATGCCCTGTTCATTCTTCTGGGGGCCATCATGGTGCTGGCCATGCACGCCGGTTTTGCCTTCCTGGAGCTGGGCACGGTCCGCAAGAAGAACCAGGTGAATGCGCTGGTGAAGATCTTGGTGGATTTTTCTGTGTCCACGGTCGTGTACTTTGCCGTGGGGTACAGCGTGGCCTACGGCACGCACTTTTTCGTGGGGGCCGAGTCGCTGGTGCAGCAAAGCGGCTATGCACTGGTGAAGTTCTTCTTCCTGCTCACCTTTGCAGCGGCCATTCCGGCCATCGTGTCGGGGGGGATCGCGGAACGCGCCAAGTTCTGGCCGCAGCTCATGGCCACGGCGGTCATCGTCGGCTTTGTGTATCCATTCTTCGAGGGCATTGCCTGGAACCAGCATTTTGGCGTGCAGGCCTGGATCAAAGGGTTCGCCGGCGAGGAGTTTCATGATTTCGCAGGCTCCATTGTGGTGCACGCGATGGGAGGGTGGATCGCCCTGCCTGCCGTGATCCTGCTGGGCTCCCGCGCCAACCGGTATCGCAAAGATGGCGCCATCTCCGCGCACCCGCCCTCCAACATTCCGTTTCTGGCGCTGGGCGCGTGGGTGCTCGTCGTGGGCTGGTTCGGCTTCAATGTGATGAGCGCGCAGACCGTGGACAAGCTTTCCGGCCTGGTGGCAGTGAACTCCCTGATGGCCATGGTCGGCGGCACGCTGGCCGCCCTGGTGCTGGGCAAGAATGACCCCGGCTTCGTCCACAACGGCCCGCTGGCGGGGCTGGTGGCGGTGTGCGCGGGCTCCGACCTGATGCACCCGCTGGGTGCGCTCGTGGTGGGTGCGGTGGCTGGCGCCATTTTTGTGCTGATGTTCACGCTCACGCAGAACCGGTGGAAGATCGACGACGTGCTGGGTGTCTGGCCGCTGCACGGCCTGTGCGGTACCTGGGGCGGGCTGGCGGCGGGCATTTTTGGCAGCAAGGCGCTGGGCGGGCTCGGCGGGGTGAGCTTTTCCGCCCAGCTTGTCGGCACCGCCCTGGGCGTGGCCTGGGCACTGGCGGGCGGCTTCGTGGTGTATGGCATTCTCAAAAGCACGGTCGGCCTGCGGCTCTCGCAGGAAGAGGAGTTCGACGGTGCGGACCTGTCGATCCACAAGATCAGCGCCACACCCGATCGCGAAGTGAGCTGGTAGCCGCCGCGGCGCCAGGGCACCGCACAGCGATGCGCCCGCATCCACCCGGTCGCCACCGTGGCTGCGTTGGCGCCGCGTCTGACAAGCGCGAGCGGCGCCGCACGGTCACAATCGCGCCATGCCTGCACTGCCCCCTGCTCCCGCCGCTCCAGCGCCGTTCCTGGGCACCACCGCCCGCTATGGCTGGCTGGCCGTCCTGGCCATGTGCATTGCAAGCGCCATCACCGGCTGCGCCGGCCTGCCCAAGGATGTGGACCGGCCGGTGTCGAGCGCATTGGCGTCGCCTGCGGACACGGCCCTGGGCCAATTGGTGGAAACGCGCCGCGCGTCGGCGGGCGGCCGCCATCCTTCCGGGTTCCTGCTGCTCAGCGGGCCCCAGGCGGCCTACAGCAGCCGCCTCGCCCTGGTCGACGCCGCACAGAAGACGCTGGACCTGCAGTACTACGCCATCCACGCTGACGCCAGTACCGAGCGCCTGCTGCTGGGCGTGATCGCGGCGGCCCAGCGCGGCGTGCGTGTGCGTGTGCTGCTGGACGACTTCCACAGCACGGGGCGCGATGCGCAGGTCATGCGGCTGGCCTTCGTGCCCAACATCGAGATGCGCATGTTCAACCCGCTCACGGGTGCGCGCGGCTCGCCCCTGGGGCGCATGCTGGGCGCGCTGGGGGACTTCTCCCGCGTGCAGCAGCGCATGCACAACAAGCTCTTCATCGCCGACAACGCCATGGGCGTGACGGGTGGCCGCAACCTGGGCGACGCGTACTTCGGCAACGCCGATTCCGGCAACTTCGTGGATCTGGACGTGCTGGCGGCCGGGCCCGTGGTGCAGGACCTCTCCCGCAGTTTCGACAGCTACTGGAACAACGAGCGCGCCTATCCCGTGCAGTCGCTCGTCACGCAGCAGGAGCTTGACACCCTGCGCGAGCGCACGCGCACTTCCGACGCGGCGCGGCGGGACCGGATCGCCGGCCAGGGCGGCACCCTGGCGCCCGACAGCCAGCCGGTGCAAGACGGCAGCCAGACCACCACCGCGCAACGCGCCCGCATCTGGGACTACCAGCCCATGGACCTGGCGCAAGCGCAGTTCACCTGGGCCCCCGCGGCGGTGCTGGTGGACAAGCCCGCCAAGATCCCCCCAGACGGTACGTCCACGGGTGCGCTGCCGGAAAAAGCCCCCGCCAGGGCATCCCCCATGGCGATCACCTCGCGCGGGCCGCGTGCGGCGACGGCTGGCGCCGTGGCATCGGCGCCAGTGCCTGCACGTGGCACGGACACCGCCAGCGGCCCCCTCCCCGGCCCCAACCCACCCTCCACCGCCTCCGCCGTGCCCGGGGTGCCCGGCGCCGAAGCCCTTGATGCCCAGACCGACACCGTGGTGGACGGCCTGCTGCAGCTGATGGGCCAGGCACGGCAGGATCTGCTCATCATCTCGCCCTACTTCGTGCCCGGCCCGGACATGAAACAGGCCTTCGCGGCGGCGCGCGCGCGCGGCGTTCGGGTGCGGGTGCTCACCAACTCGCTCGCCTCCAACGATGCGCCCATTGCCCACGCAGGCTATGCGCGCCACCGCCCCGACCTGCTGGCCATGGGCGTCGAGCTGTATGAGATGCGCAGCGAACTCACGGGCGTGCTGCGGGGCGCCCTGGGCTCCACGGGCAGCACCGGCGGGGGCGGCAAGGCTGGCGCTTCTGGTGCCGTGGGCAGCTCGCGGGCCATGCTGCATTCCAAGCTTCTGATCCTGGATGGCCGCCTGCTGGCCGTGGGCTCGATGAACCTGGACATCCGGTCGCAGCGCCAGAACACGGAAATCGCGCTGCTGATCCGCAGCGGCGACCTGTCGCGCCGCGCCACCGCGCAGATCGAGGCCGCATTGCGCGAGGTCGCCTGGCATGTGCAGCTGAACGACGGCCACCTTGTATGGCGCGCGCCCGAGGGCAGCGGCCTGGCGGACGCGACGTCCGAACCCGACGCCAGCGCCCCGCTGCGGTTGATGCTGCAGCTCCTGGGCCCGCTGGCGCCCGACCACCTGCTCTAGGCACCTGTCCAGGCGCCTCTTTGCGGCACCGCGCAGTGATGCGCGGCTAGTCCCCGGCCCGCAGCGCCTCCACCCAGGCGGTGATCGCCCGCTGGTCCGTCATCGTGCGCACGTGCTGGTAGGCGGCCTCGGCTTCCGGAAAGCGCCTGCGCAGCAGATTGAGCCACTGCTTGAGGCGCCCCGCGCGCTGGCGGGGCTCCAGGTCCTCGCACACCAGTTGCCAGAAGGCCGCGATGTGCGCCAGCAGGTCGCTCCAGGCCACCGTGTCCGAACCAGGCCGGCCCGCATCGGCCGCACGGATGGCTCGGGCCAGCCCCGGGTCTGCCACCATGCCGCGCCCGAGCATGAGCGTGGCGCAGCCCGACACCTCGCGGCAGCGCAGCGCATCGGCCACCGTCCAGATCTCGCCATTGGCCACCACCGGTATCTGCACCGCCGCGCGGATGGCGGGAATGTGCTCCCAGTACGCCGGGGGCCGGTAGCCATCGGCCTTGGTGCGCGCATGCACCACCAGCTCGGCGGCGCCGCCCGACTGCATCGCCTGGGCGCATTCGCGCATCAGCCCGGTGTCGTTGAAGCCCAGCCGCATCTTGGCGGACACCGGCAGGTGCGAAGGCACCGCGCGGCGCACGGCGGCCACGACGGCGGCGATGCGTTCGGGCTCCTGCAGCAGCGCGGCGCCGCCACCATGGCGGTTGACGACCTTGGCAGGGCATCCAAAGTTCAGGTCGATCCCCTCGGGCCCCAGGTCCGCCAGGCGGGCCGCGTTCTCGGCCATGCTGACCGGATCGGAGCCCAGCAATTGCGCACGCACCGGCACACCCGCGAGCGTGCGGCTGCCGTTGCGCAGCTCGGGCACATAGCGCAGGAACACCTTGTCGGGCAGCAGGGTGCCGGTGATGCGGATGAACTCGGAGACACAGCGGTCCACCCCGCCCACGCGGGTCAACACATCACGCAGCACAAAATCCAGAAGCCCCTCCATGGGGGCAAGCAGCAAGGTCATCGCGAGAAAGGCCGCCGCGCCCTGCGCCCCGCACGGGGCGCGGCCGGCACACAGCCAGGATATGAATCAAAAAGGGCCACAATGCTTGATGCACAAGCGCTAGCAGCTATTAAATATATAGCATCCATCCCCCAGGGCCCTGCACGGCCGGGGAGCAGCCCGCCATTGTGCGGCAGCGAGGTCATCACCGCGTCACGGCGGACTGATGCAATCGCCGCCATCCACCCGTGAATGGAGGCTCCCATGCTGCTACAAAAAACCGAAAAAGCCCGCCTGGAACTCTTGCCCGGCGTCCGCACCCTGAGCCTGCGCGAGCGCTCTCTGCTGCTGCTGGTCGACGGCAAATCGCTGTCGGACCTGCAGGCCATGTACAACGGCATCGGCGCGCAGATCGTCGACAACCTCATGCGCCAGGGCTATCTGGCCGGCCCCGCGGCCGGGCTGCCCTCCGCCGCGCCCTCGCCCAGCACCGCGCCACCGGGCGGGCCATCGGTCCAGCGCCCGGAGCCTGGCGAATCCCTGCGCTCGCTCGCCGGTGCGCGCATGTACCTTTTCGACACCTGCGAGCGGCTGTTCGCGCGCCGCGACCCCACGCTGGCAGAGCAGTTCCGCCAGGCGCTGCGCGCCGCCAAGGACCGCACGAGCATGCTGGACGTGGGCGAGGCCATGTTCGAGGAAGTGGCGCTTGCCGCCGGCGCCGAACGGGCCGCGAGCCTGCGCGAAAGGTTCGAGCAGCTGCTGCCCCGGCACGCGCAGTCCTAGACGCCCCGGGGCAATGGAGTGGAGACGGGCCGGGCCGTCCGTCAGGCGGCGGCCAGGCGCCACAGCGACGTGACCTCGGCCGCGCGGGCCGCATGCAGCGCATCGCCCGCATCTGCCGCCTTGGCATGGCCCGGCTTCACATCGTGCCGGCCCCGCACCACCAGCCCCGCATCGGCAATCCACTGCAGCAGCTGCTCACGCGGGCGCAAGCCCAGGTGCTCGGCCAGGTCCGACAGGATCAGCCAGCCTTCGCCGCCTGGCTCCAGGTGCTCCGGCAGGCCCGCCAGGAAGCCCTTGAGCATGCGGCTGCCTTCGTCGTACACCGCGTGTTCGATGGGCGAGCTGGCGCGGGCCGGCACCCAGGGCGGGTTGCACACCACCAGCGGCGCGCGCCCCGGGGGGAACAGGTCGGCCTGCAGCAGTTCCACCTGGGCAAGCACACCCAGGCGCTGCAGGTTCTCGCGCGCGCAGGCCAGGGCGCGCGGGTCCTGGTCGGTGGCCACCACGCGCTGCACGCCACGGCGCGCCAGCACCGCAGACAGCACCCCGGTGCCCACGCCAATGTCAAAGGCCAGTGTCTTGGTGGGCAGCGCCGTGTCGGCGACCAGGCCCACATATTCGCCGCGCACGGGCGAGAACACGCCGTAGTGCGGGTGGATGCGGTTGAGCGGCGGCGCACCCAGGGCGGGCACTTCCACGCCTTTCTTGCGCCACTCGTGCGCGCCCACCAGGCCCAGCAGCTCGCGCAGCGTGGCCACCGAACGCTCGCCCGTGGCCGGGCCCCAGGCCTCGGTGCACGCCTGGCGCCAGTCGGGCGCACGGCGCAGGTCGATGCCGTAGTCGCCTTCGAGCGGGATGAGCACCGACGCCAGCACCCGCGCGCGCTGCGCCTGCGCCTGGCGGTGCAGGTGAAAGGCCTCGGCCGGGGTGGCGGCAGCGGCTTTGTCGGCCGCCCTGGCGGCGGACTTGCGGGGTCTGGCCGACTTGCCCCCCTTGCCGGACCTGGCATCGGCCCGGCGCATCAGCGCCTGCAGCAGCATGCGGGCGTTCTGAAAGTCGCCCTGCCACAACAGGCCGGTGCCTTCACAGGCCATGCGGTAGGCCGTGTCGGCGGCCAAGGTATCGTCAGCGGTGACGATCCGGCGCGGGGCCGGGGCACCGCTCTCGGAGCGCCACTGGACTTGTTGAATCTGGCCCTGGCGGCTCCATTCGATCATAGGAAGAAGTGTGGGCATCAGATTGCTATTGCTTCGGGCGTTAACAGCAGCCCGTGAAACTGGCGCGGCCCCTGCCAAGGCCGCCGCGCAAGGGCCGCCCCGCCGCGCTGGCGGCGTCCCCCGTCCCGCGCAAAGCGCGAGAGAAGGGGGAAGCGACGAAGTCGCTCAGGGGGTGGTTGTTCATCCTACGCGTTGATGGGGCGCTTCAGGCGCACTTCTTCGATCTTGACGCCCCCCACCACGGCCGTCTTGGCGGTGGAGAGTTCGCGCTTGAAGCCCGCCAGCTCGTGGAACCGGATGGCGCGCTCGTTGCGCAGGGGCACCCACGCCGTGACGTTGGTGCAGCCTTCTTCCTGCAGGCCGTCGCGGGCGGCATCCCACAAGGCCAGGCCCACGCCCTGGTTCCAGTGGGTGGGGGCGGCGTAGATGGCCCAGATTTCACCGGTGGTGGGGCGGGATTTTTCATCGCGCGAGCGGTCGTAGCCCACGAAGCCGACGATCTTCTCGCCGTCCACGGCCACCTGGACCTGGGGCTCGCAATATTCGATGGCCTCGCGCCAGTAGGCCTGGCGCTTTTCGACCGACATGGATTTCAACTGCTCGTCTGGCACCAGCCCTTTGTAGACCTCTTGGGCTGAGACGGTATGGATCTGGGCAATGGCTTTGGCATCGCGAAGCGTGGCGGGACGAACCTGGATACTGGACATGGAAAAACCGAACGAAAACGGGGAATGAAAAAACGAAAGGACCGGCATTGTCGCCGCAAACGGTTTTTACCCTTGTACGGCTCCCTGCCCGGCCCCCCATTCACGCCCTGTCCACCCCCTGCGTCCACCGCGTCCAGCCAGGGCTGGCACACCGCTGATGCTGCACCGCAGCACGCTGGCGCGGGCAGCCCTGCGCGCGTCAGGCCAGCGCCATGGAGCCCGAGAGCGAGGCACCGGCCGCGGCGGCGGCGGCACGCTGGACCAGCGCACGCTTGTTGCGGGGGCGCGGCACATGCACGGCCGGGGGCGTGCCGTTGATGGCCGCAAGGCCCAGCACCAGCGTGACCGTGCGCGACCCGTCCTCGCGTTCGTCGCTGGCATAGGCCCGGTAGCTGCCATTGCCCTGCGCATGGCTGCGCTGCACGGTGTGAAATGCCACGCGCGCCCCGCTCACGCGGTGGCCGCAAAAGGGCAGCACGCGCAGCCGCGCATCCCGGTCCAGCGCCAGGCCCAGGTTGCCGGGGCGGTTGACGAGGTCGGTGCGGATGGCGCGCCATGTGCACCCGTCGTCCGTCGAAAACTGCCAGGTCCCGGCCTGGGCGTCCAGGTGCTCGATCACCACCCCGGCCGATGCCAGCATGCCGGGGCAGTTTTCCTCCACGATCCGCGCCACCGTATTGCCCCCCAGGCCCGAGGAGGCCGTGCCATGCCCTCCCCCTGCGGCGGCCGGTCGTCGCTCATCGCGGTGGTGGGACGCATCGGGGGAGGCTGAACCATCGAGGAAGGCATTGGCTGTCATGGGAGCACCTTTGAAAAACGAAGGATGAAGACGAGGTTTGCGCATTGGTGCGCACTCCAGGTGCTTTTCAATGCTTGACGGAAAGTCTAGAAAGTGCATAACCGGGCGTCCATCGCACAAATGGACTAGTCCGCAACAGCGTGTTGTGCGCAATACTTGCCGTATGACTGCCCGCCTTTTGCTTGTGGATGACCACAACCTGTTCCGCACAGGCCTGCGCCTGATCGTGCAGGACCATCCGAGCGTCGGCACGATTGCGGAGGCGGGCTCCATCGCCGATGCCTGCGCGCAGCAGCTGGCGGACACGGATCTGGTGCTGCTCGATATCCAGTTGCCCGGCATGAGCGGCCTGGACGGCCTGCGCCTGCTGCGCCAGGCCTGCCCCAGGGCCCGCATCGTCCTGGTCTCGGCCAGCGTGGCGCCCGATGCGATCCACGAGGCACGCGCGCGCGGCGCCGATGGATTCCTGCCCAAATCCGCCAGCGCCGAAGACATCCTGGAAGCCATCACCTGCGCGCTGTCGGGCCAGCCGTGTTTTCCGATCAACAGCGGCAACAGCGCCACCACGCGCGGCCCCGACACGCCCTCGCTGACCGCGCGCCAGCTCGACGTGCTGTCGCTGCTGTGCACCGGCAAGCCCAACAAGGTCATCGCGCGCGACCTGGGCCTGAGCGAGAACACGGTGCGCGTGCACGTGGCCGCCATCTTCGCGCAGCTGGGCGTCAACAGCCGCAGCGCGGCCTTGCTCGCCGCGCAGCGCCTGGGCCTGTCCACCCCCCAGCTCCATGACACACTCTGAAGCCCTGCGGGGGGCGCCTGCCGCCGATGCCGTGCTGCCCCCCACCCGCTGGGGGTGGCCGGTGTGGGAGCGCGACGAGGTGCTGCGCGAACAGGTGGCCCTGCTGCGGCAAAACTTCCCGATGACGCTGCTGGCGTCGCTGGCCACCGCCCTGGGCACGCTGTGGGTCATGGCGCGGGTGGCCGACACGCAGGCCATCACGGTCTGGCTGGTGTCGCACACGCTGGTGGTGGCCGGGGTGTACCTCACCCTGCGCAGCATCGCGCCCTTCACCGACCCGGCGCCGCAGGCGGCGCGCAAGCTGATCGCCTGCATGGCCGCCATGGGCCTGAGCTGGGGCAGCCTGGGGTATGTGGTGCTCTACTGGGGCACGTCCGACAGCGTGATCTACGCCATCGGCATCATCAGCACGGTGTCGTCCGGCGCGCTGGGGCTGGGCGCCCCCCTGTACCGCGCCTATGTCACCTACCTCACCTGCGCGATCGGCGGCGTGATGATGGCCGTCGCCCTGGCCGGCGGGCCCGTGATGTGGCCCGCGCTGTTCCTCACGGGGGTCTACTACGCGCTCACCGGCATGCAGGCGCGCACCGCCGACCGGGCCACCCGGCGCAGCATCGCGCTCAAGCTGGAGAACGACCGGCTCGTCAACGAGCTGCGCGCCGAGTCGCAGCGCGCCCTGGCCGCGCAGGGGGCCGCCGAGCAGGCCGACCGCGACAAGTCCCGCTTCCTGGCCGCCGCCAGCCACGACCTGCGCCAGCCCCTGCATGCCATGGGCCTGTTCCTGGAGTCGCTGCAGCGCAGCCCGCTCAACGACCACCAGCTCACCGTGCTGGGGCACGCGCATGCGGCCTCGGGCGCCGCCGCCGAGATGCTGACCACCCTGCTCGACTACTCGCGGCTGGAAGCCGGTGTCGTCAAGGTGCGGCCCGAAGCCTTTGCCGTGCAGCCGCTGCTCACGGCGCTGGAGCAGGAATTCGGCGTGCAGGCGGATACGGCGGGCCTCGTGTACCGCACGCGGGAGACCTCGGCCGCGGCCCATGCCGACCGCTCGCTGGTCGGGCTGGTCATGCACAACTTCATCTCCAACGCCCTGCGCTACACCGCCCGGGGCGGCGTGCTGATCGCCTGCCGCACACGCGGCAAGCGCCTGGCACTGGAGGTGTGGGACACGGGGGCCGGCATCCCGCAGCACCAGTGGGAACACATCTTCAAGGAGTTCCACCAGCTCGGGAACCCCGAGCGCGACCGGCGCAAGGGCCTGGGGCTGGGCCTGGCCATCGTGCAGCGGCTGGCGCGGGAGATGAACACCTCCGTGGAAGTGCTCTCCCAGCCGGGACGGGGCTCGGTGTTCCGGCTGTGGCTGGACCGCTGGCAGGGCGCGCTGGAAGACGACACCGCCCCCGCTCCGGATGCCCGAAGCCTTGCGGGCCTGAAGGTGCTGGCCATCGACGACGACGAAGCCGTGCGCATCGGGATGCAGTCGCTGCTGCAAAGCTGGGGCTGCCAGTGCATCACCGCGGAATCGAGCGCCGATGCGCTGGAGCGCCTGGAAGACATCACGCCGGACATCATCATCACGGACTTCCGCCTGCGCCACGAAGAAACCGGCAAACAGGTGCTGCAGGCCCTGCGCGCCTACCTGGGAACACCGGTGCCCGCGATCATCATGACGGGGGACACATCGCCCCAGCGCCTGCGCGATGCGCAGTCCACGTCAGCGCTGCTGCTGCACAAGCCCGTGTCCACGGGCCAGTTGCGCAGCGCCATGGTCCAGCTCATCACGCACCCTCAAACCGCCAGCACGATGGAGCCCTTGCCGCCGGACGGCGGCACGGAGGCTACAGCCAGCGCCGCAGCAGCCCCATGACCTGGTCGAACTTCGCGCCGTACGGCGGATAGAACAGCGAACCCATCGCCCAGCGCGACTGCACCAGCACGGATTTCTGGTGACAAAAGCGCAGAAAGCCCTGCTCGCCATGGTAGGCGCCCCAGCCGCTGTCGCCCACGCCGCCAAACGGCAGGTTGTCGTGGGCAATGTGCATCAGCGTGTCGTTCACCGTCACGCCGCCGCTCACGGTGCGGCGCAGCACATCGCCCTGCACCGCTTCGCTCTGGCCGAACCAGTACAGCGCCAGCGGGCGCGGCCCGGCATTGATGTGGGCAATGGCGTCGTCGAGCCGTTCATAGGAGATCACGGGCAGGATGGGGCCGAAGATCTCCTCCTGCATGAGCTGCATCTGGGACGTGGCCCCGAACACCAGCGTGGGCAGCATCTGGCGGCTGGCGCCATCGCCCAGCGTGCCCACGGTGTGGACGACAGGCTTGCCCTCGGCCGGCTCGATGGTCTGCACCTCGGCGCCCTGGGTCTGCGCCTGCTGCAGCATGGTGCGCAGGCGGGCATGGTGGCGCGCCGTGATGATGGAGGCGTAGTCCGCATTGCCCTCGATGGTGGGAAACAGGCGGCCCACGGCGGCCCGGTAGGCCTGCGCGAACTCCCCCTCGCGGCCCCGGGGAAGCAGCACATAGTCGGGGGCAATGCAGGTCTGGCCGGCGTTGAGCAGCTTGCCGTGCGCGATCTTGAGCGCCGCGTCCTGCATGTCGCAATGGCCGTCGATGATGCACGGCGATTTGCCGCCCAGCTCCAGCGTGGTGGGCGTGAGGTGCTGCGCCGCCGCCTGGGCCACCTTGCGGCCCACGGCGGTGGAGCCGGTGAACACCAGGTGGTCGAACGGCAGCGACGCGAACAGCGCCGACAGGTTCGCATCGCCCTGCACCACGCAGAACTCGTCGGGCGAAAAGAACTGCGCCACCAGCAGCGCCAGCTGCGCCGAGGTGTGCGGCGTGAGCTCGCTGGGCTTGAGCATCACGCGGTTGCCCGCCGCCAGCGCGGTGATGGCGGGCGCCAGGGCCAGCTGGACGGGGTAGTTCCACGGCGCGATCACACCGACCACCCCCAGGGGCTGGCGCTGGATCCAGGCACGGGCGGGCTGCAGGTACAGCGGCGTGCGCACTTTCCGGGGCTTCATCCATTTCGCCAGATGGCGCAGCGTGTGCGACAGCAGGGTGCGCAGCACGAAGAAATCGGCCACCTCGGTCAGGCGCGGGGACCGCATGCCGAAATCGGCCTGCACCGCAGCCGCCAGCACCGGGCCGTGCTCGTCGAGCATCTTGGACAGGCGCAGCAGCCGCTCGCGGCGCACCAGCAGCGGCACATCGACATGCTCGCGGCTGGCCTGGCGTTGAAGATCGAAGTGGGCGTGGATATCGGCAGGTGTCATGGTCGGATCATAGAAGACGCCCCGACAGGCGCGCCACGAAAAAACCGGGGAGGCAGGGCGCGGACGGGCCGCGCAGGCGGGGGCGCTGCGCAGTGCAAGAAGGCAGGGTGCGGCGCCGGGTCAGCGCACGTCCCGCGCCTCGACGTCGGTCACCTCGGCGGCGCCGGGCAGGATGCCGCCACGGCGCGACGCGGCCGCGGCCTCGCCGCCGGCATCGTCGGGCGCGGGCGCCGGGCCACGGCGACCGGACGACCAGCGCTCCGTGGAGCGAAACACGGTGCTGAACCCCGTGCGGGGATCCATGCGCATGGCCCAGGGGGTCACCGGCTGGCCTGTGAGGCGTGCCCAGCCTGCGCGCAGCGTCCACACCAGCGCCAGCACCATCATGGCAATCAGCAGGCTGGCGAACAGCACCAGGCCCATGGCGATGACCACCACCCGCAGCAACAGGCGCACAACGCCCGCAACAAATTCATTCAAACGACACCTCTCCTTCACATCTTGGGGAAGGGATGGCAGCCCTGACTAGGGCCGCTATCCCTTCCCGGGCCCGCATCACTCCTGCGGGGCCACGCCGAACTGGAACACACCCGGCTCCAGCACCGGGTTCACGGTGACCGGGATCACGCTCTTGGGCGGGAAACGCCCTTCCAGCAACAGCTTGGACAGAGGGTTCTCGATGCGCTGCTGGATCGCCCGCTTGAGCGGCCGCGCACCAAACACCGGGTCGAACCCCACCTTGGCCAATTCTGCCAAGGCTGCGTCCGACACCTGCAACTCCAAATCCATCTTCGCCAGCCGGGTTTGCAACAGTTGCAGCTGGATCTTGGCGATCGAGGCGATGTGCTGCGCGTCCAGCGCGTGGAACACCACGGTCTCGTCGATGCGGTTGAGGAACTCGGGCCGGAAGTGGTTCTTGAGCTCGCCCCACACCGCTTCCTTGATGTCCTCGGAGTCCTGTCCGACCATGGCCTGGATCAGGTGCGAGCCGATGTTGCTCGTCATCACGATCACCGTGTTCTTGAAGTCCACGGTACGGCCCTGGCCGTCGGTCAGGCGGCCGTCGTCCAGCACCTGCAGCAGCACGTTGAACACATCCGGGTGGGCCTTCTCCACCTCGTCGAGCAGCAGCACGCTGTAGGGCTTGCGGCGCACGGCCTCCGTGAGGTAGCCACCCTCCTCGTAGCCCACGTAGCCGGGCGGCGCGCCGATCAGGCGGGCCACCGAGTGCTTTTCCATGAACTCGCTCATGTCGATGCGCACCAGGTGGTCCTCGCTGTCGAACAGAAAGCCCGCCAGCGCCTTGCACAGCTCGGTCTTGCCCACGCCCGTGGGGCCCAGGAACAGGAACGAGCCCGTGGGGCGGTTGGGGTCACTCAGGCCCGAGCGCGAACGGCGGATGGCGTTGGCCACGGCGGCGATCGCCTCCTCCTGGCCCACCACGCGTTCATGCAGCTTGGCCTCCATCAGCAGGAGCTTGTCCTTTTCGCCCTGCATCATCTTGGCCACCGGAATGCCCGTGGCGCGGCTCACCACCTCGGCAATTTCTTCGGCACCCACCTGCGTGCGCAGCAGGCGGCGGGTGGCGGGAGCGCCGTCCTTGCCATCCTCCTGCGCCTGCGCTTCCTTCAGCTGCTTTTCCAGGTCGGGCAGCTTGCCGTACTGCAGCTCGGCCACCTTGTTGAAGTCGCCCTTGCGGGTGAATTCCTCGATCTGGAACTTGAGCTTGTCGATGGCTTCGCGCACGTGCGCGCTGCCCTGCGCCTGGGCCTTTTCGGACTGCCAGATCTCGTCGTAGTCGGCGATTTCCTTTTGCAGCTTGGCGATCTCTTCCTCGATAAGCGCAAAGCGCTTTTGCGAGGATTCGTCCTTTTCGCGGCGCACGGCCTCGCGCTCGATCTGCAGCTGGATCAGGCGGCGGTCGAGCTTGTCCATCACCTCGGGCTTGGAGTCCATCTCGATCTTGATCTTGGAGGCGGCCTCGTCGATGAGGTCAATCGCCTTGTCGGGCAGGAAGCGGTCGGTGATGTAGCGGTTGGACAGCTCGGCCGCGGCCACGATGGCCGGGTCGGTGATGTCCACGCCGTGGTGCACCTCGTACTTTTCCTGCAGGCCGCGCAGGATGGCGATGGTCGCCTCCACGGTGGGTTCGCCCACGAGGATCTTCTGGAAGCGCCGCTCCAGCGCGGCGTCCTTCTCGATGTACTTGCGGTACTCGTCGAGCGTGGTCGCGCCCACGCAGTGCAGCTCGCCGCGCGCAAGCGCTGGCTTGAGCATGTTGCCCGCGTCCATCGCGCCCTCGGCCTTGCCCGCGCCCACCATGGTGTGCAGCTCGTCGATGAAGACTATTGTTTGCCCCTCGTCCTTGGCCAGTTCGTTCAGCACGGTCTTCAGGCGCTCCTCGAACTCGCCGCGGAACTTGGCGCCCGCGAGCAGCGCCGCCATGTCCAGCGACAGCACGCGCTTGTTCTTGAGCGACTCGGGCACCTCGCCGGCCACGATGCGCTGGGCCAGGCCTTCGACGATGGCCGTCTTGCCCACGCCGGGCTCGCCGATGAGCACGGGGTTGTTCTTGGTGCGGCGCTGCAGCACCTGGATGGCGCGGCGGATCTCGTCGTCGCGGCCGATCACGGGGTCGAGCTTGCCGATGCGCGCGCGCTCGGTCAGGTCGATGCAGTACTTGGCCAGGGCGCCGCGCTGGCCCTCGGCCTCGGCACTGTCCATCTTCTGGCCGCCGCGCACGGCGTCGATGGCGGCCTCCAGGCTCTTGCGCGTCAGGCCGTTGTCCTTGGCGATCTTGGCGGCCTCGCCCTTGCTGTCGATCACGGCCAGCAGGAACAGCTCGCTGGCGATGAACTGGTCACCGCGCTTGATGGCCTCCTTCTCGGTGGCCTGCAGCACGCGGCCGAGCTCCGGGCCGCCTTGCACCTGCTCGTTGCCCTGCACCTGGGGCAGGCGCTTGACGGCGGCCTCGGCCGCAGCCAGCAGGCCGGGCACATTGGCGCCCGCGCGCTGCAGCAGCGCCTTGGGGCCGTCGTCCTGCTTGAGCATGGCCACGAGCATGTGCACGGGCTCGATGTAGGCGTGGTCATTGCCCAGGGCGATGCTCTGGGCATCGCTCAGGGCTTCCTGGAACTTGGTGGTGAATTTGTCGAGACGCATGGTGGATGTCCTCCGAATTGCAGAGCACTTGAGGCGGGGTATGCCTGATTTCAAGACACTGCCCCCGCCCACCGATTGACCTGCGTCAGCGAATCATCCAGCCGATGGCTTCCCCATTAGCTACCATTTTTATAGCTGCCAGCGTTTTACCATCAAGCGCTAGCGGCTGATTTCTCTCGAAACTCCGGACCAGGTACCGGCCCAGTGGGCCCGCAGGGCCGTGCGCCGGCCGCCCCGCAAGGCCAGCAACCCCAGCAAGGCGGCCAGCCCACCCAGGCCCCCGGCCGACAGCGTGGGGATCGCCACCGGGCCAGGCGCCAGCAGCACGGGGACGACAGGGTCGTTGATGGTGCCATCCTGCGCGCCAAAGCTGTCGTCCCCCCAGCCACCGTCCGTCACATCGTAGGCCACGGTGTTGCCGCTGATCTGCAGGTTCACGGGGTCGTAGTATCGGCTGGAGGAGGGGCTGTCGGGTGTGGGCCCGTACTTCTTCACGGTGAAGCCCGTGAGGTCTGGAAAGGTCACCGCCACACGCACCGTCTCACCCGGCTGGCAATGGATGAGCCGCAGGCGGAACGCCCCGTGCGGCAAGGTGGCGCCGGGGTACGGCGCCGGCGCCGCCACCGGGCCGGTGCCCGCCAGGTCCAGCTGGCAGCCCGTGCTGCCATCCACCACGCCCACGTTGACGGGCCCCGACCCGGTGTTCGTCGGTGTGGGCAGGGTTTCAAAACGCGCCTGCACGGTGCAGGCGGCCGTCACCGCTGCCGTGGTGTAGGTGCTACCGGCCAGGCTGCCGCCACAGCCCGCCACGGACGCGATGCGGTAACCCGCGCCGGGCGTGACGGTGAAGGCCTGCGTCTGTCCCTGCGCCACGTCGACCGTGCCGGCCGGGCCGATGCTGCCACCCGAGCCCGCCAGGGCCGTGACCGCGTGCCGGACCGTCTGGTCGCGGACCACGGTGATGGTGTACGTCCGGCGGGCCACGCCGTTCTGCGCGAGCACCTCCACCTGGATCACATTGGCACCCGGCACCAGGGCCAGGGGCGGCGTCGCGGAGCCGCTGGCCACGGGCGTGCCGTTCACGGTGATGGAGGCCCCGGCATCGGCGGCGACGGGCGTCAGGGAAAGCGCGGTCACCGCATGCGGCACGCCAGCCGCATACGCCACTACCTGCGGCTGGAACGCGGGGCTGAGGACACCCTGCGACAGCGCCAGGGACGCCAATGCGGCATCGGCCGACGGGGAGGCATTCATCAGCACCGTGATGCCCGCGATACCGTTGGCAATGGCGACGTCCGGCCTGCCGTCGCCATTGAAATCGGCCACCGCCATCTGCTCGGCCGTGCCTCCGGCGAACCGCGCGACAGGCAGGCCCAGAGCGCCCACCCCGGCCTGCCCGCGCAGGATGGCGATCCCACCCGACGCGTCGGCGCCCACCACGTCGGGCAGCCCGTCGCCATCGAAATCCGCGGCCGCGAGCGCCTTGGCCGCGAGCCCTGCGCCGTACTGTCCCACCACGCCCATCGCCTGCCCGGGCGCCGCGGCCAGGGACGCGATCTGCGTGCCGGCGGCCGTGAACACCCCCGCCCGCCCCGCGACGCCCCACCCCGCGACCGCGCCCAGCGGGCCGGCCGAGACTGGCAGGTAGACCGGCTCCAGCGGCTGCGAAGCGGCGGACAGCGAAGTGCCCACGGTGCCCGCCGAGGTCGCGGCCACCAGGTCGGTGCGCCCATCCTGGTTGACATCGACCGGCGCGAAGCCCCGCACGCCCTGCCACACCGTCATGTCCAGCATGTCGACGGCGCCTAGGGGCGTGACGCCCACCCATCGGATGGCTTCGAGCGAGCTGGTCGTCTCCAGCGCCCACACGGCGGCATGGGCAGGGTAGCCCGGCCCGCGAAATGTCCCGGTGACGATCGACCTGGGCGACAGCCCGGTAAAGAAACCCTGGCCCGCCAGGGAGAAGTCGCCCGCCCCCCGGCCCAGATAGACCATGACGCTCCGGTCGGTTTCGCTGACCACCGCCAGGTCCGCGTGACCATCCCCGTCGAGGTCGCCAGCGGCCAGCGCGCGCACCTGCGCCCCGGTATCGAGCCGCGTGGACAACACGAAGCCGCCCTGGCCATCGCCCCGCAGGATCCAGACGCTGGATTCATCCGCGTAGGCGACGGCCAGGTCGATCCGCCCGTCCTCGTTGAAGTCGGCCACCGCCACCGCGCGCGCGTCCCGCTCGGGGATGCCGTAGCTGCGTGCGGCGGCAAAGCGGCCCGCGCCGTCTCCCAGCAACCGGACCATTCGCCCGCCCCACCCGTTGGCCACGGCAATGTCCGGGTGGCCGTCGCCGTTGAAATCGGCCACCGCCAGGGTGCTTTCGTCATCACCCACCGAGTACTCCTGGCCCCCTGCGTTGAAGCCGAACCCGCCACCGGCGAGGCCGGGCCACACCACAACGGTGCCGCTGGAGCGCGCGAGCACCAGGTCCGCCCGTCCATCGCCCGTGGCATCCACGATGGCAGCGCTCGAAAACCATCCGGGGGAGCCCACGCCGCGGCGTGAAAAGTTTCCCGTGCCGTCCCCGGTCAGGAGGATCGGGCTGGCCGAGGTGTTCTGCACCAGCGCCAGGATGTCCAGGTGGCCGTCTCCGTTGGCATCGCCGACGGCCACGAAAGGCACGTACTCATCGCCCGTCAGGCGCTGGGCCGCCGCGAAGCCGCCCGCGCCGTCTCCCCGCAGCCAGAAGACGCCATCGCCCGAGCCCACCACGATGTCGGCATGCCCGTCTTCATTCCAGTCGCCCGAGACGATGCGTGTCGTCGACACACCCATGCCGATCTCCGTGCGGGGACGCCCATCCAGCCGGCCTGTCCCGTCGCCCCACAGCACCGAAACCCCCTTGGCCGCGCCCGAGAAGACCGCAACGGCCACGTCCAGCCGCCCGTCGCCATCGAAGTCCGCCACCGCCAGGCCATAAGGATTGGGGCCGGCGCCGAAGGCGGTTGCTGCAGACAGCCCGCCATGGCCGTCGCCCAGGCGGACCGTGACGGTGCCTTCGTTGAAGCTGGCCACCGCGATGTCCAGATGCCCATCCCCATTGAAGTCGGCCGCCACCAGGCCGTAAGGGGCCGCGCCCACGCCGAACGAACCCGCGGCCGAAAAGCCCGCAGCGCCGCCGGTATTGAGCAGGATCCTGACGGTGTTGTCTTGCCGGTCCACCACGGCAAGGTCCGGCTGACCGTCTTCATTGAAGTCGCCGCGCGCCGTCTCGCCGAGCAGCCCCCCCAGGGAAAGGCTGCTGGCGGCGACAAAGGCCACGTCGGCCCGGGCCGGGCCCGAAAGCGCCAGCATGAGCCCCACGGCCGCCAGGCACCATCGGCACGCGCGTGAAAATGCCCGCGCTTGAAGTTCCATGACACATTCCTCCCTGTCAGCCCTCGCCGGGCAGAAGAAAGGTGCCAGCGGGACAGCAGGCGATTCTCAAAAGGGGACCAGCGCCGCACAAGTCCAAAGATTGCATCGATCTGCGAAACCGCCGGCCTGGCGCGCGGCTGCAGCGCCGGCAGCAGGGGCATTCCGGCCGGCCGGCGGGTGCGTTCAGGCGTTGGTGGCCACGATGCCCCAGCGCGCCAGCGCAGCGTCGTCGCTCACCCGCGCGTCCACCCAGCGCGCGCCCTGGGCGGTTTCTTCCTTCTTCCAGAACGGGGCCTGGGTCTTGAGGTAGTCCATGAGGAACTCGCAGGCCTGAAAGCTCTGGCCCCGGTGTGCGCTGGTCACGGCCACCAGCACGATCTGGTCCAGCGGTTGCAGCAGCCCCACGCGGTGGATCACGCGGGCGCCAAAGATGTCGAAACGCCGGAACGCCTCGTCCACCATGGCCTCGATGGATTTTTCGGTCATGCCGGGGTAGTGTTCCAGCTCCATGGAGGACACCTGGTCGCCTTCGTTGCGGTCGCGCACCGTGCCCACAAAGCTGCACACAGCGCCCACGCCCTTGTTCTCGCGGCGCAGGGCGGCGATTTCGGTGGACAGGTCAAAGTCCTCGGTCTGGATGGAAACGCGGGGCAAGGTCATGGCAGAAGCTCTCTACAGGGCGAATGGCGGCAAGGCGGAATGGCGCGGCGTGGCCGCTTACGGCGAACGGTGCAGCCGTGGCGCGGCCAGCAAGGCACGCTCTTCTTCCACCACCTTGTTCAGCTGCGCCAGCGCGGGCGAAGGGGGCAGCTGGGCCAGCAGGGTCTGCAGCCGGGTGACGTCGCCGACGGTGGGTGCCACCTTGATCTGCGCGATGGCGGCGGGCAGGTTGCCGCCGCGGACCAGCGCCAGCACCTTGGAGGGCCATTCACTTTTGTTGCGTGCCATAGATTGGTAAAAAGGTTTGTCTGTACGATTCGCCCGCACTGTACCCGTACTGCAGCCACCCTCGCACCTTAAGCCCATGGCCACACAAACGATCGAGACCGATCTCTACAAGCTCTACCCGTCCCCGCGCAACACGGTCCGCGATGTGTTCAAGCACCAGGTCTTCGTGCCCCATCCCTACGCCATCATCGACCTGGAGGTGATGGAGCTGGCAGGCAAAACCACCCTGTTTGGGGCCTGCCGCCTGTCGGACATGAAAATGGGCCAGGTGGTGACCTTCGAGCTGGCCGCAGACCAGGCCAAGTTCGAGCGCCTGTTCACGCCGGACTGAAACAGCAACCCTGCACCGCAACACGCGCCATGGACCTGCAAGAATCCTTCGAAGCGCTCGACTCCCAGGCTCCGGACACCTACACCCAGGCCGTGGAGGCCTACTGCGACGGCATCCTGCGCCTGCACTGGAACGAACGGCTCATCAACAAGATCTTCGGCCGGGCGCTGCAGTCGCACGCGGCGGGCCGGCTGGTGGTGCAGCACTACCAATGGCAGCTGCGGGGCGCGCCACGCCCCACGCTGACGCTCCTGCAGCAACGCATGCCGGGGGGCGCCCGCACGCTGGCCACGTTCTTCGCCGTGCTGCGGCTGGCGGGCATGGTGGCGGTGGACACCGATCCCGCCGACCGCCGGCTCCGCTACCTCGCGCCCACCCCCCGGCTGCTGGACGGCCTGCGCACCTGGGTGCGGCACCACCTGCACTGCGCCGAGGCCCTGGGCGCCCTGCCCGCGGGCCATGCGCAGCGGCTGGACAGCGACGCGGACTACTTTGCCGCCTTTCTGGCCGGGGCCGACCACATCCTGGATCGCCTGGCCGAAACCCGGGGCCGCTTCGGCGGCTGGGACTGGTTTGACCAGCGCGAAGGCGGCGGGCGCATTGCCATGCTGCTGCTGCGCGAACACTGCCGGGTGCACCGCCCCGGCGATCAAGGGCCCACGCCGTTTGCCCTGCGCGCCAGCGAGCTTGCGCAGCGCCTGGGCTTTTCGCACTCGCATGTGCGCAACCTGGTCAACGAGGCAACGGCGCAGGGCCACCTCACCCAGGATGCCCCCCGGGGCCTGGTCGCGCTCACGCCCCGCTTTGAGGCTGAACTGCGAATCTGGCTGCAACACCTGCTGGGCTGGTTTGCCGAGACAGCGGCCATGGCGCACAACCACCTGCAAACCTGCTCGCAAGCCCCCGCGCACCACCAAGCCGCGGATATGCAAAGCCCCTGACTGAACCGCTCTGGCGGGCATTTTTTCTGCCGCCTGATCGCTCCCACCATCTACCCAGCCATGTACGACGACAACCAGATCCACGTGCCGCCCTCCTTCATGGCGGTGTACACCGACACCCGAGGACGCCTGACGGAAAAGGCAGACGGCGTGCGCGCCCGCTACGAGCTGTGCGAAGACCTGGCGGGCCACCTGGTGGAACACGCACAGACGCTGTACCACGTGCAGGCGCCTTCCGAGGCCGAGATCCTGCGGCGCATCCATGCGGGGCTGTGCACCCTTGAATCCGGCGTGTCGGTGCCCGAGGCCACATGGATCGTCACGCGCCTGGCCGAACTGCTGGCGTGGCCATGTCCCGGGCTGGTGCCGCCCCAGCCTGAACCTGCACACGATGCGGCCCAGCCACCGCAGGCAGGCTGACCACTCTTGGGACACGGCAGGCGCTTCGCTATACTGCGGCCCATGTCCACACACACCCCCTTTGCCATGACCGCAGCACCTGCGGTGGCGTTGCGGTGCGTGGGCAAAGCCAAAAAACCAGAGCTCATCTGACCGGAGCTGTGGTTCCGTCCGGATGAGCGACGGAACCACCTGGTAGAGAAATTCCCTTTTTTCTTTTCTCTTTTCACTCCCCGGCATTCCGCACGCACTCCCTCCGGACGGTTCTTCCCCTGGTCGAACCCTGAAAGGATGCTTCGCATGTCTGCCACCGATACCGCCACCTCCCACCAGCCGCCGTTCAGCGGGCTCTGGATCGCCCTGGTCACGCCGTTCAAGGGCGGCGCCGTGGACCATCCGGCCCTTGCCGCCCTCACCGCCCGGCTGTGTGCCGACGGTGTTTCGGGCTTCGTTGCCTGCGGCTCGACCGGTGAGGCTGCGGCCCTCGACAAGGCCGAGCAGCTGCAGGTGCTGGAAACAGTGCTCAGCGCCGCACAGGGTTTGCCCGTGGTGATGGGCGTGTCGGGCTGCCACCAGGGCCAGGTGCTGGAGCAGGTGCAGGCCCTTGCACACTACCCGGTTGCGGGCCTGCTGGTGTCCGCCCCCCACTACATCCGTCCCTCGCAAGAAGGCCTGCTGCACTGGTTCCGCACGCTGGCCGACGCCAGCGCGGCGCCCGTGCTGATTTATGACATTCCTTACCGCACGGGCGCCACGCTCACCACCGAGACGCTGCTGGCGCTGGCAGGGCATCCGCGCATCCAGGCCATCAAGGACTGCGGCGGCAACCCCGCCAAGACGCAGGCCCTGATCGCCGATGGCCGGCTGCAGGTGCTGACGGGCGAAGACGCGCAGATCTTCCATACGCTGGCCCTCGGCGGCGCGGGTGCCATCTCTGCCTGCGCGCACTGGCAGACACCGCGTTTCGTGGAGTTGATGGCCCTGCTGCGCCTGGGCGATCTGCCCGCAGCCCGCGACTTGTGGCAGGCCCTGCAACCCTGGGTGGAAGCGTGTTTTGCAGAGCCCAACCCTGCCCCGCTCAAGGCCATGCTGTCGCACGCAGGGGAGATCTGCAATGGCCTGCGGGCACCCATGACGGCGGCCTCCAAGGCATTGGAGCAGCGCCTGCGGGCGCTGCTTGGCGTCAGCCGCCCGTAACCGGAGGGAAAAACGCCACCTCGGCCCCCTCGGCCAGGGTGGCGGATTCGTCGCTCAAGGTCTGGTTGAGCGCCATGCGCACCGCCCTGCCGCGCGCCAGGCTGCTGGCGTGGGCGCCGCCGCGTGCGATGAGTTCGTCGCGCAAGGCACCCAGCGTGGTGGCGGAGGTCTCCAGTGCCTCGCTGCCCTGCCCGATGGCCTCGCGGATCGAGGCGAAGTAGCGCACGGTGATCTTTTTCATCGCCGGGCCGCCCCAAGATGAAAAGCGGCCCCCTCGGGGGGCAGCGACCACACACAGTGGAGAGCGTGGGGGTGGTTTCTCATGACAACAACTCCGCAAAGGAGATAAATCGCACCGTATCGCCAGATGCAATGGTCTGGCCCGCCGGGTTGTCCACCACGCCATCGCCCCACGCGGCAGAAGTGAGCACGCCCGAACTCTGGTTATTGAACAGATCCAGCCCGCCCGCCGCGTTGTGCCGCACACGCAGAAACTCGCGGCGTTTATCGGCCTTGGGCCAGGTGAAATCAGCGCGGGCAGCAATGGATTGAGGAGCCACATCCTGCACACCCTGCAGGCGCAGCACAAACGGCCGCACCAGCAGCGCAAACGTCAGAAAGCTCGACACGGGATTGCCCGGCAAGCCCATGAAATGGGCCGCGCCAATGCGGCCGTAGGCGAAGGGCTTGCCGGGCTTCATGGCGATCTGCCACAGGTCCAGCGTGCCCAGCGTCTCCACGGCGGGCTTGATGTGGTCTTCCTCGCCCACGCTCACGCCGCCGCTGGTCAGGATCAGGTCGTGTGCGGCACTCGCCTCGCGCAGGGCGTCGATGGTGGCGTCGCGCCGGTCGGGCACGATGCCGAAGTCGGTCACCTCGCAGCCCAGGCGCAGCAGCATGGCGCGCAGGAAGAAGCGGTTGCTGTTGTAGATGGCGCCAGGGCGCATCAGCTCGGGCGGTACCTGGCCGGGCATGACGAGTTCATCGCCCGTGGAGAACAGCGCCACGCGGGGGCGGCGGGCCACCTGCAGCTGGTGCAGCCCGATGCTGGCGGCCAGCCCCAGCTCGGCCGGGGTGAGGCGTGTGCCGGCCGGCAGCACCACGGCACCCCGGGTGATGTCCTCGCCCGCACTGCGGATCCATTGGCCCCGCCGGGGCACGGCGTTGATGCGCACCTGGCCCAGGCCGTCCTCCATGGCCAGGGCTTCGCAGTCTTCCTGCATCAGGATCGCATCGGCCCCGGCAGGCACGGGCGCGCCCGTGAAGATGCGGGCGGCGCTGCCCGGCACCAGCGGATCGCCCGCGCTGCCCGCCGCAATGCGCTGCGACACGGGCAGCACCACCCCCACGGCCGGCACATCGGTGTAGCGCACCGCGTAGCCGTCCATGGAGCTGTTGTCCTGCGGGGGCACCTGCAGGGCCGAGACGCAATCCTGCGCCAGCACGCGGCCGTCCGCATCGAAGGTGGTGACCGTCTCGGTGCCCTGCAGGGGCGCGGCCTGCGGCAGCAGGTCCGCCAACGCTGCGTCGAGGGGCTTCAAGGGGTTGTTCGGGCGGTTCATGCGAGACCCGCTCCATAGAGTTCGCAGTCGTAGTCGAAGCGGTGCTGGTTCTCGATCAGCCAGTCCACCACCTGCCCCGGCGCGTTGAGGTCTAGCAAGGGCAGCTGCGTGGACACGGGCAGGCCCCGCGGTGCATCGGTGGCGATGGCGACCACGAAGTCGTCCTCGGGGTAGCGCACGGGCTTGGCCACCTGCCCGGGCTCGGGTGCACGCCACACCTCCACCTTGAGCAGGTCGCTGTCCTTGAAGCCCTCCACCAGCACCCAGTCCACGCCCGGGTACAGCTCCGCGATCAGGTGGTGCACGCTGAGCGTGGCGGGCCGCTCGAACTCGCGCACGAGCATGAGCCGCTTGTCGGAGGCCGCCACCACCTCGAAGGCGCCTGCCTCGCGGTGGCGGTAGGTGTCCTTGCCCGGATGGTCGAGGTCAAAACTGTGGTGGGCATGCTTGACCACCGACACGCGCAGCCCCCGCAGCCGCAGCTCGGGAATCAACTGCTCGACCAGCGTGGTCTTGCCACTGCCGGAAAAACCGGCGAAACCGACAACCTTCATCCACTGCTCCTTGGTTAGCTATTGTATTTATAGCTGCTAACGCTTATCAGACAAGCGCCAGGGGCATTTTTTGTATCAAATCAAGCCATCCAGAGCCGTCCACCGCCTGCGCAGCAGCACAACGTCCCTGGATTGTCTGGCCACCTGCCTACAGGGCTGGCGCGCAGTGGCGCTCGATGTATTGCTTCACCAACTGCACGTTGGCAGGCATGACGTGCACCCGCTTGGGCAGGTCTTCGATGCCCGCGAACTTGGCGGGCCGCTCGGGCGCATGGCCCAGGGCTTCGACGATGGTCTCGGCGAACTTGATGGGCAGCGCGGTCTCCAGCACGATCATGGGCACCGTGGCGTCCTGGTGGTGTTCGCGCGCCACCTTCACGCCATCGGCCGTGTGGGTGTCGATGGTGACGCCATGGCGCTCATAGTTGTCCTTGATGGTGGCCAGGCGGTCGGCATGGGTGCTCTTGCCGCTTTCAAAGCCGTACTTGGTGGCGGCCTCGGCAAACAGCGGGTCGGCGCTCAAATCGAACCGGCCATATGCGGGCAGTGCTTTGGCAAACAACGCGTTCGTGCGCTGGCCGTTGCGGCCCAGCAGGTCGAAGATGAACCGCTCGAAGTTGCTGGCCTTGCTGATGTCCATCGAGGGGCTCGATGTTTCGTGTGTATCGGCCGCGGCGCGCACGCGATACGCACCAGTGCGGAAGAACTCGTCGAGCACGTCGTTCTCGTTGGTGGCCACCACCAGCTTGTCGATCGGCAGGCCCATCATGCGCGCCACATGGCCGGCGCAGACGTTGCCGAAGTTGCCCGAAGGCACCGTGAAGCTGACCTTCTGGCTGTTGTTCTCCGTGGCCTGGATGTAACCCGCGAAGTAGTACACCACCTGCGCCAAGAGGCGCGCCCAGTTGATGGAATTGACGGTGCCGATCTTGTACTTGCGCTTGAAGGCCAGGTCGTTCGAGACGGCCTTGACGATGTCCTGGCAGTCGTCGAACACGCCTTCGATGGCGATGTTGTGGATGTTCTCGTCCTGCAGGCTGAACATCTGCGCCTGCTGGAAGGCGCTCATGCGGCCGTGAGGGCTGGTCATGAAGACGCGCACGCCCTTCTTGCCGCGCATGGCGTACTCGGCCGCGCTTCCGGTGTCGCCACTCGTGGCACCCAGGATGTTGAGCTCTTCGCCACGGCGGTTCAGTTCGTACTCGAACAGATTGCCCAGGAGCTGCATGGCCATGTCCTTGAAGGCCAGCGTGGGGCCGTTGGACAGGGCTTCGAGCCACAGGCCGTCCTCGAGGTGGCGCAGGGGCACGATCTCGCCCGTGCCGAAGACTTCGGCGGTGTACGTCTTGGCGCAGATGGCTTTCAGATCGGCGGCAGGGATGTCGTCGATGTACAGCGACAGGATCTGGAAGGCCAGCTCGGCGTAGCCCTGCTCGTGGTAGGCCTTGCGCAGGCGCGTGAGCATGGCGTCGTTGACCTGCGGGTAGTGCTCGGGCAGGTACAGGCCGCCATCGGGGGCCAGGCCTTCGAGCAGGATGTCGCAGAAATGCTTGCGGTCGGCATGGCCGCGGGTACTGATGTATTTCATGAGGTTTCCGTCTGTGATCACAAGCTGATGCCGTATACCCGGATATCGATGTATAGACGCGAGGCAATTAGCAAAAAAAAGCCACTGACCAGCACGAGCCAATGCAGTGCCCGATCGATCCGATTGTCCGTGCGATCAAGCAATACAAAATACAGCCATGCAGCGAGGAAGCTACCAAAGCCGTTGAGAATCGCATCGACGCGCGGCATGGACCTGAAGAGTGCAAGCCCCACCAACAACCCAAACCAGAACGCCAAATGCCATCGTGGTAACGCTACCAACGACAGTCGCAGCAAGGCGGCAAGGGTCAGCGCAGCAACCAGTGTGGGCATGGCTATCGCCTAGCGAACGCACCGAAGGTTAATTGAGTTCCTCTTTGCGGATGCGCGTGATGGGCGCCAGCACCGTGGGCAGGGCCTGCATCTGGGCGATGACGGCGTCCATGGTGCCTTCGCGGGTGTCGTGCGTGAGGATGATGAGGTCGGTCTGGGTGGAGCCTTCGCCGCCCACTTCATCGGCCTCGCGCTGCAGCACCGCGTCGATGCTCACGCCCGCCTCGGCCAGCAGGCCCGTGACCTTGGCGAGCACGCCGGCCTGGTCGGCCACGCGCAGGCGCAGGTAGTAGCTGGTGACCACTTCGCTCATGGGCAGCACCGGCGACGCGCCCATGGCGTCGGTCAGAGTGTGCGGCTGGAAGGCCAGGTGCGGCACGCGGTGCTCGGGGTCGGCCGTGTGCAGGCGGGCGATGTCCACCAGGTCGGCGATCACGGCGCTGGCGGTGGGCTCGCTGCCCGCGCCCTTGCCGTAGTACAGCGTGGTGCCCACGGCATCCCCCTGCACCACCACGGCGTTCATGGCGCCCTCCACGTTGGCGATGAGGCGCTTGGAAGGCACCAGGCTCGGGTGCACGCGCAGTTCGATGCCCTTGTCGGCGCGCTTGGTGATGCCCAGGAGCTTGATGCGGTAGCCCAGTTGCTCGGCGTACCTGATGTCGGCGGCACCGAGCTTGGTGATGCCTTCGACATAAGCCTTGTCGAACTGCACCGGGATGCCGAAGGCGATGGCGCTCATCAGCGTGACCTTGTGCGCGGCATCCACGCCTTCGATGTCGAAGGTGGGGTCGGCCTCGGCGTAGCCCAGGCGCTGGGCTTCCTTGAGCACCACGTCGAAGTCCAGGCCCTTGCTGCGCATCTCGGACAGGATGAAGTTGGTGGTGCCGTTGATGATGCCGGCGATCCACTGGATACGATTGGCGGTGAGGCCTTCGCGCAGCGCCTTGATGATGGGGATGCCCCCGGCCACGGCGGCCTCGAAGGCCACCATCACGCCCTTGGCCGATGCGGCCGCGAAGATCTCGGTGCCGTGCACGGCCAGCAACGCCTTGTTGGCGGTGACCACGTGCTTGCCGGCCGCGATGGCCTCCAGCACCAGTGCGCGGGCGATGCCGTAGCCGCCGATGAGTTCGATGACGATGTCGATGTCGGGGTTGGCGATGACGGCGCGGGCATCGTTGACGACCTGGATGCCGGCGCCCACGACCGATCTGGCACGCTCCACGTCCAGATCGGCCACCATGGTGATCTCGATGCCACGGCCAGCGCGGCGGCTGATCTCGTCCTGGTTGCGTTGCAACACGTTGAATACGCCGCTGCCGACGGTGCCGATGCCCAGAAGGCCTACTTGGATGGGTTTCATAGCCATGGTGGTGGAGTAACTAAGGATTTTTTAAAGGAACCAGGAAGCGATGGGGTGCAGCACCAGGATCACCGCGTGACATAGGTGGGCAATTGCCATGCGCCACCGGCAAAGCCACGGCACATGCTGTCTCCGGATTCGCTGGCCAGCACAAAGCCCTGGCCATCGAACTGCCACTGGCGCACCCACCAGCAGTCGCCGATGCCGCGCCCTTTCATCGCCGAATGCACGCTGCCCGTGGCGGGGTCGAAGTCCCCGTCCACATCGGCCAGGAACACTGGCTTGTGGGGAGGCCGGTCGCTGGCGATCCAGAGCAGGCTGCTGAAGTTGTAGGCTCCCATGCCGCAGGGCACGGACAGCAGCACCTTGCGCTCCGTCAGGCGGTGCACCTGCGCATTGGCCGGGTTGAACGGGTCGCCATTGCACTGGTCTTCCACGCTGGCACGGTCCAGCGCCGCGAGCAGTGGCTTGGCCAGGGCGGCATCCCCCGGGCGCGTGGGCAGCGGGCTCACGGCCTTGACCACCGGGGCCGGCACGGGTGGCAGCACGGAAGACTCGGGCCGCGTGCCACGGCGCACCAGCGCGCCCGGGGTGCCCACGCGGCCCTGGGCCTCGTCCATCTTGAGCAGCACGGCACTGGCCCCGGCGAGCGAAAGCGCCCACTGGTCCTTGCCAGCGCTCACGGTGGCCTCTTCATTCTTGAGCAGTTCCTGCAGCAGGCGGGGCACCTGGTCCGCGGGCACCTGCGGGGCGTCGCCTTTCAGCCCGGCCAGCGACAGCCTGCCCACCTTGAGGTGCAACGCGGCGGGGCTGGCTTTTTCCGTGGACACCTGCAGATCGACCCGCACCGGCGTGCCGGGCCCGGCTTCGCGCACCAGGAGGATGGAGACGGGCCCGGAGTCGCCGGACTCGGACTGGTAGCCCACGGCCCGGCAGGCGAGGGTGTTGTCGCATTGCAGGGCCCAGTCCTTGTGCTGGAAGCTGACGGCGCCCTTGCCATCCGCCTGCGCAGGCGGCAGGAATGCGGCGGCGAGCGCCAGCGCATACGCCAGGAACACCCCGGCACGGCAGGCAGCTGAGCGGATGCGCATGGAGCAGGCCTTCACGCGGCGGCGCGCCGCCTCATGCGGCCACCGAAGCCGCCTGCGCGCGCTTGCGGTATTGCTCCAGGAAGCGCGCCACGCGGCCGATGGCGTCGCGCAGGTCGTCTTCGTGGGGCAGGAACACGATGCGGAAATGGTCCGGCGCTGCCCAGTTGAAGCCCGTGCCCTGCACCAGCATGACCTTGGTCTCCTGCAGAAGCTCCAGGAAGAACTGCTGGTCGTCCGCGATGGGATAGACCGCAGGGTCCAGGCGAGGAAACATGTACAGCGCCGCACGCGGCTTCACGCAGGTGACGCCGGGGATGGCGGTGATGAGCTCATACGCCAGATCACGCTGCTTGCGCAGGCGCCCGCCTTCGTTCACCAGCTCGTTGATGCTCTGGTAGCCGCCCAGCGCCGTCTGCACCGCCCACTGGCCCGGCACGTTGGCGCACAGGCGCATGTTCGAGAGCATGTTCAGGCCCTCGATGTAGTCCCTGGCGGGCTTCTTGTCGCCCGACACCACCATCCAGCCGGCGCGGTAGCCGCAGGAGCGGTAGCTCTTGGACAGCGAATTGAAGGTGAGCGTGAGCACGTCCTCGCTCAGCGAGCCAATGGCCGTGTGCCTGGCGCCGTCGTACAGCACCTTGTCGTACACCTCGTCGGCAAAGATCACCAGGCCATGCTCGCGCGCGATGGCCACGATGCCCTTGAGCAGATCGTCCGAATACAGCGCGCCCGTGGGATTGTTCGGGTTGATGACCACGATGCCCTTGGTGCGGGGCGTGATCCTCGCGCGGATGTCATCGAGGTCCGGCATCCAGCCATTGGCCTCGTCGCACAGGTAGTGCACGGGCGTACCGCCCGACAGGCTGGCGGCCGCCGTCCACAGCGGGTAGTCGGGTGACGGCAGCAGCAGTTCGTCGCCGTTGTCCAGCAGCGCATTGGTGGCCATCACGATGAGTTCGCTGGCGCCGTTGCCCAGGTAGATGTCATCGAGCATCACGCCCTTGATGCCCTGCTTTTGCGTCTCGTGCATCACCGCCTTGCGCGCCGCGAAGATGCCCTTGCTGTCGGAGTAACCCGCCGAATTGGGCAGGTTGCGGATCATGTCCAGCTGGATTTCCTCGGGCGCATCGAAGCCGAACACGGCCAGGTTGCCGATATTGAGCTTGATGATCTTGTGGCCATCTTCCTCCATCTGCTTGGCCGCGTCCATGATGGGCCCCCGGATGTCGTAGCAGACGTTGGCGAGCTTGGCGGATTTTTGGACGGTTTTCATGCGCTGACGGTGGTGCAGTGGGGTCAGGTGGCGGCCAGAGCGGCTGGCACCTTGGCGAAACCTATAATTTGACCACAGATCACCACCGCTGCCGGGCCGTACGCCCTTGCGCACCCGCTGCGCCAGCGCCTGCAACCCGCACCAACGCCCATGAAATTCCAGCCCGACCGCTCGAACGCACAGACCATCAGCGGCTACGGCCCCGGCTGGATCGGCATCGACGCGGAAAAGATCACCCACAGCGTCATCGTGGGGTCTGGCGGATTGCGCCAGGCGTGGCCGTGTGCCCGCTTCGAAGACCTGACGCCGGAACACTTCGCGCAGCTGGCGCAACTGGAGACGGAACTCATCATCTTCGGCAGCGGCACGCGCAACCGCTTTCCGCCGCCGGCCTGGCTCGCCCCCCTCATTGCGCGGAGGCTGGGCCTGGAGACCATGGACACGCCCGCGGCCTGCCGCACCTACAACATCCTGGCCAGCGAAGGCCGCAACGTGGTGGCCGCGCTGATCCTGGAAGACTGAAACGCCGCCAGAGGGCAGGCCGCCCGCCGGCGAAGACCCGGCTCCCCAGCCCCGCAGCGCCACGGCAGCCCCTCCCTCCATACCCGCAGACGCCGACGCGGACACACTGTCTTACATTTGGCTGGCAATCGATTTCGGGGTAAAATCACCGGTTGCGGTCGGGGGCACTTCCAAGAGCAATAACACACCCGCTCCCCCGGCTTACCAACGACTACATCCTGAGAGATTGAAGTGATATGGCGATCGTTGTCAACAAACCCCTCCCTGAATTTGAAGCCAACGCAACCGGTGGTATCAAGGTTTCCAATACCTCCCACCTTGGCCAGATTCTGGTTCTCTACTTCTATCCCAAGGACAACACGCCTGGCTGCACGACGGAGGCCATGCAGTTCCGCGACAAGTACAAGGACTTCGTGAAGGCAGGCGCCGCGGTGTTCGGCGTTTCGCGCGACAACATGAAGTCGCACGACGATTTCAAGGAAAAGCTGGAACTGCCCTTCGAACTGATCGCCGACACCGAAGAGAAGATGTGCCACATGTTCGGCGTGGTCAAGAACAAGATCATGTACGGCAAGAAGGTCAAGGGCATCGAGCGCAGCACCTTCCTGATCGGCCCCGATGGCCTGCTGGTGCAAGAGTGGCGCGGCCTGAAAGTGCCGGGCCACGTGGACGAAGTCCTGAAGGCCGTCAAATCCATCAAGGCCCTGAAAAAAGCCGCCTGATCCGCACCTTGGGGCTTCAAAGCGACAACCCGCTGGTTTTGCCCAGGCAAGACATCGCGAGTAGGCATAATGGATTTATGCCCCTGGTTACCGCAACGCCTGCCCCCTGCCACCCCAAAGCCGCCTTGGTCTCCAGGCGGCTTTTTGCTTTCTGACCGTCTTTCCCATTACCGACCGAGGCCCCGCCACCATGCCCCTGCCCCCCGCCCCCAGCCGGCGCGCCGCACTCCTCGCGCCAGAAGCCTTTGAAGTCGCAGCCCGCCCCCGGGTGTCGCAAGCCTCCGCCAATGAACCCGTTGTGGCGCCACCAGCACGTGCGGCCACACCCGCTGCCCGCTCGGGGCGCAAGGCGGACAGCGTGGCTTCGGCCACGGCCGCACCGAGCACGGCGCCCCTTGTCCAGGTGGAGACCCGCTCCCGCGCGCCGGAGCCCGCAGCCGTGCCCGCCACCCGCCCGACCAGCACGCGCAAGGCACGCACCACCGGCGGCAACTCCGTGGCGGCCGGCGCTGCTGCCGCACCCGCCAGCACGCGCGGCAGAAAGTCCGCGCCGCAAGGTCCCACCAAGCTCTTCGTGCTGGACACCAACGTGCTGCTGCACGACCCGACCAGCCTGTTCCGCTTCGAGGAACACGACATCTTCCTGCCGATGATCGTGCTGGAAGAACTCGACGGCCACAAGAAGGGCATGACCGAAGTGGCCCGCAATGGCCGCCAGGCCAGCCGCACGCTGGATGCGCTGGCAGCCGCACAAGGCGCCGACATCGCGCGCGGCCTGAAGCTTGACTCCACGGGGCAGCGCGCAGCCGGCGGCTGCCTGTATTTCCAGACCGCGCCCCTGGACTACAGCCTGCCCACCAGCCTGCCACCGGGCAAGGCCGACAACCAGATCCTGGGCGTGGTCGAGGCCCTGCGCAAGCTGCACGCCCCGCGTGAAGTGGTGCTGGTGTCCAAGGACATCAACATGCGCGTGAAGGCGCGCGCGCTGGGCCTGACGGCGGAGGACTACCAGAACGACAAGACGCTGGAGGACGGCGACCTGCTCTACGCCGGTGTGCTGGCCCTGCCCCCGGACTTCTGGGCCAAGAGCGGCAAGAACGTCGAAAGCTGGCAAAGCGGCGCGCACACCTACTACCGCATCGGCGGGCCCATCGTGCCGCAGCTGATGATCAACCAGTTCGTGTACTTCGAAGCGCCCGGCGAGCCCAGCCTGTTCGCCCGCGTGAGCGAGATCCGCGAGAAGACGGCGGTGCTGCAGACGCTCAAGGACTACGGCTCGGCCAAGCACGCGGTGTGGGGCGTGACCACGCGCAACCGCGAGCAGAACTACGCCATGAACCTGCTCATGGACCCCGAGATCGACTTCGTGACCCTGACGGGCACGGCGGGCACCGGCAAGACCCTGCTGGCCCTGGCCGCGGGCCTGACCCAGGTGCTGGACGACCGCCGCTACACCGAGATCATCATGACCCGCGCCACGGTGAGCGTGGGCGAGGACATCGGCTTCCTGCCCGGCACCGAGGAAGAAAAGATGGGCCCCTGGATGGGCGCGCTGGATGACAACCTGGAGTTCCTGGCCAAGGGCGACGGCGGCAATGCGGGCGAATGGGGCCGCGCCGCCACCAACGAACTCATCCGCAGCCGCATCAAGATCAAGAGCATGAACTTCATGCGCGGGCGCACCTTCCTGAACAAGTACGTGATCATCGACGAGGCACAGAACCTGACGCCCAAGCAGATGAAGACGCTGATCACCCGGGCCGGCCCCGGCACCAAGATCATCTGCATGGGCAATCTGGCGCAGATCGACACGCCCTACCTCACCGAAGGCTCGTCAGGCCTGACCTACGCCGTGGACCGCTTCAAGGGCTGGCCACACAGCGGGCACATCACGCTGGCGCGCGGCGAGCGCTCGCGCCTGGCGGACTTCGCCAGCGAGGTGCTCTGAGTTGGCGGCGGGCTGGGTCGCGGCACTGAAACTGGTGCCCTGGGGCGACGTCATCGAGGCGACGCCCCAGATCCTGCAGGCGGCCAGGAAGCTGCTGGGCACCACGCAAAAAGGGAATGCCGATGCTGCGGCAGGTGCACTCGAGGGTGCCGGCGGCGAGCCCGCCATTCCGGTCGCGCTGCAGTTGCAGCATCTGCGGGACCGCGTCGCGCGGCTGGAGCAGGAGCAGCAGGAATCAGCGGTGCTGATCCAGTCCCTGGCCCAACAGAACGCCCAGGTGGTGCAGGCGGTGGAAGTGCTGCGCCAGCGCCACCGGCGGCTCACGGTGGCCATGGGTGTTCTGGCGGCCGGCTGCGCTGGCTTGCTGGTGTGGGCGCTGCGACAGTAAGGGCAACCACCACACAACGTCAGCAGCCACGCAGGCGTTGCACAGTCCCCTCACCCGGGCACTGCGAGAACGCTATTAATTCAATAGCTGCCAGCGCTTATACAACAAGCGCTGGCAGCTATTTTCATTAGAAATCGTCGCCCGAGCCCATCGCCAGGTTCTCGAAACGCGTCTGGTTCTTCTGGAAGAACAGTTTCACGGTGCCGGTGGGGCCGTTCCGCTGCTTGCCGATGATGACCTCCGCGACGTTGGGCTCCTTCGAGTCCTTGTTGTAGTAGTCGTCGCGGTAGATGAACATGATGATGTCAGCATCCTGCTCGATGGCGCCGGATTCGCGCAGGTCGGACATCATGGGGCGTTTGTCGGTGCGCTGCTCCACCGAGCGGTTGAGCTGCGACAGCGCGATCACCGGGCACTGCAGTTCCTTGGCCAGCATCTTGAGGCCCCGGGAGATTTCGCCCAGCTCAGTGGCACGGTTGTCGGAGCTGCCGGCCCCCGAGCCGCTCATGAGCTGCAGGTAATCCACCACGATCAGTCCGAGCTTGCCGCATTGGCGCGCGAGGCGCCGGGCGTTCGCGCGCAGCTCGCCAGGTGTCAGGCCCGGCGTCTCGTCGATGTGCAGCGACACGGTGCGCAGCTTTTCGATCGCCTCGGTCAGGCGGGGCCACTCGTCGTCGGTCAGCTTGCCCGTGCGCAGGTTGCCCTGGTTCACGCGGCCGATGGAACCCACGATACGCACCGCCAGCTGGGCGGCGCCCATTTCCATCGAGAAGATGGCGACCGGCAAGCCTTCGTTGAGCGCCACGTGCTCGGCGATGTTCACCGCGAACGATGTCTTGCCCATGGACGGGCGCGCCGCCAGCACCACCATGTCGCCCGCCTGCAGGCCCGAGGTCATGCGGTCCAGGTCGGCAAAGCCGGTGGGAACGCCAGTCACGTCCACCGGGTTGTCCGCCATCTCCTGCACCCGGTCGAGCAGGTCGATCACCAGGGTGTCGAGCGACTGGAAGCCCTGCTTGGTGCGGGAACCCTCCTCCCCGATCGCAAAGATCTTGGCCTCGGCCTCATCCAGGATGCGCTCGACCGTCTTGCCCTGCGGGTTGAACGCATTGGTGGAGATTTCATCGCTGGCCGTGACCAGCTTGCGCAGGATGGCGCGCTCGCGCACGATTTCCGCATAGCGGCGGATGTTGCTGGCGCTGGGTACGTACTGGGCCAGGTTGTTCAGGTAGGCCAGCCCGCCCATTTCCTGCGCCTTGCCCTGGTTCTGCAGGTGCTCGAAGACGGTGATGACGTCGGCCGGCTTGCTGGCATTGATCAGCGCACCGATGGCCGAATACACCATCTGGTGCTCGTGCCGGTAGAAGTGGCTCTCCACCAGCAGGTCGCCCACGCGGTCCCAGGCGTTGTTGTCCAGCAGCAGGCCGCCGAGCACGCTGGATTCGGCCTCGATGGAGTGCGGCGGCACGCGCAGCTGCGCCACTTCACGGTCGGGCACGGGCGTGAAGCCATCATCAAGGGCAGGAAAGACGGCGGACATGGGCAACAGTTTCTTGAAAGCGGAAAGGGATGCGTCGACGGCCGGCTGGGCGCGTGGTCCGGCGGCAAACCGCAGCGCACGGCAAGCCTTGCATGCTAGCGTGCGCACGGCGCGCCGTCATGGCACAAGTCTGTGGATAACGGGTGGGCAGCCGGTGGGCAAGCCTGTATGGCGCAGTGGGGCCAAAAAAACAAAGGCCGCCCGAAGGCGGCCTTGCGACATTCCAGCTCCAGGGCCGGAAATGGCCGATCAGGCGGTCTCGCCGTAGACCGACACGGTCACTTCCACCACCACATCGGTGTGCAGAGCAACGTTCACGGTGCTTTCGCTCACGACCTTGATAGGGCCGTTGGGCAGGCGGATCTGCGACTTCGCGACCTTGTAGCCTTGCTTGTTCAGCTCTTCGGCGATGTCGTGGTTGGTCACGGAACCAAACAGACGGCCGTCCACGCCAGCCTTTTGCGTCAGCTTGACGGTGGTGCCAGCCAGCTTCTCGCCTTGGGCCTGGGCTTCTGCCAGCTTGGCGGCAGCTGCCTTTTCGAGTTCAGCGCGCTTGGCTTCGAATTCTGCCTTGGCAGCTTCGGTGGCACGGCGGGCGCGGCCAGCGGGGATCAGGAAGTTGCGGGCGTAGCCGTCCTTGACCTTGACGATTTCGCCGAGGTTGCCGAGGTTCACAACCTTGTCGAGCAGGATGATTTGCATGGGTTGTGCTCCTTAGATCTTGTGCTGGTCGCTGTAAGGCACCAGGGCCAGGAAGCGGGCGCGCTTGATGGCGGTGTTCAGCTGACGCTGGAAGATGGCGCGCGTGCCAGTCAGGCGCGCGGGGATGATCTTGCCGTTTTCGGCGATGAAATCGCGCAGCGTGTCGACATCCTTGTAGTCGATTTCTTCAACACCCGTCACCGTGAAGCGGCAAAAGCGCTTGCGCTTGAACAGCAGGGACTGGGTGTTGCGCTTTGGGCGCTTGTCTTTGTTGAACTTCTTGAACGTGGCCATTGCGGACCCCTTGCAAATTAATTTTGTTGAATATCCTGGATGTGGAGCACTGCGTTCTTGCCATTGCGCGGTGTGGCGAGGAATCCACTGAAAGTCCAGAGACTTCCGATGTTCTGCCTTGCCAGGCGCTCGGCCATCGCACCAAAGGCGACGGCTTTCATGGTGGCCTTGACCTCGCGGGGATGGCCTGCTTCGGTTTGCTGGGACTCGTGTTCGAGCCGCAGGGCGATGGCAGGCAATCCGGCGGGCGTGTAGCGCAAGGGTTCAGCCTCTGCGATACAGGCGGTCAAGACAACGCGGTTCTCCACTCCAACGAGGAAGGATCAGCGCTCGCCGCGCTCGCCGCCGGCCGCAGCGTATTCAGCTTGGCTGGCCTTGCGGGCTTCTTCGCGCTCGACGGTCTTCATCATGGAAGACGGACCGGTATCGGCCTTCTTCTTCTGAACCGTCAGGTGGCGCAGCACGGCGTCGTTGAACTTGAAGGCGTGCTCCAGTTCAGCCATCACGGCCTGGTCGGCTTCGATGTTCACGCACAGGTAGTGGGCCTTGGCCAGCTTGTTGATCAGGTACGCCAGTTGACGGCGGCCCCAGTCTTCCACGCGGTGCACCTTGCCACCGCCAGCGGTGATCATGCCCTTGTAGCGCTCCAGCATGGCTGGAACCTGTTCGCTTTGATCCGGATGGATCAACAAAATGATTTCGTAATGACGCATGCATACTCCTTTTGGGTAAGACCACCTGCTGCGTCGTGAGCAGTGTGGCAAGGCAAAGCCGGCAATTATAGCCCGCTCCTGGCCGCTTGTACACTCAGGAGCTTTCCAAGAGCGGCATCCCTCCCGAAAATGCGGCCTTGTCGCGCCCTGGCCCTTGCAAATCCGCCGGGCGGGACGACATGCTTTACAGCAAAACACGCCGGGCATGGGCCCACAGCCACATGCCCCTTCGCCGGACCTTGAAATGCGCGGGCATGTCCCCACCTCCCGCGCGTACTACTGTTTGTTTATCCACTTTTAGACCACGACATGTCAGACACCAGCCAACCCATCCCCCCACAGAGCGCCCCCGCCCCCGAAGAAGTCGAAGCCGCCATGGCAGCCCACGCCTCCGACGAGCTGGCGCGGCTGCAGGGCGAGCTGGCCGAACTCAAGGCCAAGAGCGCTGACCTGGCCGACCAGTTCCTGCGTGCCAAGGCCGAGGCCGAGAACGCCCGCCGCCGCGCCGAAGACGAGGTCTCCAAGGCGCGGAAATTCGGCATCGAGAGCTTTGCCGAAAGCCTGCTGCCCGTAGCCGACAGCCTGGATGCCGCGCTGGCCATCAAGGAAGCCACGCCCCAGCAACTGCGCGAGGGCGCCGACGCCACCCTGCGCCAGCTGACCTCGGCCCTGGAGCGCAACAAGGTGCTGGCCATCAACCCCGCCGCCGGCGCCAAGTTCGACCCCCACCAGCACCAGGCCATCAGCGTGGTGCCTGCCGAGCAGGAAGCCAATACCGTCGTGGCCGTGCTGCAAAAGGGCTATGTGATCGCCGAGCGCGTGCTGCGCCCGGCGCTTGTCACCGTTGCGGCCCCGAAGTAAATCCTCAAATAAATCAGCACGGATGACTTGAACCCCCACGAGTTATCCACAAGTTACTAGCCATCCAAACCATTCCAGCATTCGGAGAAAAATCATGGGAAGAATCATCGGCATTGACCTCGGTACCACCAACAGCTGCGTGTCCATCATGGAAGGCAACACGACGCGCGTGATCGAGAACAGCGAAGGCGCGCGGACCACGCCCTCCATCGTGGCCTACCAGGAAGACGGCGAGATCCTCGTCGGCGCCTCGGCCAAGCGCCAGGCCGTGACCAACCCCAAGAACACGCTGTACGCCGTCAAGCGCCTGATCGGCCGCAAGTTCACCGAGAAGGAAGTGCAAAAGGACATCGACCTGATGCCCTACAAGATCGTGGCGGCCGACAACGGCGACGCCTGGATCGAAGTGCGCGGCAACAAGCTGTCGGCCCAGCAGGTGTCCGCCGACATCCTGCGCAAGATGAAGAAGACGGCCGAGGACTACCTGGGCGAGCCCGTGACGGAAGCCGTCATCACCGTGCCCGCGTACTTCAACGACGCACAGCGCCAGGCCACCAAGGACGCCGGCCGCATCGCCGGCCTGGACGTCAAGCGCATCATCAACGAGCCCACCGCCGCGGCACTGGCCTTTGGCCTGGACAAGCAGGAAAAGGGCGACCGCAAGATCGCCGTGTATGACCTGGGTGGCGGCACGTTCGACGTGTCCATCATCGAAATCGCCGACGTGGACGGCGAAAAGCAGTTCGAAGTTCTGTCGACCAACGGCGACACCTTCCTGGGCGGCGAAGACTTCGACCAGCGCATCATCGACTACATCATTGACGAGTTCAAGAAGGAGTCGGGCGTCAACCTCAAGAACGACGTTCTGGCCCTGCAGCGTCTGAAGGAAGCGGCCGAGAAGGCCAAGATCGAGCTGTCGAACTCGGCCTCGACCGACATCAACCTGCCCTACGTGACCGCCGATGCCTCGGGCCCGAAGCACCTGAACATCAAGCTCACGCGCTCCAAGCTCGAAGCACTGGTGGAAGAGCTGATCGAGCGCACCATCGCCCCCTGCCGCATGGCGATCAAGGACGCCGGCGTGTCGGTCTCCGACATCCATGACGTGATCCTGGTGGGCGGCATGACGCGCATGCCCAAGGTGCAGGAGAAGGTCAAGGAATTCTTCGGCAAGGAACCCCGCAAGGACGTGAACCCCGACGAAGCCGTGGCCGTGGGCGCCGCCATCCAGGGCCAGGTGCTCTCGGGCGACCGCAAGGACGTGCTGCTGCTGGACGTGACGCCGCTGTCGCTGGGCATCGAGACGCTGGGCGGCGTGATGACCAAGATGATCACGAAGAACACGACCATCCCGACGAAGTTCGCGCAGACCTTCTCGACGGCTGACGACAACCAGCCCGCCGTGACCATCAAGGTCTACCAGGGCGAGCGTGAGATGGCCACGGGCAACAAGCTGCTGGGCGAGTTCAATCTGGAAGGCATTCCACCCGCATCGCGCGGCGTGCCGCAGATCGAGGTGTCGTTCGACATCGACGCCAACGGCATCCTGCACGTGGGCGCCAAGGACAAGGGCACGGGCAAGGAAAACAAGATCACCATCAAGGCCAACTCCGGCCTGTCGGAAGAAGAAATCCAGCAGATGGTGAAGGACGCCGAGCTCAACGCCGCCGACGACAAGAAGAAGCTGGAGCTGGTGCAGGCCCGCAACCAGGGCGAGGCCGCCGTGCACAGCGTGAACAAGAGCCTGGCCGAACACGGCGACAAGCTCGACGCGGGCGAGAAGGACGCGATCACCGCCGCCGTGAAGGCGCTGGAAGAAGTCCTCAAGGGCGAGGACAAGGCCGCGATTGACGAGAAGACCACGGCCCTGATGGCCGCCAGTCAGAAGCTGGGCGAGAAGATGTATGCCGACGCACAGGCAGCGCAGGCGGCAGCCGGCGCCGGTGCGGGCGACGCATCGGGTGGTCAGCAGGCATCGTCCTCCTCCAGCAGCAAGCCCGACGACGACAACGTGGTCGATGCCGAGGTGAAGGAAGTCAAGAAGGGCTGAACACGCCCCGTTTGACCCGAGCCGCCGCGCGAGTTTCCTGACAGGGGGGCTTGCGCGGCGTTCCTGTTCCAACCGGGCTCAGAAAGACCATGTCCAAACGAGACTTTTACGAAATCCTGGGCGTTCCCAAGAACGCCTCGGACGAAGAAATCAAGAAGGCCTATCGCAAGCTGGCGATGAAGCACCACCCTGACCGCAACCAGGGGGATGCGGCCAAGCCTGCCGAAGAGAAATTCAAGGAGGCCAAGGAGGCCTACGAAATGCTCTCCGACCCGCAAAAGCGGGCCGCGTATGACCAGTACGGCCATGCCGGGGTGGACCCCAACATGCGCGGCCCCGGGGGCCCGGGCGCGGAAGGCTTCGGCGGGTTCGCCGAGGCCTTCGGCGACATCTTCGGCGACATGTTCGGCCAACAGGGCGGGCGTGGGCGCGGTGCTGGCGGACGCCAGGTGTACCGGGGCAGCGACCTCAGCTACGCCATGGAGATCACCCTGGAAGAGGCCGCACGCGGCAAGGATGCGCAGATCCGCATCCCGTCGTGGGAGAGCTGCGACACCTGCCACGGCAGCGGCGCCAAGCCCGGCACCAGCGCCAAGACCTGCGGCACCTGCCAGGGCGCGGGCACGGTGCAGATGCGCCAGGGCTTCTTCAGTGTGCAGCAGACCTGCCCGCACTGCCGCGGCACGGGCAAGATCATTCCCGAACCCTGCACCACCTGCCACGGCCAGGGCAAGCTCAAGAAGCAAAAGACGCTGGAAGTGAAGATCCCCGCCGGCATCGACGACGGCATGCGCATCCGCAGCACGGGCAACGGCGAACCAGGCACCAACGGCGGCCCGCCCGGCGACCTGTACATCGAGATCCGCCTGAAGAAGCACGACATCTTCGAGCGCGACGGCGACGACCTGCACTGCCAGGTGCCCGTGAGCTTCATCACGGCGGCGCTGGGCGGCGAGATCGAGGTGCCGACGCTCGCGGGCAAGGCGGCCATCGACATCCCCGAAGGCACCCAGGCCGGCAAGCAGTTCCGCCTGCGCGGCAAGGGCATCAAGGGCGTGCGCGCCAGCTACCCCGGCGACCTGTACTGCCACATCGCGGTGGAAACGCCGGTCAAGCTCACCGAGCACCAGCGCAAGCTGTTGCGCGAGCTGGAAGACTCCCTCAAGAAGGGTGGCGCCCGCCACTCGCCCAGCGGCGAGAGCTGGACGGACCGGCTGAAGAACTTCTTCAGCTGATCCGGGCGCCAGCGCCTGCCAAAAACCGCCTGCGGCCTATCTACGGCCCAGGCGGTTTTTTTGCGCGCGCCGACGCCAGCGATGCCGGGCCGGCCACAGGCCGCTCGTGCTGCGCAGAGCGGTAAAAACCCAGGATGCGGCGCACGTACTCGCGGGTCTCCGCATAGGGAGGAACACCGCCGTGGCGCTCCACGGCCTTTTCGCCAGCGTTGTAGGCGGCCGATGTCAGGGCGACATCGCCGGCAAAACGGTCCAGCAGCCAGCGCAGATAGGCCAGCCCGCCCCGCACGTTCTGCTCGGGGCTCCAGGCGTCCCGGACGCCAAAACGCTCCGCCGTCTCCGGAATCAGCTGCATCAGCCCCTGCGCATTGCGGGGCGACAGCGCACGGGCCTGGAAATTGGACTCCGACCGCACGATGGCCAGCGCCAGCCGTGGGTCCACGTCGAAGCGGGGCGCGAGCCGCTGCACCAGTTCCGCGTGGCGGCGCTTGTCGTCCGGCAGGTTGCTCACGTAGCGGTCCACCACCTCCTGCGGCACCACCTCCTGGGCGGAGTCCCTGACCTCCAGCCGAGGGGCCTCACCCGTGGTGAGGCAGTCGGGGAGATGGTCGCCGGGCACCATGCCCTGCGCCAGGCTGCGGGCCTTCTCATGCCCACGCTGGGCGGCCATGGCGAGCAGGGTGGCCGCCGCCGCGGGATCGGGCACCACGTCACGTCCATGCAGCAACAGGCGGCCCAGGCGGTACTGCGCCTCCACGCTGCCATAGCGCGCCGCGTCGCAATACCGCGAGGCAGCGCGGTGCGGCTGGCGCCGCACCTCCGCGTCGTAGCCCTCTTCCAGCCAGCGCGACAGCACGGGGGGCTCGTCGGCCCACTCGGGCGGCTCGTCCGGCACCTGCGCGTGCACACCCGTGCCCGCGGCGATCAGGACCGCCGCCAGCACGGGACCGTGCGCTGGAGAGGAAAACCAGGGTTGCATGCCAGAACCCGCCTGCGGAGACAACCGCCCAAAACCCCACCCCCGACTGGAAGCGGCGCCCCACGGTAGCACCGAAGTCCCCATGGCAACAGGAAAACATTGCCAGCCGCCATTTCTTGATCTGAGGCAAGAAGCCGCCGGCAGGCCGCCCCCCGCCCACTCGCCCGCGAAGTAGCATGGAAATCCACGCTGCCGCCCTCCAGGGCGGCGCCACGGCCCCAGGACCATCGCGCAGGAGCATCCGGCATGAACAACGACGTCAACCTCACCTTCCTGGGCGGCTCCGGCACGGTCACAGGGTCCAAATACCTGGTCCGCCACAACGGCAGGTGCCTGCTGGTCGATTGCGGCCTGTTCCAGGGGTACAAGCAGCTGCGCCTGCGCAACTGGCAGCCCTTGCCCGTCACGCCCCGGCAGATCGACGCGGTGGTGCTGACCCATGCGCACCTGGACCACAGCGGCTACCTGCCCCTGCTGGCCCGCGACGGCTATGCCCGCGCCGTCCACTGCACACCGGCCACACGCGACCTGTGCACCATCCTGCTGCCCGACAGCGGACACCTGCAGGAGGAAGACGCCGCGTACCTCAACCGGCACCAGCTCAGCAGCCACACCCCCGCCCTGCCCCTGTACACCCGGCTCGACGCACTGCACTGCCTCAAGCAGTTCCAGGTCCATGCCTTCCACCAGGTGTTCGAGCCCCTGCCGGGCTGGCGCGTGACCTTTTCCCCCGCAGGCCACATCCTGGGGGCGGCCAGCGTGCTGCTGGAAGTGGGGGGCCGCCGCATCCTGTTCTCGGGCGACCTGGGGCGGCCCGACGACCTGCTCATGAACCCGCCCGATGCTCCGCCCCCGGCGGACACGGTCCTCATCGAATCCACCTATGGCGACCGCGAGCACCCCGCAGAAGACTTGCAGGGCGAGCTGGGTGCCGCCCTGCAGCGCCTGGCGGCCCGTGGCGGCATTGCGGTGGTGCCGGTGTTCGCCGTCGGCCGCGCGCAGGTGGTCCTGCATGCCATCGGCCAGCTCAAGGCGCGCGGGGTGGTGCCCGCCTCGCTCAAGGTGTTTTTGGACAGCCCCATGGCGGTCAGCACCACGGGGCTGTTCCAGCATCACATGCAGGAACACCGGCTGAGCGGCCGCGAGGTGCAGGCGCTGGAACATGGCGCCACCATGGTCCAGACGCCCGAACAATCCAAGGGGCTGGCCAGGCTGCATGGCCCCATGGTCATCCTGTCGGCCAGTGGCATGGCCACGGGGGGCCGCGTGCTGCACCACCTGGCGCTGCACGCGGGTGACCACCGCAACATGGTCATCCTGACCGGCCACCAGGCCCCCGGCACCCGGGGCGCGCGCCTGGCGGCGGGCGAGAAGAACATCCGCATCCACGGCCAGGACGTGGCCGTGCGCGCGGAGGTGGTGCATCTGTCGTCCGCCTCGGCGCATGCGGACGGCCACCAGCTCATCGCCTGGCTGCGCAGCATGGGCCATGCGCCGGACCAGGTGTACGTGGTGCACGGAGAAATGGGCGCTGCCGACATGCTGCGCCAGCGCATCGAGCACGAACTGCGCTGGCACGCCCTGGTGCCGGAGCACGGCAGCACCTGCGCCGCCTGAGCCCGGCGGCTTCTTGAGCACGCGTCGCCCGCTGGGGTCACAGCGGAGCGGCAGCCCAGCCATCGCGCACAACGATGGCAACCAATTCATAATAGGACGAAAATACAGAACCTTCTCTTTTCGAGAAGACAATGACACGATGAAAAGCTCCGAGCGCAGTTTTGCGCGCCGTATCGACCTGACCTCGCTGCAGCTGTTTGTGGCGGTGTGCGAGCTGGGCAGCATCGGCCGGGCGGCCGAGCGGGAGTTCATTGCCGCATCGGCCGTGAGCAAGCGCCTGTCCGACCTGGAAACAGCCGTGGACACCGCCCTGCTCTACCGCCACAGCCGCGGCGTCACGCTGACGCCCGCGGGCGAAAGCCTGCTGCACCACGCGCGCACCGTGCTGTTCGGGCTCGAACGCATGCAGGGTGAACTCAGCGAATACGCCGACGGCGTGCGCGGCCATGTGCGCATGCACGCCAACATCTCGGCCATCTTCCAGTTCCTGCCGGAAGACCTGGGCGCGTTCGCCCGGGAGCACAGCCAGATCAAGATCGACCTGCAGGAACACCTGAGCAGCGACGTGCTGCATGCCGTGCAGGAGGGCGCGGCAGACCTGGGCATCTGCAATGTCAGCATGGCCAGCGGCAACGGCACCATGGAACTGCAAAGCCGCCCGTACCGCGCCGACAACCTGGTGCTGGTTGTGCCGCAGGCGCATGAACTGGCGGGACGTGACGCTATCAATTTTGAAGACATCCTGGACTGGGACATCGTTGGCCTGCATGCCAACAGCAGCATCAGCCTGGCCATGCGCTCGGCGGCTGCGGCGGCCGGGCGCCCGCTGCGCCAGCGCATCCAGGTCACCGGGCTGGACGCCATGTGCCGGATGATCGACAGCGGCCTGGGCGTGGGCTTGCTGCCCGACCGCGCCTTTGAGCTCATGCGCGGCGTGGGCCGGCTGCAGGCCATTGCACTGACGGACGCCTGGGCCCACCGCGAGCTGCGCGTGGTGGCCCGCGATTTCGATGCCCTGCCCGTCACCGCCCGGCTGCTGGTGGAGCACCTTGCTCCCCGCGCCGCGGCCATGCCGCCCAGACCCCAACACTAAAATCACCCCACCTGAAGGAAGAGAGCCACCCCATGGGACGCACCCTGTACGACAAGATCTGGGACGAGCACGTCGTCCATACCGAAGAGGACGGCACTTCCATCCTCTACATCGACCGGCACCTGGTGCACGAAGTCACCAGTCCGCAGGCCTTCGAAGGCCTGCGCGAGGCGGGCCGCAAGGTCTGGCGCATGAGCTCCATCGTGGCCACCGCCGACCACAACACGCCCACCACCGGCTGGGAAAACGGTTACGACGGCATCACCGACCCAATCAGCAAGGAACAGATCACCACGCTGAACGACAACATGGCGCAGATCTCGCCCGCTGCGTTCTTCCCGTTCATGCACAAACGCCAGGGCATCGTGCACGTGATCGGCCCGGAGAACGGCGCCACCCTGCCCGGCATGACCGTGGTCTGCGGCGACAGCCACACCAGCACCCACGGCGCCTTCGGAGCACTGGCCCACGGCATCGGCACCAGCGAGGTGGAGCACGTGATGGCCACGCAAACCCTGCTGGCCAAGAAGGCCAAGAACATGCTGGTGCAGGTGGAAGGCACGCTGGCCAAAGGCGTGACCCCCAAGGACGTGGTGCTGGCCATCATCGGCAAGATCGGCACGGCCGGCGGCACGGGCTACACCATCGAGTTTGCGGGCTCCGTCTTCCGCGCCATGAGCATGGAAGGCCGCATGACCGTGTGCAACATGGCCATCGAAGGCGGCGCGCGCGCGGGCCTGGTGGCGGTGGACGACAAGACCATTGACTACGTCAAGGGCCGCCCCCTCTCGCCCACGGGCGTGGAATGGGACCAGGCCGTGGCGTACTGGAAGACCTTGCATTCGGATGCCGACGCGAAGTTCGACACCGTCGTCAAGCTCGACGCCGCCGACATCGTGCCGCAGGTCACCTGGGGCACCTCGCCCGAGATGGTGCTGGGCGTGGACGCCCGCGTGCCCGACCCCGACAAGGAAAAGGACGCCAACAAGCGCGGCGCCATCGAGCGCGCGCTGACCTACATGGGCCTGCAGCCGGGCAAGCCGATCAACGACATCACCATCGACAAGGTGTTCATCGGTTCGTGCACCAACAGCCGCATCGAAGACATGCGCGAAGCCGCCGCCGTGGTGAAGAACCTGGGCCGCAAGGTCGCCAGCAACGTGAAGCTGGCCATGGTCGTGCCCGGCTCGGGCCTGGTCAAGGAACAGGCCGAGCGCGAAGGCCTGGACAAGATCTTTGTGGCCGCGGGCTTTGAGTGGCGCGAACCCGGCTGCTCCATGTGCCTGGCCATGAATGCCGACCGCCTGGAGCCCGGCGAGCGCTGCGCCAGCACCAGCAACCGCAACTTCGAAGGGCGCCAGGGCGCTGGCGGCCGCACGCACCTGGTGAGCCCCGCCATGGCCGCCGCCGCCGCCGTGCACGGCCACTTTGTGGACATTCGTCAATTTGCCTGAAGGAGCCCTGTCATGAAAAAGACCGCAACCCTCATCGTGCTCGCCATCACCTTCGTGCTGGCCGGCTGCAACACCGTCAAGGGCGTGGGCCAGGACGTACAGCGTGCCGGCGGCGCCCTCGAGCGCGCCGCCAAGTAATCCAGAGAACGCCATGCAGAAATTCACCTTGCTCAAAGGCCTCGTGGCCCCGATGGACCGCGAGAACGTCGATACCGACGCGATCATCCCCAAGCAGTTCCTCAAGTCGATCAAGAAGACCGGCTTTGGCGTGAACCTGTTCGACGAGTGGCGCTACCTGGACCACGGCGAGCCCGGCCAGGACCCCGCCAGCCGCAAGCCCAACCCCGACTTCGTGCTGAACCAGCCGCGCTACGCGGGCGCCTCCGTGCTGCTGGCGCGCAAGAACTTCGGCTGCGGCTCCAGCCGCGAGCACGCGCCCTGGGCGCTGGACCAGTACGGCTTTCGCGCCGTGATCGCGCCCAGCTTCGCCGACATCTTCTTCAACAACTGCTTCAAGAACGGCCTGCTGCCCATCGTGCTGCCCGAGGCCACGGTGGCCCAGCTGTTCGACGAAGTGCTGGCCTTCCCCGGCTACCAGCTCACCATCGACCTGGAGCGCCAGGTCATCGTGCGTCCGCAGGGCCAAGAGATTCCGTTCGAGGTGCAGGCCTTCCGCAAATACTGCCTGCTCAACGGCTTTGACGACATCGGCCTGACCTTGCGCCAGTCCGACAAGATCAAGGCCTTTGAAGTAGAGCGGCTGGCCACCAAGCCCTGGCTGGCGCACACCATGGTGTCGTGAGACGGCGCAGGCATCCAAAATATCATTCAAATTGGCTTCTAGCGCTTTACCCATAAGCGCTGATAGCTATCAAAAACAAAGCAAATTCAATGAAAATCGCAGTTCTGCCGGGTGACGGCATTGGCACCGAAATCGTCTCTGAAGCCGTCAAGGTTCTGGAGGCCCTGGAACTCCCGTTCGAGATGGAGTCCGCCCTGGTGGGCGGCGTGGCGTACGACGCGCACGGCCATCCACTGCCCGAGTCCACGCTCAAGCTCGCCAAGGAAGCCGACGCCATCCTGTTCGGCGCCGTGGGCGACTGGAAATACGACAAGCTCGACCGCCCCCTGCGCCCCGAACAAGCCATCCTGGGCCTGCGCAAGAACCTGGGCCTGTTCGCCAACTTCCGCCCCGCCATCTGCTACGAGCAGCTGGTGGGTGCATCCAGCCTCAAGCCCGAGCTGATCGCGGGCCTGGACATCCTCATCATCCGCGAGCTGACGGGCGACATCTACTTCGGCCAGCCCCGCGGCCGCCGCGTGGCCACCGACGGCCACTTCCCCGGTGCCGAGGAAGCCTTCGACACCATGCGCTACAGCCGCCCCGAGATCGAGCGCATCGCCCACGTCGCCTTCCAGGCTGCGCGCAAGCGCAACAAGAAGGTCACCAGCGTGGACAAGGCCAACGTGCTCGAAACCTTCCAGTTCTGGAAGGACGTGGTCACCGACGTGCACAAGGAATACCCCGACGTCGAGCTGCAGCACATGTATGTCGATAACGCCGCCATGCAGCTCGTGAAGGCGCCCAAGGCGTTCGACGTGGTGGTCACGGGCAACATGTTCGGCGACATCCTGTCGGACGAAGCCTCCATGCTCACCGGCTCCATCGGCATGCTGCCCTCGGCCAGCCTGAACAGCACCAACCAGGGCCTGTACGAGCCCAGCCACGGCAGTGCGCCGGACATCGCCGGCAAGGGCGTGGCCAACCCGCTGGCCACCATCCTGTCGGCCGCGATGATGCTGCGCTTCAGCCTGAACCAGGAAGCCGCCGCCCAGCGCATCGAAGCCGCGGTGCAGAAGGTGCTGGCCCAGGGCCTGCGCACCCCCGACATCTACAGCGAAGGCACCACCAAGGTGGGCACGGCGCAGATGGGCGATGCAGTGGTCAAGGCGCTGGCCGCCTGAACCCCACCGCCCGGCGGTCACGAAAAAGCGCCGGTCCTCCGGCGCTTTTTTATTGTTGTGGCGCCCGCGTGCCGCCTACACCCACGCGTTGTCGATGAACTCCATGATGGAATAGCACCGGTTTTCCAGCGGCCGCTCGCGCACGGCCGCCACGATGTGCGCGACACCCTCCGCATACGGTGCATCGCCATAGACACGGGTTTCCAGCGTCACGCTGCACGCGCCATCCTCGATCAGCACCCGGTGGTAAGCGTGGCGGGCGAGATGCTCCTGGGGAATGTGCAGCACGTCCCGTTGCACCCCGGCATCGCGCACGGACCGGATGTCCCCCGGCGCCAGGCCCAGCGCCTGCGCCATGCTGACGGCCGTGCCCGGCACCGAGGACTTCTGGGCCTGGTGGGATTCGGTCAGCCCGGTGCGGTAGCCGCGAAACAGAGGCCCGCTGCGCTCCAGCATGGCCATGAACTTGAGCATGAGGATGTTGGTGTTCGGACACAGGACGACCGGAAAACCCACCACACGCCCTTCCAGCCCGGACCCGGTGGCCAGTTCCACCAACGGGGAGTGCGTGGATTCGCAAAAGGCGCAGGCAGCCTCCAGCTCCCTGCCGGAACCGGCATGCAGCACGACAGATTTTTCTGCACGCTGCCCCTCACCGGCCCATGGCAAAACCTGCGCTTCGCCACGGGCAGGCAGCGCCCCCAGAAGCTCCTTGGCCAGCTTGCCTGACCCCACAACGATGACTTGCATTTCTACTTTCGAATTGAACAAAGGAGGCAAAGGCAGCACTGTAGACCGCCGCACCGGCGTGGCGTGCGGCCAGCCCGGCTGGGCGGGCTCTTTTTGCGCCGCCCACGGAGGGCGCGCGCCGCAGGGCCGCCGGCGCACCCGGATCCAGGCCGTATCCGGTACAATATTCGCCTATGTTTGCCGCCCGCCCGTTCGCCCTGAACATCGCACCCGCCGCCACGGCCGGTGTGGCTGCGCGCGCAACCATCACCAAAACCACGACCATTAAGGGCTGACTCAGCCTGGTTCGTCGTGCGCCCTCCCTGGCCAGACGAGCCAGGCGAGCAGTCCGGTCTGGCACTGTTTCTTATTTAGAAAGGGCGTTGAAATGAGCAAGTTGGTAGGGTTGGTTGGCTGGCGCGGAATGGTCGGCTCGGTCCTGATGGACCGCATGGCGCAGGAGAAGGATTTCGACCTGATCGAGCCGATGTTCTTCTCCACCTCGAACGCGGGCGGCAAGGCTCCCGCGCAGGCACGGAACGAGACCACCCTGCAGGACGCGTTCGACATCGATGCCCTCAAGCGCTGCGAAATCATCATCACCGCCCAGGGCGGCGACTACACCAACGAGGTCTATCCCAAGCTGCGCGCCGCCGGCTGGAACGGCCACTGGATCGACGCCGCCTCCTCCCTGCGCATGGAGAAGAACGCCGTCATCGTGCTGGACCCGGTCAACATGCCCGTGATCAAGAACGCCCTGGCCCAGGGCGGCAAGGACTGGATTGGCGGCAACTGCACCGTGAGCTGCATGCTGATGGGCGTAGGCGCCCTGTACAAGGCGGGTCTCGTGGAATGGATGAGCACGCAAACCTACCAGGCGGCCTCCGGCGGCGGCGCGCAGCACATGCGCGAGCTGCTCACGCAGTACGGCACGCTCAACGCCGAAGTGAAGGCCCTGCTCGATGACCCCAAGAGCGCCATCCTGGAAATCGACCGCAAGGTGATCGCCAAGCAACGCGCCCTGACGGGCGCTGAAACCGCCAACTTCGGCGTGCCGCTGGGCGGCAGCCTGATCCCCTGGATCGACAAGGACCTGGGCAACGGCATGTCCAAGGAAGAATGGAAGGGCATGGCGGAAACCAACAAGATCCTGGGCCAGGGCGAGGGCTTCAGCGCCCCCGCCGTGCCGGTGGACGGCTTCTGCGTGCGCGTGGGCGCCATGCGCTGCCATAGCCAGGCGCTGACCTTCAAGCTAAAGAAGGACGTGCCCCTGGCGGACCTGGAGGCAATGATCGCCGCCGACAACGAGTGGGTGAAGGTCGTGCCCAACACCCGGGAAGCCACCATCAAGGACCTGACGCCCGTGGCGGTGACCGGCACCATGGACATCCCCGTGGGCCGCATCCGCAAGCTGGCCATGGGGCCTGAATATGTCGGCGCGTTCACCATTGGCGACCAGCTGCTGTGGGGCGCGGCCGAACCGCTGCGCCGCATGCTGCGCATCCTGCTCGACGCCTGAGCTCCGGCCCCCCGAAAAGCGCGCGCAGCCCCGGCTGCGCGCGCTTTTTTGCGCCAGGGGTCTTGACACACTCAGTTACGCCACGTTGGCAATTGGCAACATCTTGGCGCCCCAACTTGGGGCGCCAGGACCCCTCTCAAAGCTTCGGCGCCACCTCAGCTTGTCAGTGCAAAACATTGATGCTATGGTGCTTTTTACATATTTTCACGCGCCGGGGCGGGACCAGACCATGAGAAAAAAAGCACCGCTCGACCGAGCCGCACAAAAACCTACTCAGTTGTTGGCAAACATGCATCGTTGGAAATTCTCTGCCCTGGCGGCGGCAGCCGTAGTGTCGGCCGGCTTGTACGCGGGCGACGCCTCGGCCCTGGCGCTGGGCCGCATCACCGTGCAGTCTGCCCTGGGCGAGCCCCTGCGCGCCGAAATCGACCTGCCCCAGATCACTCCCGCCGAAGCGGACAGCTTGCGGGCCACCACGGCCTCCCCGGACGTGTTCCGCGCCCAGGGCATGGAATACACGCCCACCATCAACAATCTGCAGATCCAGCTGCAGCGCCGCCCGGATGGCACGGCCGTGCTGCGCCTGACGAGCAGCCGGCCGGTGAACGAACCCTTCCTCGACCTGGTGCTGGACGCCAACTGGGGCTCGGGCCGCATCGTGCGCAGCTACACCATGCTGTTCGACCCGCCCACGCTGCGCCGTCCCGCGCCAGCGGTGACGGCCTCTCCGCAGCTGCCTGCGCCGGCCACCCAGCAGGCTCCTGCCGTGCGCGCGCCGGTCGCCCCGCGGGCCAGCGAATCCCCCGCAGCGGCGGCCCCTGCCGCACCGCCGACGCCGCGTCAGCCAGCCGTGGCCGCCCGCCCCGCCCCCGCCGATGGAGTCAGGGTGCAGGCAGGCGACACGGCGGGCCGCATTGCGAACGCTCACCGCCCCGCCGACGTGTCCCTCGACCAGATGCTGGTCGCCATGATGCGCTCGAACCCCGATGCCTTCATCCAGGGCAATGTCAATCGCCTGAAGGCTGGCGCGGTCCTGCAGATGCCCGACCAGGCTGCGGCGCAGTCCACGCCGGCACCCGAGGCGCGTCAGATCCTTGCCGCGCAGGCCCGGGACTTCAACGAATTCCGCCGCAAGCTGGCGGGTGCCGCCCCCACCGCCGCGGTCGCCGCCGCAGAACGCTCGGCCTCCGGCGCGGTGCAGGCCCGTGTGGAGGACAAGAAACCTGCCACGGCCGCGCCCGACAAGCTCACGCTGTCCAAAGGTTCCGTCAAGGGCCAGAAGGCGGCCGAGGACCAGCTCGCCAAGGACAAGCAAGCCGGAGAGGCCGCCACGCGCATGGCCGAGCTGTCCAAGAACATCACGGACCTCAACAAGCTGGGCGCCGCGTCGGCCGCTGCGGGCAGCGCCGCACCGGCGCCCGCCGGCGCCGCCAGCGCTCCTGCCGCGGTGGCAGTGCAGGCACCCGCCGTTCCTGCCACACCCACGGCCCCTGCCGTGCCGGAAACCCCGGCACCAGCCCCTGCTCCCGCAGCCAGCGCGCCGGCAGATGCAGCCGTGCCGGCGGAAGCCGCGTCCGAGCCTGCCTCCGCACCCGCTCCGGCCGCATCGGCGCCAGCGAAGCCAGTCCGCGTTCCCGCACCGGCTCCCGCACCAGTTGAAGAGCCGGGTTTCCTGTCCGGCCTCATGGACGACCCGCTGCTGCCGCTCGCCGGTGGCGGGCTCCTGGCCTTGCTGCTGGGCTATGGCGCCTACCGCGTGGTTCAGCGCCGCCGCCAGAATGCGGGCGTCGACAGCTCCTTCCTGGAAAGCCGCATCCAGCCGGATTCGTTCTTCGGCGCCAGCGGCGGGCAGCGCGTCGATACCGCCAACAGCGAGATGACCACGGGCTCGTCCATGGCCTACTCACCCAGCCAGCTCGATGCCGGCGGCGACGTGGACCCTGTGGCCGAAGCCGACGTGTACCTGGCCTATGGCCGTGACCTGCAGGCCGAGGAAATCCTCAAGGAGGCGATCCGCCACAACCCTGCCCGCGTGTCGGTGCATGTGAAGCTCGGTGAGATCTACGCCAAGCGCCAGGACCGCAAGGCCCTGGAGGCGGTGGCAGGGGACGTGTTCAAGCTGACCCAGGGCGAAGGCCCGGACTGGAACCGCATTGCCGAGCTTGGCCGCGATCTGGATCCCGAAAACCGCCTTTACCAGCCTGGCGGCCGCCCAGGCATGGCCGAGGACGAGTCGCCATCGCTGCCCCCAGGCGGATTCCCGAGCACGTTCACGGGCGTGGGCGGCGCGGCGGCGACGGCTGCGTTGCCCCCCGACCTGGACCTCGACCTGGATCTGGACCTGCCCGACGACGCGCTGACCGATGCGCCAGCGGTGGCCCCGGCACCTCCCGGCGGATTTGCCGCAGCGGCAGCCGCGGCCGCGGCATCGGGCGGTGCCCGCCGCGCAGCGGACCCGGCCGACGAGCCGCAGACACTGCGCCCTGAACTGGACCTGCCGGAGTTGCCGTCGGCGACCGCTCCCGCCTGGAATGCGCCAGAAGTGGCACCAGCCTCGGGCACGATGGCGCCTCCGCCCGTGGCCAATCTGGACTTTCCTTCGGCGGACGACCTGAGCATGGCACCCTCGGGCCCCATGCCGCTCACCGCGGATGCCCAGGACTCCGGCCCGATGGAGTTTGACCTCGGCGACCTGTCGCTGGACCTGAACGCCCCCTCCAAGCCCATGGCGGCCCCCGCAGCCAAGGCCCCTCTGCCGACCCCTGAATTGAGCGACGACGGCTCGGCGGCGGCGCAGGACGACCCACTGGCCACCAAGCTCGCGCTGGCCGAAGAGTTCAATGCCATCGGTGATACGGATGGTGCACGCACGCTGATCGAAGAAGTGGTTGCCGAGTCCAGCGGCGCCCTCAAGACCCGCGCCCAGCGCATGCTGGCCGAACTGGGTTGATGCGGCCCGCCCCGCAGGCCGCCCCCGCCCGCCCCCAGGCCGCCACCCCATGACCCGGGTGGCGCTGGGTGTCAGCTACAACGGCCAGGCCTACAGCGGCTGGCAAAGCCAGCTGTCCGGCGACACCATTCAAGACAAGCTCGAAGCGGCCCTGGGCCGCTTTGCCACGCACCCCGTCAGCACGCTGTGCGCCGGCAGAACGGATGCCGGCGTCCATGGACTGATGCAGGTGGTGCACTTCGACACGCCACTGAACCGCCCCTGCGCTTCGTGGGTGCGCGGCACCAATACCTTCCTCCCTGCCGACATTGCCGTGCAATGGGCGCAGCCCGTGCCGGACAGTTTTCACGCCCGGGCCAGCGCCGTCGCGCGGCGCTATGCGTATGTGCTGCTGCAATCACCCGTGCGGCCCAGCGTGGACTCGGGGCGCGTGGGATGGGTATTCCACCCGCTCCATCACGATGCGATGCGCCAGGCCGCAGACCACCTGCTGGGCGAACATGACTTCACCTCGTTTCGTGCATCCGCGTGCCAGGCCAAGTCGCCCGTCAAGACCCTGCAGCGCATCGATATCTCGCGCCGGGGCCTCAACGCCCCGCACCCGGAACTGGGCTGGAGTTCCTGCTACTGGCGCTTCGAGTTCGAGGCCAACGCGTTCCTGCACCACATGATCCGCAACATCATGGGCTGCCTGGTGGCCGTGGGCCAAGGCAAATACCCTCCGCAGTGGGTAGCGCAGGTACTCGCGGCAAGATCGCGCGACGCCGCGGCACCCACGTTCTCTCCGGATGGACTGTATTTTCAAGGCCCTGTCTACGACGCCTCGTGGGGCCTGCCCCAGCGCACGGCTGCGTATGATTGGCTGCCATGAAAGCCAAAGAAGTCCCCTCCCCGGCCCGCACCCGCATCAAGATCTGTGGCCTGACCCGCGAAGAAGACGTCGACGCGGCCGTGGCGGCTGGCGCGGATGCCGTCGGATTCGTGCTCTACGCCCCCAGCCCACGGGCCGTGACACCCGAACGCGCGGCACAGCTGGCCTGGCGCCTGCCCCCTTTTGTCACGCCGGTTTTGCTCTTCGTGAATGAAACCGCTCCCAAAGTGATAGCTGCCAGCGCTTTGATAGCGGGCGCCACCATACAATTTCATGGTGACGAGACGCCCGAGGATTGCCTGGCCGCCACCGGCCAGGGGGCACGGCCTTACCTGCGGGCCGCGCGCATTCCCCTTGGCGACGGTGCGGCACGGTTCGACCTCGTAAAATACGCGCACGATTACTCCCACGCCCAGGCCATCCTGCTCGACGCCCATGTCGAGGGGTACGGCGGCGGCGGCAAGGCATTCAATTGGTCACTCCTTCCACCAAGCGTCAGCTCTCACCTCGTTTTGTCTGGTGGACTCACGCCTGCAAACGTGACCGATGGCATTTTGCAAGTCCGCCCGCGTTGCAAGACGCTGGCGGTTGATGTCAGCTCCGGCGTCGAGGCCGTAGATCCGAACAGCCCCGATGGCAAGCCCCTGAAGGGCATCAAGGACGCCGGAAAAATCCATCGGTTCATCGCCGCCGTGCGCGCGGCCGATGCCCAACTTGCAAAGAACCCTCATGAATTCCTATCAGCAACCTGATGCTTCAGGCCATTTCGGCTCCTACGGCGGCAGTTTCGTCAGCGAGACACTGACCCACGCCATCCAGGAACTGCGCGAGGCGTATGCCCGCTACCAGAACGACCCGGAGTTCCTCGCAGAATTCCACTACGAGCTCAAGCACTTCGTGGGCCGCCCATCGCCCGTGTACCACGCCGCGCGCACCAGCCGCGAAACGGGCGGCGCGCAGATCTACCTCAAGCGCGAAGACCTCAACCACACCGGCGCCCACAAGATCAACAACGTGATCGGCCAGGCCATGCTCGCCAAGCGCATGGGCAAGCCCCGCATCATTGCCGAGACGGGCGCCGGCCAGCACGGCGTGGCCACGGCCACGATCTGCGCGCGCTACGGCCTGGAATGCGTGGTCTACATGGGCAGCGAGGACGTGAAGCGCCAGAGCCCGAACGTCTTTCGCATGAAACTGCTGGGCGCCACCGTCGTGCCTGTCGAGTCGGGCAGCAAGACCCTGAAGGACGCGCTCAACGAGGCCATGCGCGACTGGGTGGCCAATGTGGACAACACGTTCTACATCATCGGCACGGTGGCGGGCCCGCACCCCTACCCGATGATGGTGCGCGATTTCCAGAGCGTGATCGGCAAGGAAGCCATCGAACAGATGCCCCCCATGCTCGCCGCGCAGAAGATCGCCGCCGAGCAGCCCGATGCCGTGATCGCCTGCGTGGGCGGCGGCAGCAATGCCATGGGCATCTTCCATCCGTACATCCCGTTCGAGAAGACGCGCCTGATCGGCGTGGAGGCCGCCGGCGAAGGTCTGGACAGCGGCAAGCACTCGGCATCGCTGCAGCGTGGCTCCAGTGGCGTGCTGCACGGCAACCGCACCTTAATCCTGCAGGATGCCAACGGCCAGATCACCGAGACGCACAGCATCAGCGCGGGCCTGGACTACCCCGGCGTAGGTCCCGAGCACGCATGGCTGCAGGAGATCGGACGCGCCGAGTACGTGGGCATCACCGACCAGGAAGCGCTGTCCGCCTTCCACCACCTGTGCCGCACCGAAGGCATCATCCCGGCGCTGGAATCGAGCCACGCCTTCGCCTATGCCCTCAAGCTTGCACCCACGATGCGGCCGGACCAGTCCATCCTGGTCAACCTCTCGGGCCGGGGCGACAAGGACATCGGCACCGTGGCCGACCTGTCAGGAGAAGATTTCTACGACCGCCCCTCCATGCGCGGCCTGACCGTCAAGGGCGCCCCAGGAGACGCCAAGCCATGAGCCGCATAGACACCACTTTCGAACAGCTGAAAGCCCAGGGCCGCAAGGCGCTGATTCCCTATGTCACCGCCGGTTTTCCGTTTGCCGACATCACGCCCGCCCTCATGCACGGCATGGTGGAGGCCGGTGCCGACGTGATCGAACTGGGCGTGCCCTTCTCCGACCCCATGGCCGACGGCCCCGTCATCCAGAAGGCGGGCGAAAAGGCGCTGGGCCTGGGTGTGGGCATGGTGCAGGTGCTGGACCACGTGCGCGAGTTCCGCAAGCGCAACAGCACCACGCCCGTGGTGCTGATGGGCTACGCGAACCCGGTGGAGCGCTATGACCAGATCCACGGCGCAGGCGCCTTTGTGCGCGACAGCGCCGAGGCCGGTGTCGATGGCGTGCTCATCGTGGACTACCCGCCCGAGGAATGCGAGGCCTTCGCGGCCAGCCTGCGCGCGCACGGCATGGACCTGATCTTCCTGCTGGCCCCCACCAGCACGGATGAACGCATGGCCCAGGTGGCGCGCGTGGCCAGCGGCTATGTGTACTACGTATCGCTCAAGGGCGTGACCGGTTCGGGCGCGCTCGACACCTCGGCCGTGGAGCAGATGCTGCCCCGCATCCGCCAGCATGTGACCATCCCCGTGGGCGTGGGCTTCGGCATCCGCGATGCGGCCACGGCCCAGGCGATCGGCAAGGTGGCGGATGCCGTGGTCATCGGCAGCCGCATCATCCAGCTCATCGAGGACCAGGAACACGCCAAGGTGGTGCCCCTGACCATCGACTTCCTGCGCGGCATCCGCAAGGCTTTGGACGCGTAGAATAAAGAGCATCCCCCTGAGCGGCTTTGCCGTTTCCCCCTTCTCTCGCGCTTTGCGCGGGAAGGGGGACGCTCCCAGCGCGGCGGGGCGGCCCTTGCGCGGGAGCCGTGGCCTTTGGGCCGCGCCAGTTTCAAGGCCGTGCCGCCGCTGCTGGCCCATTCATACAGAGGAAAACCATGTCCTGGCTCGAAAAACTTCTGCCCTCCAAGATCCAGCAAACGGACCCCACCGAGCGCCGCCAGGTGCCTGAAGGCCTGTGGATCAAGTGCCCGAGCTGCGAGACGGTGCTTTACAAGGCCGATCTGGAGCACAACCAGAACGTCTGCCCCCACTGCAGCCACCACCACCGCATCGGCGCCCGCGCGCGGCTCAATGCCTTCCTGGATGCCGAAGGCCGCTACGAAATCGGCCAGGAAGTGCTGCCCGTGGACGCCCTCAAGTTCAAGGACAGCCGCAAATACCCCGAGCGCCTGAAGGAAGCCCTGGAGAACACCGGCGAGACCGACGCCCTCATCGTCATGGGCGGCGCGGTCAAGAGCATCAACGTGGTGGCCGCGTGCTTCGAGTTCGACTTCATGGGCGGCTCCATGGGCTCCGTGGTGGGCGAGCGCTTCGTGCGGGGCGTGGAAACCGCCATCGAGCAGAAAGTGCCTTTCATCTGCTTCACCGCCACCGGCGGTGCGCGCATGCAGGAAGGCCTGCTGTCCCTGATGCAGATGGCCAAGACCAATGCGGCCCTCACCCGCCTGGCCAAGAAGGGCCTGCCCTACATCAGCGTGCTGACTGACCCGACCATGGGCGGCGTGAGCGCCGGCTTTGCCTTTGTGGGCGACATCGTGATTGCCGAGCCCAAGGCCCTGATCGGCTTTGCCGGCCCGCGCGTGATCGAATCCACCGTGCGCGTGACGCTGCCAGAAGGCTTCCAGCGCGCCGAATTCCTGCAGACCAAGGGCGCCGTGGACTTCATCTGCGACCGCCGCGAGCTGCGCAACACCGTGGCCAGCAGCCTGGCCATGCTGCAGCGTTTGCCCGCTGACGCAGTGATGTAAGTCATCCGCGGGACAGCGGGTCCGCAAAGGTGCCCCACGAGAGGATTGCTTCTTTTTTGATAGCTGTCAGCGCTTACCAGATAAGCGCCAGAGGCATATTTGATCACCCACCGGACAGCACGCAGCCGTTGATACCGCGCGGTGCCTGCCAGAGAGGGCAAGGAAGGGCTGCTCCGCAGCGAGGCCCGCGTCCCCCTCATCCCCTTGAGCGGGAAGGCGCCGAAGGCGACTCAGGGGGGTTACCTCATCACGCTGGCCTGCAGATGGCCCAGCACGATCATGGCCACCTGCAGCAGCACCAGCACGGCCAGGGGCGACAGATCGATCCCTCCGACCAGCGGGATGATGCGGCGAAATGGCCGCAACACCGGCTCGCACAGCCGGGCGATCACGTCCGAGAGTTGCGACCGTGCCTGCACCCAGGACATCACGGCATGGACGATCAGGAGGCCGATCAGCCCCGACACCGCCACACGCGCCAGCCCGAACAAGGCAAGCCACGGCAGCCACGCCCATGCGGACGCCGCGCCCAGCAGGAGCGTGAGCAGGAAATACTGCAGCAGTTGCAACAGCGCGGCCGCGACGAGGCTTGACACATCCCAGCGCCCCACGGGCCGAATCACCTTGCGCAGCGGCATGACCAGCCAGTCCGTCAGTGCAAAAACCAGCCCGCCGACAGGGTTGGAAAACGGGATGCGCTGCCATTGCATATACAGGCGCAGCAGGCAGGCCCCCGTGAGCAGGCCACCAACAACGTCGAGCAGGAATGAGGCGATCTGGTAGAGCATGGATGAGACAAAAGCAAGGGGCCGCTGCGAAAGCAGGCTGCGCCATGGGATGATAGCGGGCCAAGGCATTCCCCCATTCATGACACAACCCCTCACCCTGTCATCCTTGCCCCTTTTCCCCCTGGGTTCCGTGCTGTTCCCGGGCGGTGTGCTGGCCCTGCGCGTGTTCGAGGTGCGCTACCTGGACATGGTGCGCAAATGCCATCAGGCCGGTGCGCCTTTTGGCGTGGTGGCCCTCACGCAAGGCCGCGAAGTGCGCCAGGCCGGCGCGCCCGAAGAGCAATTCAACGACGTGGGCACCCTGGCGGTCATCGAGCAGATCGACACGCCGCAGCCCGGCCTGATCACCCTGCTGTGCCGGGGCGGCCAGCGCTTTCGCATCACCCAGCGCAGCCACCTGCCCCATGGCCTGTGGATCGCCGATGTGGGGCATATCGACCAGGACCTGACCGTCGCGGTGCCAGAGGATCTCAAGAAGGCCGCGACGGCGCTCGCGCAGGTGCTCCACACCCTGCACCAGCGTGACCCGGACACCCCGACCGCGATCATCCCGACGGCTGCGCAGCTGGACGACTGCGGATGGGTGGCCAATCGCTGGTGCGAACTGCTGCCCGTGCCCCTGGAACTCAAGCAGCGCCTGATGGAACTGGACAACCCGCTGGTGCGGCTGGAGCTGGTCGGGGACGTGCTCGAGCGTACGGGGATTGCGCCAACACAATGAGCCGCAAACCCGCCGCCATCCCACCCAGCCTCCCCTTTGAACGCCCATGCTGAACCGCATCCTGGGCTGGTCGCGCGCAGCCAAGCGCGTTGTGGTGGTGGCGATGGACGTTTGCCTGGGCCTCGTCGCCATGTGGCTCGCCTTCACGCTGAGGCTGGAGACACCGCACTGGCCCGAAGGCATGCAGTGGCTCGCGTATGCACTGGCCCCGGCCCTGGCGTTTCCCATTTTCGCCAAACTGGGGCTGTACCGCGCGATATTCCGCTATACAGGAATCACGGCACTCATCACCACCGGCAAGGCGGTGGCCATCTATGGAGCACTCCTGCTGGGCTGCCTCCTGGCAGCGCAATGGGAAGGCGTGCCACGCAGCGTCGGCGTTCTGCAGCCCCTGCTGTTCATGCTCCTGGTGGGCTCCAGCCGCGCACTGGGGTGGCTGGCGCTGGCCGGCCACAGCAGCCATGCCCCCTACCGCCTGCTGATCTACGGAGCCGGCAGCGCTGGCGCCCAGACCGCAGCGGGACTGGGCGCCATGCGCCAGTACGTGCTCAAGGGCTTTGTCGATGACGATCCGAGCAAGGTCGGACGCAGCATCAACGGAGTGCGGGTGCATTCCCCCACTGCACTGCCCGAGGTGGCGCGCCGGCTCGCGATCACCGATGTGCTGCTGGCACTGCCCAGCACCACGCGCCTGCGGCGCCGGCAGATCATCGAAAGCCTGCGCCAATTGCCCGTTCGGATACGCACCCTGCCCGGCCTGTCGGACCTCGCCAGCGGCCGGGTCACGGTCACCGACTTCCAGGACCTCGAGATCGAGGACCTGCTGGGCCGCGAACCGGTGGCCCCGGACCCTGGCTTGCTGGGGCGCGATCTCGAGAGCGCCGTGGTGATGGTCACCGGCGCCGGCGGCAGCATCGGCAGCGAGCTGTGCCGGCAGATCGTGCGCGAGGGCCCCCGCCAGCTGCTGCTCGTGGATCACAGCGAATATGCGCTGTATTCCATTCACCACGAGCTGCAGGCGCTCGCCCACCAGGGCGCGCACCAGTGCGCCCTGGTACCCCTGCTCGCCAGCGTCAACCAGAAGCAGCGCATGGACGACATCTGCCAGCAGTACAGCCCCACCTCCATCTACCACGCAGCCGCCTACAAGCACGTGCCCATGGTGGAAGCCAATCCGGGCGAAGGCATCCTGAACAACGTGTTCGGCACGCTCAATATGGTGCAGGTCGCGCTGAAGCATGGCGCTCGCCACTTCGTCCTGATTTCCACAGACAAGGCTGTTCGCCCCACCAACATCATGGGCGCCACCAAGCGTGTGGCAGAAATGGTGCTGCAAGCCGTCGCGGCGTCCCAGCGCATGCCTTTCGGGCTCTCGGCCGAAAGCCCACCGGGCTGGAGATGCCCGACACGCCTGTCCATGGTGCGCTTTGGCAATGTGCTGGGCTCCAGCGGCAGCGTGATACCGCTGTTCCGCCAGCAGATCGCGGCCGGCGGCCCCCTCACGGTGACGCATCCCGATGTCACGCGCTATTTCATGACCATCGCCGAAGCGGCCCAGCTCGTGCTGCAGGCGGGGACGATGGCGGACGGGGGCGACGTATTCCTGCTGGACATGGGCGAGCCGCTACAGATCCTGGACCTCGCGCAACGCATGGTGGCCCTGTCGGGCCTGACAGTGCGCGACGACCAGCACCCCGAGGGCGACATCGAAATCGTCTTCACGGGATTGCGCCCCGGCGAGAAACTCTTCGAAGAGCTGCTGATTGGAGACAACCCGCTGCCCACCGTCCACCCCCGCATACTGCGGGCCCGCGAGGAGTTTCGCCCCTGGGCCGAACTGCAGGCCCTGCTGCAGTCACTGCAGCAGGCCGCGCGCGATGGCGATCGGGCCGCCATGACGGCCCTGCTGGGCCAGCTGGTGCCGGGCTACCGTCCTGAAACACAAGCACTGCCATGAAGCCGGGACTCCTGCGGGCAACGCTGACCCTGCTCACGGGCAGCGTTGCGGCCCACGCCATTCCACTCGTGCTGGGCCCGGCGCTCACGCGCCTGTACAGCCCGGAGGCCTTCGGGCAGTTCGCGCTGCTGTGGGCGTTGGCCACCAACATGGCGGTGGTCGGCTGCGCGCGCTACGAATTCGCACTCCCCCTGGAATCCACGGAGCCACGGGCTGCCGAACTCATGGCTTTGTGCGCGCGCGTGCTGCTCGCGGTGACGGCGGCTTCCGCCGCAACTGCTGCCGTGCTCATGCTCTGGCAACGCATGCCGATGGCCTGGGCACTGCCCTTCGCGGTGCTGGCGGGCGGCGCCATGCAATGGCTCACCATGTGGGCCACCCGGTCGCAGCGTTTTGGACTGCTGTCGGCGGCAAGGCTGCTGCAGCAAGGTGGGGGCGCCATCCTGCAGCTCGTGCTCGGCCTGCTGAAGGCCGGCCCCCTGGGCCTGGTGCTCGGGGCCACGCTGGCCAGCCTGGGAGGGGCTTGGATGCTGGCCCGGCCGGCGCCAGCCGGGGGCTGGACGGCCATGTGGCGCCAGCCCCTTGCCAGGCTGCGGTCCATGGCCCTGCAGCACAAGGACTTCCCCCTGCTCAACACGCCACACGCGTTCATGGGTGCGCTGCAGGATACGCTCACGCTGGTGCTGGTGGCAGCCTGGACAGGGGACGCCTCAGCGGGGTTCTGGGCCCTGGCACTGCGCTATCTCAAGGCCCCGGCAACCCTCGTCGGGGGTGCGCTGTCGCAAACCCTGTACCCGCGCCTTCTGAAGGCAGAGAGCCCTGGCGACGCCCGGGCGCTGGTGCGCCGGGCCATGCTGGGGCTCGCTGCCCTGGCCTGCCCGCTCGCGGCGATCCTTCTCCTCTGGGGGCCGGATATTTTCGCCCTGGCCTTTGGGGCAAGATGGACCCAGACAGGGGAACTTGCACGGGCCATCGCCCCGTACATCGCCCTGCACTTCGTGGCGTCACCCCTTGCCGTGGTCACCATGGCCTGGAATGCACAGGCCTGGGCGCTGCGCCTGGCATTGATCGGACAATGCCTTTTCTTCGCCGGACTGCTGCTGGGCCTGTACCTGGGCGGCCTGCAAGGTGCCGGATGGGGCGTGTCAGCGAGCATGCTGGCCTACTTTGCCTATTATTTCTGGGTGTTGGCGAACTGGAGGGAGGTGCCCCATGAGAGCCGTGTTTAACCGATGGCGCCGCCGCCTCTGGCATGCGCTGCTCCATCGCATCGTCTTCGGGGAAAGCAACCACCTCGGCCAGCCTCTGCCAAACACCCGCATCGCCCCCAGCACCTGCATCGAGGGGGAGCACGCACTGCGGCTGGCAGACCACGTGTTCATCGGCCAATTCAATTTCATCGACGCCACAGCGGGCCTGCAGATTGGGCAAGGGGTCCAGATCACCAACTTCGTCAGCATCGTGACGCACAGCTCCCACCGCGCCATTCGCCTCCTGGGCAGCGGCTACGCAGTCCACGAGGGCTCCAAGCCTGGCTACATCAGCGCGCCCATCGAGATCGGCGCCTACACCTTCATCGGCCCCCACAGCCTGATCGAAGCCGGCACGCGCATCGGCAAAGGGGTGGTGGTGTGTGCCTACTCGCAGGTGCGCGGCGAGGTGCCCGACTTCGCCATTGTTGCGGGGGTCCCGGCGCGCCAGATCGGCGACGTGCGCGAACAGGATGAGCGCCTGCTTTCGCAGCATCCAGAACTGCGCCCGCACTACGAATCCTGGACGCGGACGATCTGACATGGCAACACACCTGTGCCTCCTGGGTGATGCCACCAGCCCCCATGTTCAGCGGTGGGCGCGGGAAATGCTCCAGCGTGGCTACCGCGTTTCGCTGATCACGGCACGCCCCGCGTCCATCGATGGCGTCACCGTGCGGGCCATCCGGCCCGTGCACCGCTCGCTCGACTGGCTGTTCCGTGTCCGGGAAACCAGGCGCCACGTGGCCGAACTGGCCCCCGACCTCCTGCATGCCCATTACGTCACCTCCTACGGCTATCTGGCCGCACGTTGCGGCAAACGTCCGGTGGTAATGACCGCCTGGGGAAGCGACCTGTTGGTGACCCCCGGCAAGAGCGCCTGGATGCGCTGGCTGACCGGCTGGATACTGCGCCAGGCCGACCTCATCACCGGCGACTCCGCCAGCCTGATAAGCGCAGTGGCCCAATTCCGACCCCGCTGCACCACCGAGGAAATCCACTGGGGGGTGGAACTGCAGCGCTTCCACCCCGTTCCCTGGAGCCACAAGCAAGGCAGCCAACTGGTGAGCCTGCGCGCCTGGGAACCCAACTACAACATCGACACCATCATCGAGGCATTCGCTCTTCTGCAGGCGCGGTTGCCCTCGGCCGACCTGCGCTTGCACCTGCTCGGAGGAGGCAGCATGGAAAGCGCCCTGCGCAGCCAGGTGCACAAGGCGCAGCTGGACAACAAGGTGCAGTTCCACGGCCGACTCGATGATGCGGGCATGACCCGGGTACTGGGCGAAGGCAAGATATCTGTCTCGGTGCCCAGCAGTGACGCAACATCCGTCGCCATGCTGGAGAGCATGGCGTGTGGCCTCGCGGTGGTCGCCAGCGAACTGCAGGCCAACCGGCACTGGATCGACCCGCAGTGGCTGGTTGAGGCGGGGAGCGCCACAGCGCTCGCCGCCCGGCTGGAAGCCCTGATCGCCAACGACACCCTGGCGGAACAAGCCGGCCTGCACAATGCCACCCGCATCGCCCAGGACGGCGACCGCGCGGTACAGATGAACCGCATGCACGCGCTGTACCAGCAGTTGCTCCATACACCTTGAACCCCATGCCCCAAGGCCTTGAATTGGACAACCTGATCAGCGTGATCGTGCCGTGCCGCAACGAGCGCCAGCACATTGACGCATTCTGCGACTCCGCCCTTCGCCAGCAACTCCCGGCGGGCTGGCGCATGGAAGTGCTGATTGCAGACGGCGACAGCGATGACGGCACGCGCGAGCACCTCCTGCAGCGCTGTGCTGCGGACCCACGGCTCGTCCTGGTGGACAACCCCGGCCGCATTGTCTCCACCGGGCTCAACGCCTGCATTGCCCGCGCGCGGGGCGGCACCATTGCCCGCATGGACGTGCACAGCCAGTTTGCCCCCGACTACCTTGCGCAGTGCATCGAGGCGCTCGAACGCACCCGCGCCGACAACGTGGGCGGCCCGTGGGTGGCCCGGGGAACCGGGCCCGCCGGGGCCGCCGTCGCCGCCGCCTTCCAGTGCCGCTGGGTGGTGGGCGGCGCGCGCTCGCGCGATGACCAGTACGAAGGCGAGGTGGATACCGTCTACCTGGGATGCTGGCCCCGCAGCGTGTTTGACCGGTTCGGACTGTTTGACGAAGCCCTGGTGCGCAACCAGGACGACGAGCACAACCTGCGCATGCGCCTGGGGGGGGCACGCATCTGGCAGAGCCGGCTCATCCATTCCACCTACCACCCGCGCAATTCGCTGCGGCACCTGTTCGCGCAACAACGGCAGTACGGCTACTGGCGGCCTTTTGTGATGCGCAAACATGGGCAGCCAGGCTCCGTGCGGCAGCTGGTGCCTGCAGCATTTGTGGCCAGCGCGGTGGCCAGCGCCGTGGTGTTGCCCTGGTCCGCCTGGCCCGGGGCCGCGCTGGGCCTCGCCTACGCAACCTATCTTCTGGCGGCATCGGTGGCGGCAGCCCGATCGGCCCGCAACTGGGGGCTGCTGCCCCGCCTCCCGGCGACGATTGCGGCGTTTCATGTGGGCTACGGCCTGGGCACCTGGCGAGGGCTGTGGGACGTTGCACGCTCGCGCGCGCCTTCCTCCGACTTTGCACGCATCACGCGATGACCGACAACGAACCCCAGGCCGTCAAAACCCGCTACGCACGGCGCGACCCAGCGACCGATGAAGCCCGCTACAGCCTGTATGCCAATGCGGCGGCGCTGCAGGCGCAGCAGGAGCGTCTCCGTGCCATGGCAGGCATCTGGCAGGCCCACGGCTGGAGCAGCCTGGCCCACCGGCCGATGCTGGAAGTTGGCTGCGGAAGCGCGGGCAATCTGCACGACCTGGTGCGGCTGGGTGCCACCCCCGCCTGCCTGACGGGCCTGGAGCTTCTTCCCGAACGAGCCGCCGCAGCGCGCGCCTCGCTGCCAGCGGACGCGGCCATTTTGGAAGGAGATGCCGTCTTGGCCCCGGTGCAGCCTGCCAGCCAGGATGCCGTGCTCGCCTTCACGCTCTTCAGCTCTTTGCTCGACGAGGGCTATCGCCGCCATCTGGCCCAGGCGATCTGGCAATGGGTCGCGCCCGGCGGCGGAGTGCTGGTCTATGACTTTGTCGTCAACAACCCTGCCAATGCCGATGTGCGAGGCATGCCCCTGCGCGAATTGAAAACGCTGTTTCCCGCCGCGCAGATACACTCGTGCCGCCTTACCCTGGCGCCCCCGCTCGCGCGGCGCCTGCCCCCACCGATGATTCCTCCCGCATCCACCTTGCTCTGGTTCCTGCGCACCCACCGCCTGACCTGGGCCGTGAAGCCCCGTTGAGCACCGCCTGCCCGTCTGGACGCCCTCCATGCCCCACCCTTCTTCCCCTGACCTGCCCTTCCTGCCGTTCGCCCGACCCGATATCGGTGCTGCGGAAATCGATGCCGTCAGCGCAGCCCTGCTTTCGGGGTGGGTCACGACCGGGCCCAAGACCAAGGAGTTCGAGCAGGCATTCACCGCCTTCCTGGGGGGCGACGGGCTCCAGAGCCTTGCCGTCAACTCCGCCACGGCGGGTCTGCACCTTGCGCTGGAGGCCCTGGGCATCGGCCCCGGCGACGAGGTGATCGCGCCCACACTGACCTTCACCGCCACCGTGGAGGTGGTGCGCTACCTGGGCGCCGAACCGGTACTGGTGGATGTGGACCCGGTGACCCTCAACATCGACCCGGCCAAGGTGCGCGCCGCCATCACGCCCCGAACAAAAGCCATCATGCCCGTGCACTACGGGGGCCTGGCCTGCGACATGGACGCCATCCTGTCCATCGCCAAAGAACACCAGCTCAAGGTGGTGGAAGACGCAGCCCATGCCTTGCCCACCACCTGGCGCGGCACCCTGGTGGGGCAACTGCAATCCGATGTCACGGTGTTCAGCTTCTACGCCAACAAGACCATCACCACCGGAGAAGGCGGCATGGCGGTGACGCGCGACCCGGAGCTCGCCAAGCGCATGCGCGTGATGCGCCTGCACGGCATGAACCGGGATGCCTTCGACCGCTTCACGTCCAAGACGCCCGCCTGGTACTACGAGGTGGTCGCTCCGGGATTCAAGTACAACATGACGGACGTTGCAGCCGCCATGGGCGTGGAGCAACTGGCGCGGCTGCCGCAATTCGTGCAGCGACGGCAAGACCTGGCAATCCGCTACCACGAACAGCTGGCGCCCCTGCCCCTGACCTTGCCAGCCACTGCGCCACCAGGCGACACCCATGCGTGGCACCTCTATGTCATCCGGCTGCGGGCGGACGCGCCACTGGGGCGTGACGAGGTCATCCAGGCACTGTCGGACAGGGGCATCGGCACCAGCGTGCACTATGTGCCGCTGCACCGGCACCCGTACTGGCGCGACCGGTACCAATTGACGCCCGCCATGTTCCCCCAGGCCGATGCAGCCTACCAGGCCATGATCAGCATCCCCTTGTTCACCGCCATGAGTGACAGCGACCAGGACCGCGTGATTGCAGCGCTGCACGAGGTGCTGCGCTGACATGCCCAAGCGGCTGTTCGACCTTTTCTTTGCTGCCCTCGGCTTGCTGCTGCTCGCCCCCGTGCTGCTGGCCGTGGCACTGTGGGTGGTGCGGGATTCGCCCGGTCCAGCATTCTTTCGCCAGCAGCGCGTGGGCCGCGCAGGCAGGTTGTTCCGCATCTACAAGTTCCGCACCATGCACCCGCGCGCCGAAGCTGCTGGCCCGGCGATTACCGTAGGGGCCGATGCCCGCATTACCCGGGCCGGCCACTGGCTGCGGCGCACCAAGATCGATGAATTGCCCCAGCTTTTCAACGTGCTGCTGGGCCACATGAGCCTCGTCGGCCCCCGGCCTGAGGTGCCGCACTATGTCGCGCTCTACCCGGATTCCGTGCGGGAACTGGTGCTCAGCGTGCGGCCGGGCATCACAGACCGCGCCTCCATCGAATTCCGCGACGAAAGCACCTTGCTGGGCCAGAGCGGCGATCCGGAGCGCACTTACGTGGAGCAGATCCTGCCGATCAAGCTCCGCTACGCCGCCGACTACGCCCGCTCGCACACGCTCTGGACCGACCTGAAGATCATCGCCGGAACGGCATCCGCGCTGTGGAGCGACCGTCCGTCCAGGGGATAAGGACCAGTCGGCACCCCGTAGCCGATAAAATCAGGGGTTTGGCTGAACCCAGCCCCAAAATTTCACGCCCCCGCACCGACGGCACCTATGTCAGACCAAAACCACGCCCCCGCTCCCCAGGACGAAAACCAGCTCATCGCCGAGCGCCGCGAAAAGCTCCGCGCTCTGCGCGAGGCCCAGGCCAACGGCGGTGGCGTTGCCTTCCCCAACAACTTCAAGCCCGGCCACAAGGCCGCTCAGTTGCACCTGGAGCACTGCGCTGCCACGAACGAGGCCCTGGAAGCCACGCCGGTGAACGTCTCGGTGGCCGGCCGCATGATGCTCAAGCGCGTCATGGGCAAGGCCAGTTTTGCCACGGTGCAGGATGGCTCGCTGGGCGACGTGGGCGGGCGCATCCAGCTTTACGTGACCCGCGACGCCGTGGGCGAAGAGCTGTATGCCGCCTTCAAGCACTGGGATCTGGGCGACATCGTGGGCGCCGAAGGCACGCTCATGAAGACCAAGACGGGCGAGCTGTCGGTCAAGGTGACCGGCCTGCGCCTCTTGACCAAGAGCCTGCGCCCCCTGCCCGACAAGTTCCACGGCATGGCCGATCAGGAGCAGAAGTACCGCCAGCGCTATGTGGACCTGATCACCGACGAGCAGGCCCGCAAGCGCTTCATGGCGCGCAGCAAGGCGGTGAGCGGCCTGCGCGAGTTCATGGTGGGCCACGGCTTCCTTGAAGTCGAAACGCCCATGCTGCACCCCATCCCGGGCGGCGCCAATGCCAAGCCGTTCGTCACGCACCACAACGCGCTGGAGCAGGAGATGTACCTGCGCATCGCGCCCGAGCTGTACCTGAAGCGCCTGATCGTGGGCGGTTTCGAGCGGGTATTCGAGATCAACCGCAGCTACCGCAACGAGGGCATCTCGGTGCGCCACAACCCCGAGTTCACCATGATGGAGTTCTACGCGGCGTACTGGAACTACCTCGACCTGATGGACTTCACCGAGACGCTGATCCGCGAAGTGGCGCTCAAGGCCACGGGCTCGCTGCAAATGACCTACCAGGGCCGCGCCGTGGACCTGACGCAGCCGTTCGCGCGCCTGACCATCCGCGAAGCGATCTTCCAGTACACCGAAGCCGGCGCCCACGTGGACGATGCCGCGTGGCTGGTCAGCGCGCTCAAGAAGCTGGGCATGACCGAGGAGAAGGACAAGCTCTCGGCACGCACGCTGGCCAGCCTGCAGGTGCTGTATTTCGAAGAAACGGTGGAAGACAAGCTCTGGCAGCCGACGTTCATCATGGAGCACCCGACCGAGATCTCGCCACTGGCACGCGCCAACGATGCCCGCCCCGAGGTCACCGAGCGTTTCGAGCTGTACATCACGGGCCGCGAGTTCGGCAACGGCTTCAGCGAGCTGAACGATGCCGAAGACCAGGCCGCGCGTTTCCATGCCCAGGTGGCCGCCAAGGACAGCGGCGACGACGAGGCCATGTTCTACGACCATGACTTCGTGCGGGCGCTGGAATACGGCATGCCCCCCACGGGGGGTTGCGGCATCGGCATCGACCGCCTCATGATGCTGCTGACCGACAGCCCCAGCATCCGCGACGTGATTCTTTTCCCAGCGCTGCGCCGGGAGTCCTGAGACCGCATCCGCAGCGCCCGGCCGCCACGTCCGCCTGATCGCGCCGTTTCACAGGACACACCAGGAGCCACCGTGCCATTCATCTCCAGCACCGCCCCTTATCCGGCCAACGCGCCACTGCCCGCGGGCGCAGGCTTTTCGGTGCTGGTGGTCGAGGACCAGGGCTCCGTGCGGGCCGCGCTGGTGGCCGAACTGCGGCGCGCGGGCGTGTCCGCCATCTTCGAGGCCCCGGAGGGCAGTGCGGCACTGCACCTGTTCAAGGCCCACCGGCCCGACCTGGTGCTGCTGGACATCAAGCTGCCCGGCAAGGATGGCTACTGGGTGGCGCAGCAGATGCGCGAGAGCGAGGCCGGCGACTGGACGCCCATCATCTTCCTGTCGGGCCTGGACAACGAGCTCGACGTCTGGCGCGGCATCGAAGTGGGGGGCGATGACTACCTGGTCAAGCCCGTGAGGCCCATCGTGCTGATGGCCAAGCTGCGGGCCATGCGGCGGCTGCTGGACATGCGCCGCAGGCTCGTGTCGGTATCGGCCGAGCTGCACCTGGCCAACCAGCGCCTCAACGAAATGGTCGAGGTCGACGCGCTGACCGGCCTGGTCAACCGCCGCGGCTTCGACCGCATCCTGCACAACGAGATCCTGGCCGCACGCCGCGATGCCACGCCGCTCACGCTGATGCTGTGCGACCTGGACCACTTCAAGCTCTTCAACGATGCCAGCGGGCATGTGCAGGGCGATGCCTGCCTGAAAGAGGTGGGCCGCCTGCTGCGCGAGGTCTGCGTGCGCCCCCGGGATGTGGCTTCGCGCTATGGCGGCGAGGAATTCGCCCTCATCCTGCCAAACACGCCGCGCTCGGGCGCGATGACCTTTGCAAGGGCATTGGCGCAGCTGCTCAAGGTCCGCGCCATACCGCATGCGGATTCGCCACTGGGCAGCATCCTGACACTGTCGGGCGGCATCACCACCTGCGTGCCCGACGACAGCACCAATGCCGAAAGCATGATCATGCGGGCCGACCAGGCCCTGTATGCCGCCAAGGCCCAGGGCCGCAACCGCTTCTTCAGCTTTGAAATGCAGATGGACACCGTGGAGCAATTGCGCAATTGAGTTTCTTTTCCGCCTTCTCGTTCGACGCCACCGAGCGCAGCGCGCGCACCGCCGTTTCGCGCATGCAAATCCTGAAGGCCCGCCTGCCCGACTGGGTGCAGGACTGGCTGGAGGTCATCATCCCCGGCACGCAGATCCTGCTGATCCTGTTTGTCGCCTGGCTGCTGCAGCGCATGCTGCGCCGCATCGTGCGCCGCGCCAGTGCGCACTACCAGGTGCCCGACGAGCTGGTCGTGCCCATGAACGGGCTCATCCGCTGGTTCATCGTGGCGGGCGCCCTGCTGCTGGTGCTCGAGCGCATGGGAGTGTCCGCCACCGTGCTCTGGACGGCATTCACGGGCTTCGCCACGGTGGGCGCCGTGGCGTTCTTTGCCGCGTGGAGCGTGCTCTCCAACCTGTTCTGCGCGCTGCTCATCTTCACGGTACGGCCCTTTCGCATCGGCGACTACATCGAGGTGCTGGACACCGCGGAGAAACCGGGCGCCAAGGGCCGGGTGGTGGACATCAACCTGCTGTACACCACGCTGGAGGACCATGGCGCAGCAGCGGGCCAGGTGGCCTGGTTGCAGATTCCGAATGCGTTGGTGTTTCAGCGGGTGGTGCGCAGATTCCAGGGGGTGCCACCGCCGCCCGCGCCCCCCTCCAGCGCTGCGCATGCCGCGGAAAGTGCGCCGGCGGCCCCGCCACCGGTCACGCCCGGGCCTTTCAACACGCCATAGCGCAACCAACCGGGCGCGGCACGGCCCTGCGCCGGGCCGCGCGCAAGCGGTTGCTCTGCGTCAGGGCAGCAGGTCGAGCGCCTGCAGGTAGGCGGGCTGGTACATCAGCTCGTCCCACGCCTGGGGCAAGGTTTCGGGCAGCAGCGCCAGACGGCGGGACTCGCTGTCCACGCTCGGCTGCCAGCGGCCCTGGGCGCGGGCCTGGTCCAGGCCGGCGATGAGTTCATCCACCGCGCGGCCATCGCCCACGCTCTGGTTGCACAGCAGCACGAGGTCGCAGCCGGCCTGGAGCGCCGCCACGGCCGCATCGGTGTAGCCGACCACCTGGCCGTCCAGGCGGCGTGCGCCTTCCATGCTGAGGTCGTCGCTGAAGATCGCGCCATCAAAGCGCATCTGGCGGCGCAGGATGTCCTGCAGCCAGCGCTGCGAGAAACCCGCGGGGCGGCTGTCGACCTTGGGGTAGATCACATGGGCCGGCATCACGCTGGTGAGCGTGCTGCTGAGCCAGGGGTACGGGGCGGCGTCGTCGGCCAGGATGGCCTTGAGGCTGCGCTTGTCCACGGGTACCTCGGTGTGCGAGTCGGCCTTGACGAAGCCGTGCCCGGGGAAGTGCTTGCCGCAGTTGGCCATGCCGGCCTGCAGCAGACCATGCATGAGGCTCTTGGCGAGCAGCGCCACCACGCGCGGGTCGCGGTGAAAGGCGCGGTCGCCGATCACACCGCTTTCACCCCAATCGAGGTCGAGCACGGGCGTGAAGCTGAAGTCCACACCGCAGGCGCGCAGCTCGGCGCCCAGCACATAGCCCGCCGCCGTGGCCGCATTGGTCGCACGCAGCGCGCCGCTGCCGGGCACGGCCCTGGCACCCTTGCCGTCGTCCATCCACATGTCGCCCAGCGCGCGCATCGGCGGCAGGTGCGTGAAGCCATCGGTGCGAAAGCGCTGCACGCGGCCGCCTTCGTGGTCCACGCAGATCAGCAGGTCGTCGCGCACGGCCTTGATGCTGCTCGTGAGCTGCAGCAGCTGCGCGCGGTTCTCCCAGTTGCGGGCAAACAGGATGATGCCGCCGGTCAGCGGGTGCGCGAGGCGGCGGCGGTCAGCGCTGGTCAGCTCTTTGCCAGCCACGTCGAGGATGAGGGGTGCGTGTTCGGTCATGGGTTTCAAGAATGATTTTGCTATGCAAATAATAGCTATCAGCGCTTGCCAATCAAGCGCTGGAGGCCGATTTTTCTTCAGCCCTCTCGACCACGCAGAAACTGGCGGCGTAGTCGGTCTCGTCGGTCACGCTCAGGTGCGCCTGCAGCCCCCGGACCTCGAACCATTCCTTGAGCGCGCCGTGCAGCACGATGACTGGCTGGCCGGATGGCAGCTTGGCGACCTCGCAGTGGCGCCAGGTCATGGGCATGCGCATGCCCAGGCCAATGGCCTTGCTGAAGGCTTCCTTGGCGGAAAAGCGCGTGGCCAGGTAGCGCAGGCCCCGGTCGGGCCAGCGGCTGCTCCTCTCGCGCCAGGTGGCCAGTTCGCCGTCGGCCAGCACCTTCTGGGCAAAGCGTTCGCCGTGGCGCTCCAGGCTGGCCGCGATGCGGCGCACGTCGCAGATGTCGGTGCCGATGCCGTAGATCATGGTCTTTTTTTTGAGTCAAATCAGCCGCCAGTGCTTATTCATCAAGCGCAAGCAGCTATCAAATCAGGAGTTATCTGCCTGTGCCGCAAAACCCGACCGGATGCAGCCCAGGTAGGCCAACACCGTGGCGGCGTAGCCCAGCTCCAGCGCGTCGGCGATCAGTGCATGCCCAATCGAGACCTCCAGCACGCCGGGCACGCCGCGCACGAAGGCGGCGAGGTTGTCGCGGTTCAAGTCGTGGCCCGCATTCACGCCCAGGCCCGCATCCAGCGCGGCCTGTGCGGCCGCAGCGTAGCGTTTTAGCTCAACCTCCTGCTGCGGGGTGCCCCAGGCGGCGGCATAGGGCTCGGTGTACAGCTCCACCCGGTCAGCGCCCACCGCCCTGGCGGCGGCCATCTGCTCCGGCACCGGGTCCATGAACAGGCTCACGCGCACACCCAGTGCCTTGCACTCGGTGATCAGAGGCGCCAGGCGCCCGGCATCCTGCGGAAAGCTCCAGCCGTGGTCGCTGGTGAACTGGTCTTCGCTGTCGGGCACGAAGGTCGCCTGGTGGGGGCGCACCTGGCGGATGAAGTCCATCAGGTTCTGCGACGGGTTGCCTTCGATGTTGTATTCGCGATCGGGCCAGGCCTTCATCAAGGCGGCCAGCTCGAACACGTCCTGGCCGCGGATGTGCCGCTCGTCGGGCCGGGGATGCACGGTGATGCCCTGCGCGCCCGCCCGCAGGCACAGCTCGGCCGCGCGCGTGACGCTCGGAATGCCCAGGTGGCGCGTGTTGCGCACCAGGGCGACCTTGTTGACGTTGACCGACAGGGCGGTGGTCGGGTGCGAGGGACGGTGTGGCTGGTTCATAGGGCCTGCAGGTCGATCATGAGCTGGCGGGTGCGCAGCGTCGGGCTGCCGCAATGGTATTGCAGCAGGGCACGCAGCTGGGGCTTGAGTTCGGCCGAGACGGCAACGCAGGCCCGCAGTGTGGCGGTATAGCTGGCGGCATCGTCCAGCGCCCGCTGCAATGCCTGCCACTGGCTGCCCGGCAGCCCGCCCCGCTCGGCCGCCGAGGCAGCGCGCAGGCCTCCTTCGGGGACCAGCGTGTAGCGCGTGCCGGCCTGCAGGGGGGCCAGGGTCATGGTCTGGACGTCGAGGCTCGGCAACAGGCCGATCTCGCGCAGCAGCAGCAGTTCGAAACTGCGCAGCACGGGCTCCAGGGCGTCACCATGCTCGCTGGCCAGCACCCGCACCACGCCCGCGTAGGCGTCGAACAGCGCGGCGTGCGGGTCCGCGCGGGCCAGCAGGCGCAGCAGCAGTTCGTTGAGGTACAGGCCCGACAGCAGGGCGTCGCCCGTGGGCATCACGTGGCCGCCCACCCACTCGGCGCCCTTGAGCGCGTGGATGTCCGCGTCGCCATTGCCGGCCAGGGTGTAGGTCAGCAGCAGGGGCTGCAGCGGCAGCAGCACCGGGCGGAAGTTGGAGCTGGGCTTCTTCGCGCCCTTGGCCACCAGGGCGACGCGGCCGTAGTGGCGGCTGAAGACCTCCAGGATCAGGCTGGACTCGCTCCAGTCGTAGCTGTGCAGCACGAAGGCAGGTTCATCGGAGATGCGCTTGGCGGCAGCCACGTGGGGGATCGCAGGGATAGGCGTGAGGATGGAGTGTGGTGGCGGCTCAACCAACGCCGGCCACCCGGCGGGCAGCGGGCGCTGATGGCATGCACTTACTCGTAGCCGAAGGAACGCACCCGGGCTTCATCGTCAGCCCAGCCGGAGCGGACCTTGACCCACAGCTCCAGGAACACTTTGGCATCCATGAGCTTTTCCAGCTCCTGCCGCGCCTCGGTGCCGATGCGCTTGAGCCGCTCACCCTTGTCGCCGATGACCATCATCTTGTGGTTGTCCCGCTCCACCACGATGGTGGCGGCGATCTTGACCAGTCGCTTGTGCTGCTTGCTCGCCTCTTCCTCGAACTTGTCGATGACGACGGTGGAGGTGTAGGGCAGTTCATCCCCGGTGAAGCGGAACAGCTTTTCGCGCACGGTTTCGGAGGCCAGGAATTTCTCGCTGCGGTCGGTCAGTTCGTCCTCGCCGTACCACCAGCCCTGCTCGGGCAGGTATTTTTCGCAGATGCCGAAAAGGCGCTCGATGTCGCCCTTGTTCTTGGCCGACATGGGCACGAATTCGGTGAACGGATGGCGCTCCTGCATGCTCTTGAGCCAGGGCGCGATCTCCGCGCGGCGGTGCACCATGTCGAGCTTGTTCGCCACCAGGAGCGTGGGAATGCCGGGCTTGAACAGCGAGAGTACCTTGGCATCGGCCAGCGTGAAGTTGCCGGCCTCCACCACGAACAGGATCAGGTCCACGTCGCCGATCGCCCCCATCACGGTCTTGTTCAGGGACTTGTTGAGCGCGGTGGCGTGGCGCGTCTGGAAGCCCGGCGTGTCCACGAAAATGAACTGCGTCTGCTCGCGGGTGCGGATGCCGGTGATGCGGTGGCGCGTGGTCTGCGCCTTGCGCGAGGTGATGCTGATCTTTTGCCCCACCAGCGCATTGAGCAGCGTGGACTTGCCCACGTTGGGCTTGCCCACGATGGCGATCACGCCGCAGCGCTGGCCGGGGACGGCCGCGGGGGCGCCCGCCGCCGCGAGCATGGCCTCCAGGTCATTTTGCGCCCCTGCGCTTGCTGCACCTTCGTCACCAGCTACATCTTTGGTAGCATCATTCATAGATTCTTTGCTTTCAATGTGGCCAGCATGGCCACCGCTGCGGCCTGCTCGCCGGCCCGGCGGGAGCCGCCGATGCCACGCTCGGTCAGGCCCAACTCGGGAATGTCGCATTCGACATCGAAGGTCTGGCGGTGCGCCGCCCCGACCGTCGCCACCACGCGGTACTGCGGCAGCTTCATTTTGCGGCCCTGGAGCCACTCCTGCAACGCGGTTTTGGCATCCTTGGACGCCGCCTGCATCTGCGGGTTGATCTCGACACCCTGGAACAGGCGGTGCACCAGCGCCTCCGCGCTGCCATACCCCGCGTCAAGGTACACCGCGCCGATGAGCGCCTCCAGCGCATCGGCCAGGATGGACGGCCGCTGCTGGCCGCCGGATTTGGACTCCCCCTCCCCCAAACGCAGCACCTCGGAAATCTTGAGGCCCAGCGCCAGCTGGTGCAGGGTGTCCTGCTTGACGAGGTTGGCACGGACACGGGACAGATCCCCCTCCGGCAGGGCCGACAGCCGCTGGTACAGCAGGCTCGCGACCGCGAGATTCAGCACGGAGTCCCCCAGGAACTCCAGCCGCTCATTGTGATCGGCCGAAAAACTGCGGTGCGTGGTGGCGCGCTGGAGAAGGGATGGATCGGAAAAAACATGCTGCAGGCGGGACTGCAGCGCTTGAAGGCCGGCGTGCACTAGTTGGTCTGTCCTTCAAAGCGGTAGACAAGATAGGCCGGGCCCGCCAGCGCGATTTCGCGGGAGTACTTATAGGACACCACGACCTTGTCGCCACGCTTGCCCACCTCCAGGTCCTTGCCCTGGATGGAGGCAATGTTGTCAATTGCCGCTGAGCGGTCAAAAGCGGCCCGAACACCAGCCACGGAGCTTTCTACTTTGGCCTTTTCAACGGCTTTTTTAATGGCCACATATTCAAGAAAAATGGGAACCGACTGGCCGCCAATGGCGAAAACAGCCACAGCCAGGACACCAATGAAGACCAGACCAAAAAAAGACAATCCGCGCTGGCGCGACCGGCTGGCCACGCGATGGACTTTCACCATGATGTATTCCCTCTCCTTGTTTGCCTTGACGGCCGTGGCTTAGTGGAATGAACCGATGCGCTTGAGGTTACCGAAATTCATCCAGACAAAAAAGGCCTTCCCGACGATATTGCCTTCTGGAACGAATCCCCAGTAGCGCGAATCGAGCGAGTTGTCCCGGTTGTCCCCCATCATGAAATAGTGGCCTTCCGGCACCTTGCAGACGACGCCTTCGACACTGTAGCGGCAGTTTTGCCGGTAGGCAAAATTGCTCGCGCCCTGCACGAAGGCAGGAACATCGGGGTTGTTCAGCAAGCGATGCGGCTGCGGGCCCAGTTGCTCTTCAAACTGCTTGAAGTAGCGCATCGAATCCTCTTCGAAGAAATCCGGCGCTGCCTTGGTATCCACGGCTTGGCCGTTGATCGTGAGGCGCTTGTTGAGGTAGGCGACCTCGTCCCCCGGCACGCCGACCACCCGCTTGATGTAGTCCAGGCTGGGCTGCGGCGGGTAGCGAAACACCAGCACATCCCCCCGCGCAGGCTTGGTGCCTTCGGTGATCTTGGTGTGTATGACCGGCAGGCGGACACCGTAGGTGAACTTGTTCACCAGGATCAGGTCGCCCACCAGCAGCGTGGGAATCATGGAACCCGACGGAATCTTGAAAGGCTCGAACAGAAATGACCTCAGCAGGAACACCGCGACGATCACCGGGAAGAGTCCTGCGGTCCAGTCCAGCCACCAGGGCTGCATGAGCAGCCTCCCCTTGGCTTCCTGGACATCCACATCAACCTTCTGGATGCCCATGCGGTCCAGTTCGGCGCGGCGCTGCACGGCGGCATCTTCCACGGCCTGGGCCGCCCGGCGGCGCTGCGGCAAAAAGTACAGCCGCTCGGCCAGCCAGTAGGCACCCGTGACCACCGTGGCCAGGAACAACAGCAGGGCAAAGTTGCCTTCCACGGCCCCAAAGTACCAAGCGCCGATATACCCGCCAAATGCGGCCAGCACCACAGAGGTGAGAATCTGCATGGCCTGCATCAGTCTTCCACCTGCAAAATGGCCAGGAAGGCCTCCTGGGGCACTTCGACCGATCCAATCTGTTTCATGCGTTTCTTACCTGCTTTCTGCTTCTCGAGGAGCTTGCGCTTGCGGGTGATATCACCGCCGTAACATTTTGCCAGCACGTTCTTGCGCAATGCCTTGATGGTTTCGCGCGCAATGATGTTGGCACCGATAGCGGCCTGGATGGCCACGTCGTACATCTGGCGGCTGATGATCTCGCGCATCTTGGCGACCACGGCACGGCCGCGGTACTGCGATTGCGAGCGGTGCACGATGATGGACAGCGCGTCGACCTTTTCACCATTGAGCAGGATGTCGACCTTCACCACATCGGAGGCGCGGTATTCCTTGAACTCGTAGTCCATGGAGGCATAGCCGCGCGACACCGACTTGAGCTTGTCGAAGAAGTCGAGCACGATTTCGCCCAGCGGCATTTCGTAGGTGAGCATCACCTGGCGGCCGTGGTATGCCATGTTCATCTGCACGCCGCGCTTCTGGTTGGCCAGTGTCATCACCGGGCCCACATAGTCCTGCGGCATGTACAGATGCACCGTGACGATGGGCTCGCGGATCTCCTCCAGCCGCCCCTGGTCCGGCATCTTGGAGGGATTCTCGACCATGATCACTTCGCCATCGGCCTTGACCACCTGATAGACCACGCTGGGCGCCGTGGTGATGAGGTCCTGGTCGAACTCCCGCTCCAGGCGCTCCTGCACGATTTCCATGTGCAGGAGCCCGAGGAATCCGCAACGAAAACCAAAGCCCAGCGCCTGGCTCACTTCGGGTTCGTAGTGCAGCGAGGCGTCGTTGAGCTTGAGCTTTTCCAGCGCATCGCGCAGCGAGTCGTACTCGCTCGCTTCGGTGGGGTACAGCCCCGCGAAAACCTGCGGCTGGATTTCCTTGAAGCCGGGCAAGGCCTCGGCGGCGGGGCCTGCGTTGTTGGGCAGCTTCTTTTCCAGCGTGATCGTGTCGCCGACCTTGGCGGCCTGCAGCTCCTTGATGCCCGCGATGATGTAGCCCACCTGCCCCGCATCCAGCGAATTGCGCGGCTCGTTGGCGGGCGTGAACACCCCCAGGTTGTCGGCGTTGTACACGGCGCCACTGGCCATCATCTTGATGCGCTCGCCCTTGAGCAGCCGCCCGTCCACCACGCGCACCAGCATCACGACGCCGACATAGCTGTCAAACCAGCTGTCGATGATCATGGCCCGCAGCGGACCCTGCGCATTGCCGCGCGGCGCGGGCACCTTGGCGACGATGGCTTCCAGGATCTCCTCGATGCCCATGCCCGTCTTGGCGGAACATGGAATGGCATCCGTGGCGTCGATGCCGATCACGTCCTCGATCTCGGCCTTGGCGTTGTCCGGATCCGCATTGGGCAGATCCATCTTGTTGAGCACCGGCACGACCTCGACACCCAGGTCCAGCGCCGTGTAGCAGTTCGCGACCGTCTGGGCTTCGACGCCCTGGGATGCATCGACCACCAGCAATGCGCCCTCGCAGGCAGACAGCGAGCGGCTCACTTCATACGAGAAGTCCACATGACCCGGCGTGTCGATCAGATTGAGGTTGTAGACCTGGCCATCCTGTGCCTTGTATTGCAGTGCCGCCGTCTGCGCCTTGATGGTTATCCCACGCTCCTTTTCGATGTCCATCGAGTCCAGAACCTGGGCCTCCATCTCACGGTCCGCAAGGCCGCCACAGCGCTGGATCAAGCGATCAGCGAGCGTCGACTTGCCATGGTCGATGTGCGCAATGATGGAAAAATTTCTGATGTGGTTCATCAACGGAAAGCGTCAAGTGATTGAATTAAAACGGAGCACACAAGAAAAAAGGGCGCGTCGAATGGCGACGCGCCCTGAACCAACAATCATTGGCAACTGCGATAGTTGGAGCTTCATTGTAGGCAAAAAGCCCGCAGGAAAAAGCCCATACGACTGCATCCAGGGGGAGTTGCCAGGGTGCAACAGGGCTTTTATTCACAACTTATTCACAGTCTGCACAACAACAACGCTGGACAACTTGTGGGTGAGCTGTGGATCAGCTGTGCATTGCACCAGCGCATCCCGCATCGTGAATCCGCGCCTGGCCAATATACAGATTAGCGTTGAACAGGAGCCTCTATTCTATCGAATCCAGTTGATAGACCTTGAAAAAGTTAGCAAAAGCTAACATTCATGCCTTCGGAGAGGTTCCAGCAAAAACGCCAAAAAACCTTTCGCCGCGGTCAAATAGCCCATTGCAAAAGTGGGGAATCGCCGCCCAGGCGCCCCCACCCGCACATCCGACGCCTCAGCGTCCGGGCCGGATCAAGGCATATTGCGCCCACTCTCCGCGCCGGTACAGCACATTGATGGCCTTGCTCTTGTCCGCCTTTGCCAGCACGGCTTCGAACTCCTTGACCCCCGACACCTCGGTGTTTGCGATCGCAAGAATCACGTCACCTTCGCGCAGGCCGGCACGCGCGGCAGCCTCCGCGGCGGTCGCCACCAGTACCCCGCCCTTGACCTTGAGTTCCTTCTTCTGCGCATCGGAAAGTTCAATCACCGCCAGCCCGATTTGCTGCGCAGCGGCCGATGCCTTGGGCTTCTCTTCCCGTTCTGCCGCTTTGGCGGCCGCGGGCTTGTCAGGCTCGATCTCGGCAATGGTGATGCCCAGATCCCGCGAAGCGCCCCGGCGGAATACGGTCATGGTGCTCTTGGTGCCGGGCTTGGTGTTGCCCACCAGCCGGGGCAAATCAGCCACCTTCTCGATGGTCTTGCCATCGAAACGGGTGATGATGTCCCCCGCTTCCACCCCGGCCTTGTCTGCCGGCGATCCAGCCTCCACGCCGGTCACCAGGGCCCCCTGCGCCTTGCCCAGGCCAATCGATTCCGCCACGTCCTTGGTGACCTGTCCGATCTGCACGCCGATGCGACCCCGCGTGACCCGCCCGGACGCGCGCAATTGTTCGCTCACCCGGATGGCTTCATCCATCGGGATGGCAAACGAAATACCCATGAATCCACCCGAGCGCGAATAGATCTGGCTGTTGATCCCCACCACCTCGCCGCGCATGTTGATCAGGGGCCCCCCCGAGTTCCCAGGGTTGATGGCCACGTCGGTCTGGATGAAGGGCAGGTAGTCGCCGGTATCGCGCTGCTTGGCACTGACGATGCCCGCGGTCACCGTGTTCTCCAGCCCGAAAGGCGAGCCAATCGCCATGACCCACTCTCCGACACGCAGGCGCCCCAGATCACCCACCTTCACTGCGGGCAGCCCGGTGGCCTCGATCTTGACCACGGCCACGTCCGTGCGCTTGTCCGCGCCGATGATCTTGGCCTTGAACTCACGCTTGTCGGTCAGCGTGACGATCACTTCATCGGCCCCCTCCACGACATGCGCGTTCGTCATGACAAACCCGTCCGTGGTCAGGATGAAGCCCGAGCCCACGCCACGGGGCTGCTCGTCGTCCTGGGGCCGCTGCGGGCGCTGCTGCCTCGGCACGTTGGGAATCGGCACTCCGAAACGGCGGAAGAACTCCAGCATTTCCTCGTCCATGCCATTCGCGCTCGCGCGGCTCGACGCCTTTTCCACGGTCCGTATGTTGACCACGGACGGGCCCACCTGGTCCACCAGGTCGGTAAAGTCTGGCAGGCCACGCACAGCCGCGGCGGGCTGCGCGAAGGCGGCCTGGGGCAAAAACGCTCCACCGGCAACCCCGGCGAACATGCACGCAAATGCTACGGAGCGCAGCGCATTTCCATCGAACTTCGGCATCATCGACCTTTCGTGAATTGTGACGAACGCAGTCATCAAACTGTATGTAACTGTGAAGAGTGTGCGGCCATTTGGTTCCCGCGCTGACAGTGCTGTCTGCATGCCCCTCTGAAGGGCAGGCCGCAACCCGCAGCGGCCCGCCACCCCACGGAGTGGCAGCCGCGCAATCAGCGGGTGCGCTCCAGTTGCCCGGCAAACAGGCGAAGGGTCTGCAGCGGCACCTCTCCGACCGCGGTGAGCCACACATCGGGCAAGACCCGCATCGCCAGCAATTGGGTGGCGCCCATGCTCGACACCTGGGGCTGCGCCGGGTGCCGCTGGGGATCAAACGGCTCCACGAACAGCGAGACCGACGCGAGGCCATCGGAGTACAGGCATTGCAGAACGCCCTGGGCATCGTCCGCGGCAGACACCGCGCGCCGATGGCAACTCACCGGAACAAATCCCGCGACCGGCTGGCGCAAGGCCCACCCCTCGGCCGACGCGGTGGTCTTGACCACGGCCGGTGCCACGACCTTGTAGCCCTCCGTGGCATCCATCAGGCGCGAGAGCTGCTCCACTCGCACGGGCGCATTCAGATCCAGCTCTGAAAACGCGGCCTGCTCCAGAACGCGGCCATCCGCAGCCAGTGTCTGCAGCTTCACGACAAGGCCGGTGTCCCGCTCGCTCCACAGCCTGTAGCCGAAACGCAGGGAGTCCACCGGCTTGAACCACACCACGTCCGCGACAAAACCCGCCACCCGCTCCTGCCCCACCGAACGCGAGACATAGAACTGGGAGATCGACGTGCCGTTGACCACAGGAACGCGCGGAAACTGCCCCGAGGCTTCGCGGCGGTCCGAGCGGACCACCCGGGACTGGGGCCAGAAAGTGCGCACCTCGTCATCGCGCCGGAAAATAGTCCGCGGCGTGCCGCTCAGCGCCTCCACGCGCTCCATCTGATGCTGCCCTTCACAGGCGTGCCAGATGCGCGAACTGGCCATCGCGCCCGAGGCTGCAAGCACCACGAAGGTTCCCGCATAGGGCCGGATGCAGGGCGCGCTGTGCATGCGCTCAATCCATTGCACGATGGTGCGCGCCGCGGGCACCGGGGCCGCGTCTCCCAACGGACGAGGCGACTTTTCCGGTTGCGCCTCCCCCATCGCGGCGGAAAGCCCCGCCACGCACAGAAGCACCGCCACCCACCCGGACCTGAACCACCGACATGGCGCAATCACGCTAATGCCCGCAACCCCTGTATTGGTCATCGCACGGTCTCAGCACAAAGAGCCATCCTTGACTCAGCGGCCGGGGGTCTCAAATGTCGCATTGCGCAGGAAGCCCGCGGGCATCTGCAGGGCGGAAGTGCTGCCAAACTGCTTGTGCGCCGCCAGCAACTCGTCCAGGCGGGGATCGCGAATCATCACCTGTGCCCCACCTTCGGCATCCGCCACGGCCACCACGGGCGTGCCAGCGGTGCTGGGCGCGGATTCCGGCGCAAGAGCGAGCTGGGCACCGCCCGACGGACCCGCCGCACCAGTGCCTTGCAGGCTGGCCAAGGAGGTCCATCCAATCGCGGCCACCGCCGCCAGCGACGCAAAACCAGCGACCATCTTCCAGCGGAAGACGGACGCATTGGCGGCACTCTCCATCACGGGAGCCACCACCGCCACCTGCACCGGGGGCTGAACGCCCAGGGCAGGCCCTTCCTTGGCGAGCTCATCGCGCAGCCGTGCCATGAAATCCGGGCTGGAGGGCCGCGCCAGATCGGACGAACGCAATACGTCACCCACCAGGTGGTAGAGCTGCCACGCCGCATGCCCCTCGGCTTGCTCCGCGTAGGCCAGGGCATCGGCCAACTCATCCCCCTGCAACTGGCCATCGGCCAGTGCAGACAACTGTTCGCGCCTGTGCATCTCATTCACCACGGCGCCCTCTGCCAATCCATCGCTACGTACAGCCTTGTTCATTTCATTACCTCACCACCGTTTGCCCGACTGGTTTTCAAGCAAGGGGCGCACTTTTGCCGAAATGGCCTCACGCGCCCGGAAAATCCGGGACCGCACCGTGCCAATGGGGCAATCCATGGCCGTTGCGATCTCTTCGTAACTCAGTCCCTCGATCTCGCGCAAGGTCACCGCCTGGCGCAGATCTTCGGGTAATGCCTCCATGGCCGCATTGACGGCTTGCGCGATTTCTCGGGCCGCGAGCACGGTTTCGGGGGTTTCTTCGCTGGTTAGTTCGTGTCCGAGGCGGGAAGTTTCATCTTCATCCTCATTCCCTCGCAGCGCATTCTCCGAAATGACGGGATTGCGTTTCATGTCCATCAGCGCCTTCTTGGCGGTATTGACGGCAATCCGGTAGAGCCAGGTGTAGAACTGCGCATCGCCGCGGAACTGATGCAGCGCGCGGTAGGCACGGATGAACGTCTCCTGTGCGATGTCCTGCACGAGGTCGGTATCGCGCACCATGCGCCCAATGAGGCGCTCGATGCGGCGCTGGTACTTGATGACCAGTAGCTCATAGGCGCGCTGATCGCCCGCCACCGTGCGCTCCACCAGTTGGAGATCGCTGTCTTCGGAAGGGGAAGGCGGAATTACAGTCATGGATACTCAGGATTCACGCCCCACGGCTGCTGCCGGGGCGGTTTCGTCAGCGTTGCCAGCGCCCGGTCTGGGGCGCGAATATACCGCACGGCGCAGATCCATCCAACGTTCAGGCTGGGTGGAACGCTCCAGCCACAGCCAGATGCGGCCGCGCCCCGCGGGCCGCGCACGCAGCCACAGATGCGATTGCACGTCGAGAAGGACTTCCGGGGAAGCGGAAAGTGCCGCCAATGCGTCGCCGGGCTGCCCACTCTCCAGAGCCCAGGACTGTCCGTCCCAGCGAATGGCACCAGAAAACTGGTGAACCCAGAAGTGCAGTGCGCTGGCGGCGGCCACGAGCCAGAGCCCGCCGCCGGCCAGAACAGGCCAGAGGGAGCCCGCACCCGAGCCTCGAAAGAACCACGCCCCGAGCCCGCCCGCGCCTGCCAGCAGCACGCCAGCCAGCACACAGCCCAGGGCACGGCTGCGCCGCAGGGGGTACAGCACCGCCGGCGGCCGCCGCGAGGAGATCACGTCCATGGCGCGCCACCGGTCACCAAAAGCCCACGGCCCAAGCCGGGGCACAGCTTCGCGGCGGGCCCGCCCTCGGGCTCAAGGCAACAACAAGGCAGAAAGGCCTTGTCATCCAGCGCGGCAGGATGTGGTGCCAGAGGATCAGACGCGTTTGAAGACCAGGGTTCCGTTGGTGCCGCCAAAACCGAAGTTGTTCTTGACGGCCACGTCGATCTTCATGTCACGCGCCGTGTTGGCGCAGTAATCCAGATCGCACTCCGGATCCTGATTCAGCAAATTGATGGTCGGCGGCACCTTTTGCTCATGCAGCGCCAACACCGTGAAGATGCTCTCAATACCACCCGCGCCGCCCAGCAAGTGGCCGGTCATGGATTTGGTAGAACTCACCACGGTCTTGTAGGCATGGTCGCCCAAGGCCGCCTTGATGGCATTTGTTTCGTTGATGTCACCCAGGGGCGTGGAAGTACCGTGGGCGTTCAGGTAGTCGACCTGGTCGGCATTCATGCCCGCATTGCGCAAGGCGTTGAGCATGGCGCGGCGCGGGCCATCCATGTTGGGGGCCGTCATGTGCCCGGCATCGGCACTCATGCCAAAGCCGCTCAATTCTGCGTAAATCTTGGCACCCCGGGCTTTGGCATGCTCATATTCTTCCAGCACCATCACGCCGGCGCCCTCGCCCAGCACAAAACCATCGCGGTCCTTATCCCAGGGGCGGGATGCTGTCTTGGGGTCGTCGTTGCGGGTGGACAGGGCACGCATGGCCGCGAACCCCCCGATGCCCAGCGGCGACACCGTGGATTCCGTGCCACCGGCGACCACCACGTCGGCATCGCCGTACTCGATCATCCGGCCGGCCTCGCCGATGCAGTGCAGGCCCGTGGTGCAGGCAGTGACCACCGCCAGGTTGGGGCCCTTGAAGCCAAAGCGCATGGACACGTGGCCCGCCACCATGTTGATGATGGACGCCGGCACGAAGAACGGCGTGATGCGACGGGGGCCGCGGCTGACCAGTTCCGCGTGGGTGTTCTCGATCAGTGGCAGGCCACCAATCCCCGATCCGATCACACAGGCAATGCGCGTGGCGAACTCTTCGCTGAGCGCCTCACCCGTGGGCAGGCCGGCATCCTGCACCGCCTGCGCAGCTGCCGCGATGCCGAAATGAATGAAGCTGTCCATCGCGCGCGCATCCTTGGCGCTGATGTACGACTCCAGGTCAAGACCTTTGACCTCCCCCGCGATCTTGCAGGCGAAGTTCGACGCGTCGAACTTGGTGATGAGATCAATGCCGGATTTTCCGGCAAGGAGGTTGGCCCAGGATTCGGCCACCGTGTTGCCCACGGGGCTGACGCATCCCAGGCCGGTCACGACAACGCGACGACGGCTCATGCGTAAAAAACCTTCTGCTGATCGCTTGAGTCAGGCGCAGAGCGCCGCTCAGGCCTTCTGGTGGGTATTGGCGTAGTCGATGGCGTTTTGCACCGTGGTGATCTTCTCGGCGTCTTCATCCGGAATCTCGATGCCGAATTCGTCTTCCAGCGCCATCACCAGCTCCACCGTGTCAAGCGAGTCGGCACCGAGGTCTGCCACGAAGGCCTTTTCATTGGTGACTTGGGACTCTTCCACGCCGAGTTGTTCGGCAATGATTTTTTTGACGCGTGCTTCGATATCGCTCATGGTTTCCCTCTGGGGGTTGTGAATGAATCCGCGATTCTAGCTGCTTCAGGAGAAGCCCCTCAGCAGCCCGCCGTCCGGATGAACCGGCGTTATCTTCCATCAATTACATATACATGCCGCCATTGACATGCAACTCCTGCCCGGTGACATAGCCAGCCTCGCGCGAAGCCAGGTAGGCCACCGCATGGGCGATGTCTGCGGGCTTGCCCATGTGGCCCAGGGGAATCTGCGCATTGAGCGCTTTTTGCTGGTCTTCGGGCAACACGGAGGTCATGTCGGTCTCGATAAAACCCGGCGCCACACAGTTGACCGTGATGCCGCGGCTGCCCAGTTCGCGGGCCAGTGCGCGCGCCATGCCGGCCACGCCCGCCTTGGCAGCCGCGTAGTTGGCCTGGCCTGGATTGCCCGAGGCGCCCACCACGCTGGTGATGCTGATGATGCGCCCAAAACGCTGCTTCATCATCGGACGGATGGCCGCACGGCTCACGCGAAAGACGGCCTTGAGATTGGTGTCGAGCACCGCGTCCCAGTCGTCGTCCTTCATGCGCATGGCCAGCGTATCGCGTGTGATGCCCGCATTATTCACCAGCACATGCAATCCGCCCTGCTGCTTGACGATGGCATCCAGCAGCGCATCAACGGCGGCCGCATCGTTCACGTTCAGGTTGGCGCCACGGCAGCCCGGATAGGCCGACAGGGCCTGGCTGATGCGCTCAGCCCCCTCGTCGGTCGTGGCCGTGCCCACCACTTGATAGCCACGAACGGCCAGTTCCAGCGCAATGGCCGCGCCAATGCCGCGCGATGCGCCTGTCACCAACGCCACCTGCGCGGCCGATGAGGTTTCCGTCATGCCAGCAACTCCCGGGTTTCGGCCAGCGTGGCCGGATCAAACATTGCACCACCCACCAACTCGGGGTCGATGCGCTTGGTCAGGCCGGCCAGCACCTTGCCAGGGCCACTTTCAACAATATGGGTCACGCCGCGCGCCTTGAGGGCCTGCACGCATTCCACCCAGCGCACGGGGCCAAAGGCTTGCCGGTACAGCGCATCCCGGATCGCATCCGCGTCCTGGCGAACCGCGACATCCACGTTGTTCAGCACAGGGATCTGGGGAACGGCAAACGCCACATCCGCCAGCGCCAGCCGCAGCTTCTCGGCGGCGGGCTTCATCAGGCTGGAATGAAAGGGTGCGGAGACAGGCAACAGCAATGCACGCTTGGCACCCGCCGCCTTGAGAACTTCGCAGGCCTTGTCGACACCCGCCTTGGTCCCTGCAATGACGGTCTGGATGGGGTCGTTGAAATTGACCGCCTCGACCACCTCGGACGTGCCCGCACCCAGCGAAGCCAGCGCCTCGGCGCAGCCCGCGATGACCTTGGAGGCTTCCATGCCCAGAATCGCCGCCATCGCTCCGGTGCCGACGGGCACGGCCTCCTGCATGGCGGCCGCCCGCAGACGCACCAGTGGCGCGGCCTGGGCCAGCGTCAGCACCCCCGCCGCCACCAGCGCCGAATATTCGCCCAGCGAATGGCCAGCCACAGCCACGGGAGCCGCGCCGCCCTCCGCGCGCCACACGCGCCATGCAGCGACCCCCGCCACCAGCATCACAGGCTGCGTATTGGCGGTCAGCGCAAGCGCCTCCTTGGGGCCGTCCTTGATCAACAGGCCGACGTTCTCGCCCAGGGCATCCGATGCCTCCTGCAGGGTCTGGACGACCACCGGGTGATCGCCCCATCCGTCGAGCATGCCCACCGATTGCGAGCCTTGCCCCGGAAAGACAAATGCAAAAGATTTCATGAAAAATCCAGAAATATGATTGAAATCGAGTCCCAGCGCTTATTCAATAAGCGCTGAAAGCTATAACTTCAGGAGCACCGCGCCCCAGGTAAAGCCACCGCCCACACCTTCGAGCAGCAGGGTCTCGCCCTTTTTGACCTGGCCGGAGCGCACCGCGTGGTCCAGCGCGAGGGGAATGGAAGCGGCCGATGTATTGCCATGCTGGTCCACCGTGACCACCACCTTGTCCATGGACAGCTTGAGCTTGCGGGCGGTGCCCTGCATGATGCGGATGTTGGCCTGGTGCGGGATCAGCCAGTCGATGTCGGCCTCCGTCATGCCCGCCTTCGCGAGCACCGCATGCGCGGCCTTTTCGAGCACCCCGACAGCGAGCTTGAAAACAGCCTGCCCGTCCATCTTGAGGACCGGGTCCCCCAACACCTGGCCACCGGCCACGTTGCCGGGCACGCACAGGATTCCCACATGCCTGCCGTCGGCGTGCAGGTCGCTGGACAGGATGCCGGGCGTCTCAGACGCTTCCAGCACCACAGCACCCGCCCCATCGCCAAACAGCACGCAGGTGGTACGGTCGTTGAAGTCCAGGATACGGCTGAAAACCTCAGCGCCAATGACCAGCGCGCGGTTGGCGGCGCCGGTCTGGATCATGGCATCCGCCACGGACAGGGCATAGACAAAACCGCTGCACACCGCCTGCACATCAAACGCCGGGCAACCATTGGCGCCCAGCTTGTTCTGCAATATGCAGGCAGCCGAAGGAAACACCATGTCCGGCGTGGACGTGGCCACGATGATCAGATCGATGTCCGTGGGCTGCAGCCCCGCGGCCTCCAGGGCGTTGCGCGCGGCTTCCAGCCCCAGATCGCTGCTGGCGACATCAGGCGCCGCGAAATGGCGGGCGCGGATGCCCGTGCGCTCCACGATCCATTCGTCCGAGGTTTCTATGCCGCGCTGGGCCAGTTCGGCCACCAGATCAGCGTTGGTCAGCCGGCGCGGGGGCAGGTAGCTGCCGGTGCCGGTAATGCGGGAGTAGCGTCTCATCAATGTGTGATCGTCGCCGCAACGCCAGGCTGGGGCTGTGCATCTGCAGGCACCAGAAGAGGCGCTGCATGCGCAATCCGGGTCCGGACACGGTCGAGCAAGTTGTTGCGGGCTGCATCATACGCCCGGTTCAACGCCTGCTCGAAGGCCATTGTGTCAGCCGACCCATGGCTCTTGAAGACCAGTCCACGCAGCCCCAGAAGGGCCGCACCGTTGTACCGACGGTAGTCCATGCGCTTCATCAGCGCTTTTAAGACCGGATAGGCAGTGATGGCAGCAATTTTGGTGAAGATGTTGCGCGAGAACTCGGTCTTGAGTGCACCGATGATCATCGACGCGACGCCTTCGCTGGCCTTGAGGGCCACGTTGCCGACAAAGCCGTCACACACGACGATATCCACCGTTCCCTTGAAGATGTCATTGCCTTCGACATTTCCATAGAAATTCAGATCGCCAGAATTGGCAGCAGATCGCAGGAGTTCACCTGCTTTTTTAATCACTTCGCTGCCCTTGATGACTTCCTCACCGATATTGAGGAGACCCACCGTCGGCTCGCCGCCATCCCTGAGGGCGGACACCAGCGCGGAGCCCATGACGGCGAACTGAAGCAGGTGCTCCGCAGAGCAATCCACGTTGGCGCCCAGGTCCAGTACCGTGGTGGCGCCGCCGGCGGCATTGGGCATCTGCGTGGCGATGGCCGGGCGGTCGATGCCGTCGAGCGTCTTGAGCAGATAGCGGGCAATGGCCATCAGGGCGCCGGTATTGCCTGCGGAGACAGCCGCCGAGGCGGCGCCATCCTTGACCTGCTGGATCGCCACGCGCATCGAAGAGTCCTTCTTCCTGCGCAGGGCCACCTCCACGGGGTCATCCATGGCCACCACTTCGGAAGCGGGCACGATGGTGGCGCGGTCGTGCGAGAACGACTGCAGGCTGTCCGCCAAGCCAACGAGCAGCAGGCGGGCATCAGGGTGGTTATCTAGGAACTGGCGGCACGCCGCGAGCGTGACGCGGGGGCCATGGTCGCCCCCCATGCAGTCAACAGCCAGTGTGATCATGGGCGACTTGTCCGACCGGCCAGACAGGCCGGAAGATGAAATGCAACGGTCAAAACAAAGGCCCGCGCTACGATTTCAGTAGCAACGGGCCTTTGGATGGGGCGAAAGTCAGGCTTCAGACTTGTTCTTCAGCACCTGGCGGCCGCGGTAGAAGCCGTTGGGGCTGATGTGGTGGCGCAGGTGCGTTTCACCGGTCGTGGGTTCCACGGCAATGCCCGGCACATTCAGGGCATTGTGCGAGCGGTGCATGCCGCGCTTGGAAGGGGACTTTTTGTTTTGCTGAACGGCCATGATGGCTCCTGGTCTTGAATAGGTTGGTAAAAACGCGATCAGCCCATTAAAGACACGAGGGGATTCGCGCGAAGCCCTCGATTATAGCCTAAATGGCTCGCGGCCTCTTTATGACCCTTTGCCGGGTTTTCGCAGGCCCGCCAGCGCGGCAAATGGATTGGGCTTCTCGGCGTTGGCCTCTTCGAAATCCTCATCCGAGGAAGCCAGGGGCACCGAGGTCGGGCATTCGTCGTGCTTGGGCACCACGGGCAGCGCCATCAGCAATTCGTCTTCGATCAGCTCGCGCAGATCAAATTCGCGGCTCATGGCCAGCAGGTCTTCCTCGCTCTCGTCGTCCAGCGCCTCGGCCGTGGCTTCGTCGGCCACGAAGCGGAACTCGCGGTCCACCTCCAAGGGGACATCCACCGGGGTCATGCAGCGCTGGCACTCCATGGGGAAACTGGCCCGCACCTTGAGATGCAGCCACACCTGGCCCATGCCACCCAGCGCCGTGCGCACTTCGCCGACCGCCTCCCAGTCCACCATCAGGTCCGGGTGCAGGCCCTTGGCCTCCTGGGCCAGGCGTTCGTACTTCAAGAGCGAATCGTGGCCCGACAGCCGACCGCCCGCCTGTGCAAAGGCTTTCACGTCCAGGCGCTGTGCGGAGAATTCCTTGGTCATGGCGGCAGTGTAAGAGAATCGGCGCATGCATCAATCCCCTCCCCTGCAACGCCCTCTGGTATTGGGCTCCACCTCGCGGTACCGACGCGAATTGCTCCAGCGGTTGAACCTGCGTTTCGACGTTGCCGCCCCCGATGTGGACGAGACGCCCCGCCCGGGCGAGGTCCCGCGCGCGCTGGCCTTGCGCCTGGCGGTGGCCAAGGCCCAGGCGGTGGCCCGCCAGCACCCCGATGCCGTGGTGATCGGCTCCGACCAGGTCGCCGACCTTGCGGGCGAACCCCTGGGCAAGCCGGGCCACCACGAGCGCGCGGTGCAGCAGTTGCGCCAGATGCGGGGCCAGACCGTGGTGTTCCAGACCGCCGTGGCCGTGGTGTGCGCCGCCACGGGCTTCGAGCAGGTGGACCTGGCTGCGGTGGAGGTGAAATTCCGCGACCTGTCCGACGCAGAGATAGAGCGCTACCTGCGCGCCGAGCAGCCCTACGACTGCGCGGGCAGCGCCAAGAGCGAAGGCCTGGGCATCGCGCTGCTCGATGCCATCGTGAGCGACGACCCCACCGCGCTCATTGGGCTGCCGCTGATCCGCACCTGCCGCATGCTGCGGGCGGCAGGGCTGGTACTGCCGTGATGAAACATCCCCCGAGCCGCGTCGCGCAGCCACCCACTCCTTGCGCAGAAGGGCACGCCTCGGCCTGGGCTGCGCCAGTTGCCTGGATGGCAGGTACCACGCAGCCCCATGGAGCCCAGCGATGAACGCAAGAACCGGAACGCTGTACCTGGTGCCCGCGCCGCTCGATTTTGGCTGCGACAGCCAGGTTCCGCTGCAGGATGCGCTGCCCGCCAGCACCTTGCAGACCGCGGCGCGGCTCACCCACTGGGTGTGCGAGAACGCCAAGAGCACCCGCGCCTACCTCAAGCGCGTCGATGCCCTCCACCCCCTGGCCGCTTCCCTGCAGCAGCAGCAGATCACCGAACTGCCGCGCGAGGTGCACAAGAAGGGAGACCATGGCGACAAGGGGTCGGCCCCCTTCGATGCCCGCCCCCTGCTGGCCGCCGCGCTGGCGGGGCATGACATGGGACTGGTCAGCGAGGCGGGCATGCCCGCCGTGGCCGACCCGGGCTCGTCCGTGGTGCGCGCCGCGCACGATCTGCAGATCCCCGTGGCCCCCCTGGTGGGCCCGGTGTCGCTGCTCCTCGCACTGGCGGCCAGCGGCCTGAACGGGCAGAACTTCGCATTCGTCGGTTATCTGCCACAGGACAGCCAGGAGCGCACCCAGCGCATCAAGGAACTCGAAGGCCTGGCCCTCAAGACAGGGCAGACCCAGCTCTTCATCGAAACCCCGTACCGCAATGCGGCCCTGTGGCAGGCGCTGGTCCAGGCGCTGCAGCCCCACACCCGGCTGGCGCTGGCCAGCGGGCTGACGCTGCCGGACGCACGCATCCGCAGCCAGCTGGTGCGGCAATGGCGCCAGCAGCCCGAGCCCCCCGACAACCGCACCCCCGTGGTGTTCGCATTGGGCCGCTGACATGCAGCCGCATTCGATTGCTATATCTTTAATAGCTTGTAGCGCTTATATGACAAGCGCAGAGGCCATTATTCGTTGTGAATTGAACGGCAAGGCCATCAACATCTCCAACGGTGCCGAAACGGCCGGACAGTCCGGGCTCGTGCGCTGCAGCGAAGAGGACACGGGCCATGTCCAGCGAGAGCAGGAGCTGCGCAATGGCAAGTACATCGGCCAGGAGCGCATGTTCGACCGCGAAGGCCGCCTGCAGCGCGAGCGCACGGTGAACGAACGCGGCAACAGCCACGGCCGGGTGGCCGAGTTCTGGCCCGACGGCCAGGTGCGGCGCGAGGAAACCGCCGACAACGGCCGCACCCAGGGCGCGGTGCGCCGCTTCGATGCCACCGGCCGCGTGGAGCGGGTGTCGTTCCATGGCGAGGGGCAGGAGCTCTTTCATGTGGAGACCAACGGCAGGGGCCAGCCCACGCGCCTGCTCTGCCCCCGTGCCAGCGTGCTGCCCGAAGACCGCAAGCTCTGCGGCTTCGATGGCGCCACCGACACCCTGCTGCACGCGGAAAACGGGACCCCAACCGCACAGCTTCGGTACGACCAGGGCCGCCTGCTGAGCGCCACCGAATGGAACGGCGACGGCCTCGTCTCCGCCCAGCAGCTCGTGGTGGAAGGCCGGCGCGTTCACCGCAGCTTCCACACCGAAGGCGGCAGGAGCGTGCTGCGCGAGGAACGCGTTTTCGCCCCCGACGAGCGCGCGCTGCGCGACACCCGGGGCCCTCTGTGGAGCACCCGGCGCTACGGCGCATCGGGCCAGCTCATCGAGCAGCGCGGTTTTGACGGCGGGCGCGAGGTGCAGGTGGAGCGCTGGTACCTCAACGGGTCCGTGCGCGAACGCAGCACCTGGAGCGGCAGCGGCGAGCAGGCCCGCCTGCTGCGCGAGATGCACCGCGACGACGGCAGCCTCCTGCGGCGCGACCAGCTCACCAAGGACCAGTGGCCCGTGGGAACGCAGCAGGCGTTCCACGACAACGGCCGGCTGGCGATGGAAGAGCAGTATTCCGCCCCCGATGCCCGCGGCCGCACACGCCTCACGGCGCGCAAGCAGTGGGACGAAGCGGGCAAGCTCGTGGCGGACGACACCATTCTTGAAGACGGCTCGCGCCAGCGCAGGGCCGGCGGGCTGGACAGCTGAAGCAGGCATCACACCCCGGCCCCTCCACCCTCCTGCCGCCCCTGAGGCTTGCACCGCCCGGTCAGCGGCGCCATTCGCACACGCCCATACGCAAAAATGCCCCGGATGGAATCTCCACCCAGGGCATTGGCTGCGAGTGGCCCGCAGGCCAGATCAGGTGGCGTCAGCGCAGCTGCGGCCCCGCCACTGACAGCGACTTGACCGCGCCCACGCCGATGGCGGCGCCAAAACGCTTGACCAGGCGCTCGGCCACGTTGTCGCGGCGGGTGTAGTCGATGATGTCCTCGGCCTTCACCACCTCGCGCGCCACGTAATCCAGGTTGCCCAGCTTGTCTGCCAGGCCCATTTCCACGGCCTGCTGGCCGGTCCAGAACAGGCCGCTGAACGTGTCGGGCGTGGTCTTGAGGCGGTCGCCGCGCCCGGCCTTCACCACCGCGATGAACTGCTGGTGGATCTGGTCGAGCATGGTCTGCGCGTAGGCGCGCTGCTTTTCGGTCTGCGGGCTGAACGGGTCGAGAAAGCCCTTGTTCTCGCCAGCGGTCAGCAGGCGGCGCTCCACGCCCAGCTTTTCCATGGTGCCGGTGAAGCCGAAGCCATCCATCAGCACGCCGATGCTGCCCACGATGCTGGCCTTGTCCACATAGATGTCGTCCGCCGCGGCGGCGATGTAGTACGCGGCCGAGGCGCAGGTTTCCTCCACCACGGCATAGATCGGCTTGTTGTGCTTGGCCTTCAGGCGCACGATCTCGTCGTTGATGATGCCGGCCTGCACCGGGCTGCCGCCGGGCGAATTGATGAGCAGCACCAGCGCCTGCGAGCCTTCGTCCTCCAGCGCGCTGCGCATCGCGGCCACGACGAACTCGGCGCTGGCCTCGGCGCCCGCGGCGATCTCGCCCTTGATGTCGACCACCGCCGTGTGCGGCGCGCTCTTGCTGGCGCTGGGCGACGCCTGGCGCAGGGCGGCGAAGGCAACGGCGGCGATCAGCAGCAGCCATGCCAGCCGGAAGAATATCTTCCAGCGGCGGGCGCTGCGTTGCTCTTGCAGGGCAGAGAAGGCCAGCTTTTCCAGCGTGGCGCGTTCCCAGCCGGGTTCACGCGATGAGTCGCTCACAGATGCTCCTGAATTCGTAGCTGATTGCGCCCACAGGTCGGGCGCTGGGTTGCTTTTGGGGTCAAAACCCGGGGAACCGGGCGGTTGGGGGTCGGTCATGTCATGCGTCCTGGCGCTGCGCCTGCCTTGCCGGGGCGGCCTGTCCAGGGCACGGGCAAGGCACCGGACGACAGCACATAAGGGTAATTCATCTAGTTTTTCTAGAACTCTACGGGTTGCAGGTTGTATGCAGTATGCCAGTGCACCACGCCATCGCTTTCCGACAAGGCAATTTTCACCAGGCCGCCCCGGCAGGGCCCCCCCGCACACTGCCCCGTGCTGGGCAGGTAGGCCGCACCATGGGTGGCGCACAGCAGCCACTGGCCGGTATCGTCAAAAAACCGGTCGGGCTGGTAGTCCATTTCCATCGCCACGTGCGTGCAGCGGTTGAGATAGGCATGGGGCGTGCCGCGGTAGCGGATGGCAAAGGCCCGGCAGGTCTGCCCCGCATAGACCACGTCAAACGCAACAGCCAGGCCGCTGTCGGCCAGGTCGGCGCTGTTGCACAACGCAATGGCCCGGTCAGGAAGGTCCGTCATGGGAATGCTCGCTTGCGCATCGTGCCCGCCCGTCAGGCGTATTGCAGCAGCCAGTCGTGCAGATCGCGCACCGAATGGGCCACGTGCAGCGGGTTGAGCGCATGGAACACCTCGGGCTCATGCGCGCCGTAGCTCACCCCCACGCTGGCGCAGCCGGCATTCACCGCCATCTGCAGGTCGTGCGTGGTGTCGCCCACCATCAGCAGCCGCTCGGGCGGCACGTCGAACTCGGCCATCAGCTCCTGCAGCATCAGCGGATGCGGCTTGCCCGCGGTCTGGTCGGCCGTGCGCGAGCCATCGAACACGCCGCGCAGGTCCACCGAATGCAGCGCATCGTCCAGGCCGCGGCGGCTCTTGCCCGTGGCCACCGCCAGCAGGTGCCCGCGATCGCGCAGGTCGGCCAGCAGCGGCAGCACGCCGTCGAACAGGCTCAGGTCCTCCTGGTGCTGGATGTAGTGGAACCGGTAGCGGTTGCCCAGGTCGGTGTACTTCTCGGGCGGCACGTCGGGGGCGGCATGGGCCAGGGCCTGCATGAGCCCCATGCCGATCACGTAGGCGGCCTCCTTGTCGGTGGGCACCGTGCCACCGACATCGCGAACCGCCGCCTGGATGCAGCGCACGATGATGGCGGTGGAATCAAACAGGGTGCCGTCCCAGTCAAAGGCGATGAGATCGAAACGGCGCGGGCGGGAGGTGGTGGAGGGCATGGGGGGTTGTTCGCGCCATTTCAGGCAGGAGAAGGCACAAAGCCGGCCAGTTCGGACGGCAGCTCGGCATGGAGCGCCACGCGCTCGCCCGAGGCGGGATGGTTGAACTGTAACCGCCAGGCATGCAGGAACATGCGCTTCATGCCCAGCTTCTGCAGCCGCTTGTTGAGATCGAAATCCCCGTACTTGTCGTCCCCCACGATGGCATGCCCCTGGCTGGCCAGGTGCACGCGGATCTGGTGGGTGCGGCCGGTCTTGATGGTCACCTCCAGCAGCGACATGGCGGGCAGCCCCTGCGCGGGGCGCGGGGGCACCGAGCTGCGCACCTTGACGAGCGTGACGGAGCGCATGCCGTCCGGGTCGTCGGCCGTGGTCACGCGCACACGGCGCTCCCCGTCGGCCTGCAGGTACTTGTGCAGCGGCAGGTCGATGACTTTCTTGTTGGCGGGCCAGGCACCCGTGACGAGTGCCAGGTAGGTCTTGCCGGTCTCGCGCTCGCGGAACTGGTCCTGCAGGTGCGTGAGCGCCGAGCGCTTCTTGGCCACCAGCAGGATGCCCGAGGTCTCGCGGTCCAGCCGGTGCACCAGCTCCAGGAATTTCGCGGCCGGGCGCGCCTGGCGCAACTGCTCGATCACGCCGAAGCTCACGCCGCTGCCGCCGTGCACCGCCACACCGGCAGGTTTGTCGATGGCGATCAGATGCTCGTCTTCGAGCAGGATGGGAAATTCGCGCGCGGGCGCCGGACGCTCGGCCTTCTCGGCCACCTTGTCTGAAATTCGAACAGGAGGCAGGCGCACCACGTCCCCTGCTTCCACGCGGGTGTCGGCACTCACGCGGCCTTTGTTGATGCGCACCTCGCCGCTGCGGATGATGCGGTAGACGTGCGTTTTTGGCACACCTTTCAAGTGGCGTATCAAAAAGTTATCGAGCCGCTGGCCCGCGGAATCGGAATCGACCTCGATCAGGCGTGCCGCCGGAGGGCTTGCCGCCGTGGTGCGGTCGGATGGCGGTTTGGCCCCTATAATGTGTTTCACCTGCGCGTTGCTGTGTAAGTGGTTGATTTGTCTGGAGTTTAGTCCACGCAACCCTTTCCCTCGTGCAGGAAGGTCGATGCCAGCGGGCGTCGTGCACGCAGATTGCAGGCCAGATGCCTGCGGTGGCCTGCGCTTCGTTCGGCGGGCTGACAGATTGAAACACTGATACGGAATCCCCAAGCTGGCAGACGCACCCTACCCGGGAGCAGCCTGCCAGCGGATCGAAGCGAGCATGTGGTTGTTGATGGCATGGATGGTGACCTTGTGGCGGTGGCTGTTGCCCCCGGCCGCACACGCACATTCCGCCCCAGCGCCCGTCCTGCAAGCGCAACACGCTACTATTTTAGTAGCAAAACTGCGCCACTCTCACTCGCCCCCATCCACGCGCCCCTGCCTTTTCCTGCCGCGCTAGCGCTCGGCAGACCCTTGGCATTCCCGGCAATTCCCTTCGTTTCGATGCGTCAGTCCAGGCATTCACAGCTCCTGTAGAGCTTGTTGTATTGGTTTGGAAACTGTGGGCGGCAGCCCGCGCAGCCCTCTCCGTGGGTCACGGTTGGCTGCTCCGCTGCTGTCCGCGAAACACTGAAGGAATCGCATCATGAAGCGGATGCTCATCAACGCCACGCAGCCTGAAGAACGGCGCCTGGCCATCGTCGACGGACAGAAGCTCCTCGACTACGAAATCGAAATCGAGGGGCGCGAACAGCGCAAGGGCAACATCTACAAGGCCGTCGTCACGCGCGTCGAGCCCTCGCTGGAAGCCTGCTTCGTCGACTACGGCGAAGACCGCCACGGCTTCCTGCCGTTCAAGGAAATCTCGCGCAGCTACTTCACCCCCGGTGTCTCGCCCAGCCAGGCACGCATCAATGAAGTGATCCGCGAGGGCCAGGAGCTGCTGGTCCAGGTCGAAAAGGAAGAGCGCGGCAACAAGGGCGCGGCCCTGACCACCTTCGTCTCGCTGGCCGGCCGCTACGTGGTGCTGATGCCCAACAACCCCCGTGGCGGTGGCGTTTCGCGCCGCATCGAGGGCGAGGACCGCGCCGAGCTCAAGGAGGCGATGGACCAGCTGGAATACCCCAACGGCATGTCCATCATCGCGCGCACCGCCGGCATCGGCCGCACCGCGCCCGAGCTGCAGTGGGACCTGAACTACCTGCTCAAGCTGTGGAACGCCATCGACGGCGCCGCCAAGGGCGGCAAGGGCGCCTTCCTGATCTATCAGGAATCGAGCCTCGTCATCCGCGCGATCCGCGACTACTTCAACAACGACATCGGTGACATCCTCATCGATACCGACGACATCTACGAACAGGCGCAGCAGTTCATGGCGCACGTCATGCCCGAGCATGCCGCCCGCGTGAAGCGCTACCGCGACGACGCCGCCCTGTTCAGCCGCTTCCAGATCGAGCACCAGATCGAATCGGCCTACGCCCGCACCGTGCAACTGCCCTCGGGCGGCGCCATCGTGATCGACCACACCGAAGCGCTGGTCAGCGTGGACGTGAACTCGGCCCGCGCCATCAAGGGCGGCGACATCGAGGAAACCGCCACCCGCACCAACCTGGAAGCCGCCGACGAAGTGGCGCGCCAGATGCGCCTGCGCGACCTGGGCGGCCTGATCGTGATCGACTTCATCGACATGGAGGAGAGCAAGAACCGCCGCGAAGTGGAAAACCGCCTGCGCGACGCGCTGCGCCAGGACCGCGCCCGCGTGCAGTTCGGCACCATCAGCAAGTTCGGCCTCATGGAGATGAGCCGCCAGCGCCTGAAGCCCGCCTTGAGCGAAGGCTCGTCCATCCCCTGCCCCCGCTGCGGCGGCTCGGGCCACATCCGCGACACGGAAAGCTCGGCCCTGCAAATCCTGCGCATCATCCAGGAAGAGTCCATGAAGGACAACACGGCCGCCGTGCACTGCCAGGTGCCGGTGGAAGTGGCCTCGTTCCTGCTCAACGAAAAGCGCACCGAGATCGCCAAGATCGAACTCAAGCAGCGCGTGGCCGTGCTGATGGTGCCCAACAAGACGCTGGAAACCCCCAACTACCGCCTGGAACGCCTCAAGCACGACGATCCGCGCCTGGACCACATCGAAGCCAGCTACAAGCTCGCCGAGGAAGTGGAAGACCCCACGGCCGTGACGCGCCGCTCGCAGGAGCCCACCAACAAGCAGACCCCCGTCATCAAGGGCGTGCTGCCCGATGCTCCCGCCCCCGTGGCCGAGCCCCGCCCCGAAGGCGCGGCCCGCCCACCCCGCGCCGGCCAGCGCCCCGCTGCCGCGCCCGCGGCACCCGCCCAGGCCCCCGTGGCTGCGCCAGCGCCCGCTGCCGCCGCCGCGCCGCAGGAGCAAGGCTTCTTTTCCTGGCTCAAGAGCCTGTTCGGCTTTGGCGATGCACCGGCAGCCCCCGCACCGGTGGCAGCAGCCCCTGCCCCCGCCGCCACACCTGAAACCACGGGCCGCGGCGAGCCCCGCCGCGATGGCCGCAACGGCGAAGGCCGTGGCCGCCGTGGTGGCCGCGATGGCAACCGGGAAGGCCAACGCGATGGCAACCGGGAAGGCCAACGCGAAGGCGGCCGTGATGGCGGCAACCGCGAAGGCGCCAGCGAAGGCCGCGGCCGCCGTGGCGAGCGCTCGGCCGAAGGCCGCGCTCCGCGCGACGCCGAGGGCCGCCCACCCCGCGACACCGACCGCCGCCCCGAAGGCGAAGCCCGTGAGGGACGCGAAGGCCGCAACGGCCGTGACGGTGGCCGTGGCCGCCGCGACGCCGAGCCCCGCAACCAGGCCGCCGGCCTGAACGGCGACAACACCGCTGCCGCGCAGGCGCAGGTGGAAGGTCCGAACGGCAACAGCGCGGAAGCGGGCCAGCAGCCGCGCGGCGAGCGCGGTCCGCGCCGTGACCGTGGCGAAGGCTCCGGCCGCCGCGAACGTGGAGACCGTGCAGAGCGCGGCGAACGCACGCCCCGTGCTGTCGAAGCGCAGGAGAGCACCGCGCCGGCCGCGGGCGACTTCGTCGACACCGCCCCTCTGGCATCGCTGCCCGACCTGGACCTGTCCGGCAACGACGTGGCCGCGGGCAATGGCGCCCCGGCCAGCGAAGAGCAGCAGCGCCGTGAGCGCCGCTCGCGCGACCGCTACGGCCGTGACCGCCGCGAACGCGGCGAGCGAGGTCCTCGCGACAGCGCCGAGACCACGGCAGCGGCACCGGCGATGCTGGACTTCGATCCCACCGCCGTCACCGCACCCCAGGCCGAACCGGCGCCGGAGCAGGATGAGGCTCCACGCCGCAGCTACTTCAGCGCCCCCGCCGCACCGGTGGAGGCCGCCGTGGCCGAGGCTCCGGCTGCCGCCCCGGTGGCGGCTGCAGCGCCAGCGCCCGTGGCTGCTCCGGTGGCCGCCACGGCCCCTGCTGCCGCGGCACCCGTGGCGCCCCCGGTCGCACCCGTTGCCGCGCCCGCGCCAGCCCCGGTGGCGGTTGCTGCTGCGGCGGCTGCCGCCAACGGCATGCCCCGTGTCCAGTCCTTCACGCTGCCGGTCGACGAGCTCCAGCAGGTTGCCGCCTCGTCGGGGCTGCAATGGGTGAACTCGGACGCGGGCAAGATCGCCGCCGTGCAGGCGGCGATCGCCGCCGAACCGCAACCCATCCGCGTTCCACGCGAACGGCCGCCCGCGGTCGTGCTGGACGAAGGCCCGCTGGTGCTGGTGGAAACCCGCCGCGACCTGTCGGCGATGACCCTGCCTTTCGAGCAGCCGCCGGCGGCCTGATCCACCGGCTGCGGCCCTGAAAACAAGAAGGCGGCCCAGGGCCGCCTTCTTGCTTTGGGGGCCCTGAACAACGCCTTGGCGCTGCGGCGGCCCTGCAGCAGGTACCATTTTGGCCGCTGCCGGCATTCCGGCCTCGCTCCGCCCAGCCTTCTCCCCTTCCGAGCCCCACGGACCACCCGGACTCCCACATGCTGTTCCTGCTGTCCCCAGCCAAATCCCTTGACTACGACACCCCCCTGCCCGAGGGGCTGCCCCATTCCACGCCCCAGTTCGTGCCACAGTCCACGGCCCTGATCGAGGTGCTGCGCACCCAGTCCCCCCAGGACATCGCCTCGCTCATGGACCTGAGCGACAAGCTGGCCGCGCTCAACGTGGCGCGCTACCAGGCCTGGCGCCCCCGCTTCACCGCCGCCAACTCGCGCCAGGCGCTGCTGGCCTTCGACGGCGACGTGTACGAAGGCCTGCAGGCGCGCGCGCTCACCGCCGACGACCTGGACTGGGCCCAGCGCCACGTGGCGATCCTGAGCGGCCTGTACGGCGTGCTGCGCCCGCTCGACCGCATGCAGCCCTACCGGCTGGAGATGGGCACGCGCCTGGCCACGGCCGCGGGCAGCAACCTGTACCAGTTCTGGGGCAGCCAGATCGCCGAGCACCTCAACACCCGGCTGCGCGCCGACACCACGCCCGTCGTGGTCAACCTGGCGTCGCAGGAGTACTTCAAGGCCGTGGACCGCAAGGCGCTCAAGGCACGCGTGGTCGAATGCGTGTTCGAGGACTGGAAAGGCGGCGGCTACAAGATCATCAGCTTCCACGCCAAGCGCGCGCGCGGCCTCATGGCCCGCTATGCCGTCACGCACCGCCTTGCCACACCCCGCCAGCTGGAAGGGTTTGATCTGGACGGCTATGCCTTTGCCCCGGCATCATCCGGGCCCGAGCGCCTGGTATTCCGGCGCAAGGCAGCACCCGCCCCGTAACCCCGAAAGAAACCTGCTTACGTTGAAGGACCGCCATGACATCGCGTTCTGAACAGCACCCGGACAGCACCACGGCAACCCACCAGGACCGCGGTGCCGCGCGGCAGGCCATCACGCCCGAGCTGCGCCGCTGGATCATCGAGCAGGCCCAGGCAGGCTATGCCGCGCCCGTGGTGCTGCAGTCCATGCGCGATGCGGGCTGGGATGAGAACGTGGCCGCCGATGCGCTGGAGATCACGCTGCAGGACCACCTCAACGAACTGGCCGTGCAGCAGGGCCAGCCACCCGCCGTGGCGGTGCCCGAGCCGCGGCTGGACGAATCCCCCGCGCAGCTTGAGGCCGGCGACCGCAGCGTGAACGTGCTGCTGGCGATCGCCCAGCCGCGCATCGTGGTGTTCGGCAACCTGCTGTCGCCCGAAGAATGCGACGCTCTGATCGCCGCCGCCGCGCCGCGCATGGCGCGCTCGCTCACCGTGGCCACCAAGACGGGGGGCGAGGAAGTCAACGACGACCGCACGAGCGACGGCATGTTCTTCCAGCGCGGCGAAAGCCCGCTGCTGCAGCGCATCGAGGAGCGCATCGCCCGCCTGCTGAACTGGCCCATCGAGAACGGCGAGGGCCTGCAGGTGCTGCACTACCGCCCCGGTGCCGAATACAAGCCGCACTACGACTACTTCGACCCCGCCGAGCCGGGCACGCCCACCATCGTCAAGCGCGGCGGCCAGCGTGTGGGCACGCTCGTGATGTACCTGAACACGCCCGAGAAAGGCGGCGGCACCACCTTCCCCGATGTGCATGTGGAAGTGGCGCCGCAGCGCGGCAATGCCGTGTTCTTCAGCTACGAGCGCCCGCACCCGTCCACGCGCACCCTGCATGGCGGCGCCCCGGTGATCGCCGGCGAAAAATGGATCGCCACCAAGTGGCTGCGCGAGCGGGAATTCAAATAAAAACAGGCCTTGGCGCTTATCCACATTGCGCTACCAGCTATCAATTTAATAGTATCCATGAACACCCCGGAACAATCCCAACTCGGCAAGGCATCGGCCTACATCGACCAGTACGACGCCTCTCTGCTGTTCCCCATCCCCCGCGCGGGCAAGCGGGCCGAGATCGGTGTCACCGGCGCCGCGCCGTTCTTCGGCGCCGACCTGTGGACGGCGTTCGAGCTGTCGTGGCTCAACCAGCGCGGCAAGCCGCAGGTGGCGCTGGCGCACATCACCATGCCGTGCGAGACCCCCAACATCGTGGAGAGCAAGTCGTTCAAGCTCTACCTCAACAGTTTCAACAACACCCGATTCACGGATGCGGCCGAGGTGCAGGCCCGCATCCGTGCCGACATCAGCGAGGCCGTATGGCGCGGCGCGGAGCACCCGGCCACCGTGGGCGTGCGGCTCCTCAGCCCCGAACTGTTCGACCAGGAGCCCGTGCACGAACTCGACGGCCTGAGCCTCGATCGGCTGGACGTGGAATGCACGCAGTACCAGCCCGCGCCCGAGCTGCTGACGGCCGTGTTTGGCGAGGCCCCCGTGTCCGAAGTGCTCACCAGCAACCTGCTCAAGAGCAACTGCCTGGTGACGGGCCAGCCCGACTGGGGCAGCGTGCAGATCAGCTACAGCGGCCCGCAGATCAACCAGGAAGGCCTGCTGCAGTACCTGGTGAGCTTTCGCAACCACAACGAATTCCACGAGCAGTGCGTGGAGCGCATCTTCATGGACGTGTGGACCCGCTGCAAACCCATCAAGCTCACCGTGTATGCGCGCTACACGCGCCGGGGCGGCCTGGACATCAACCCGCTGCGCACCAGCCACCCGCAGGGCCTGCCGCGCAACGTGCGCACCGCCCGCCAGTAAGGCCCTCCAAAGATCCGCTAACCGCGCGCGTCAATCCAGTCGCACCGCAGGGTGTGGCGCGCATGCGCGCGGGTGCGCCAGGTCACATACAGGCTGGGCAGAAAGATGGCGACCAGGCACACCGGCGCGGTCCAGGGCTCGCCAAAGGCGCAGATGGGAAACCAGCCCACCCACCCCAGCATCCAGATCGTCAACACCAGGTCCCAGAGGTGGTACTCCAGCGGGTGCTCGGCCTTGTGCGCGACATGCCACTGCTTGATGCGTTGCAGCTCGTTCAGGGTCATGGGAACCTCCCGGAAAACGGGAAATTCACTGTAAGTTAGCAGTAAGAATTCGTCAAGAAATACCGCGCGCCCCGCCACGGCGCAGGGCCGCTAGCCCAGGCGAAACACATCCACGGACCGGCCCAGCGACAGGGCGCTTTCCTTGAGGCCCTGGGCCGATGCCGCCGACTGCTCCACCAGCGCCGCATTCTGCTGCGTCACGGTGTCGAGCTGCGTGACAGCCTCGTTGACCTGGGCGATGCCCTGGGACTGCTCCTTGGTCGCGCTGCTGATCTGCTGCACCAGCGTGCTCACCCGCCCCACGGCGTTGACCACGCCCTGGATGGTGGTGCCGGCATGGTCCATCTGCTGCGCGCCGTTGGCGATCTGGTTCACCGTCGCGCCGATCAGGCCGCTGATCTCCTTGGCCGAGCTGGCGCTGCGCTGCGCCAGGGCCCGGACCTCCCCCGCCACCACGGCAAAGCCCCGGCCCTGCTCGCCCGCGCGGGCCGCCTCCACGGCGGCATTGAGCGCCAGCAGGTTGGTCTGGAAGGCGATGCCCTCGATCACGCCCACGATCTCGCTGATGCGCGTGGACGACTGCTTCATCTCCTGCATGGCAGCGCCCACCTCCTGCACGGCCTGGCCGCCGCGCGTGGCGATGTCGCTGCTTTGCGCGCTCTCGTGCGACACCTTGGCGGCGGTGTCGGCCGTCTGCTGCACGGTGCTGGCCAGCTGCTCCATCGACGCGGCGGTTTCCTCCAGGCTGCTCGCCTGCGATTCGGTGCGTGCCGACAGGTCCAGGCTGCCGCGCGAAATCTCGGCGGCCGACTGGGTGAAGCTGCGCACTTCGGTGCGCACATCGCCCACCACCGCGCGCAGGTTGACCTGCGTCTGCCGCAGCCGCTGCATGAGCGCGCCCAATGGCGGTGGATAGTCCACGTGGACCGAGGTGGCCAGATTGCATGCCGAGATGTCGGAGGCGAACCGGGTCGCATCGTGCACGCCCCGCAGCACGGTGGCCTGGTAGCGCCACAGCGCCCACCCGCTCCCCACCAGCAGCAGCACCAGGCGCGTCACCCAGGCCACGGGGCCCTGCAGCCCCAGCATGTCGGGCACCAGCGCCAGCAGCAGCAACACCCCAAGCACCAGCGCCATGCGGGGCAGCAACGCCATTTGCGCCATGCGCTGCCGCCAGCCACGCACACCGCGGTAGCGCAGGTTGCCGGCGTCCAGGTAGAAACTGCGCGCGCCCGAGGCCGCATCGCGGCGCATTTGCGCATACAGGGCCTCGGCGGCATCGGACTCCGCCGCGCTGGGCTTGGTGCGCACCGACATGTAGGCGCGGGGCTTGCCCCCCTCCATGATGGGCGTGACATTGGCCCGCACCCAGTAGTGGTCGCCATTCTTGCGGCGGTTTTTCACCAGCCCCGTCCAGGGCTCCCCCCGGCCGACGGTGCGCCACAAGTCCTTGTAGGCCTCGGCGGGCATGTCGGGGTGGCGGATGATGTTGTGGGGCTGGCCGACAAGCTCGTCGTGGCTGTACCCGCTCACGCGCACGAAGGCGGGGTTGCAGTGCGTGATCTCGCCCTTGGTGTTGGTGCTGGACACCAGCAGCTCATCGCCGGGGTAGTCGAAATTCTGCTGGGTCACCGGCAGGTTGATGCGCATGGAAAGCTCCTGATGGGCCCGCATCGTCGGCAGGCGGCGCGGTCCGCTACCGCTTGATACCGATCAAGTCTACCTGCCGATCACACCGTCTGGCACCAAAAGAATTGCGGCGGTGCCGCGAGAAACGGGCGGCCTTGGGCGCAGCCTCGGGCCTAGAAAAGCTGACCGGTTTCCATGGTGGCCTGCGCGTCGGGCCGCCGCCCCCGGCCGCCGGCCGGCACCGGTGTGCGTGGCTCCAGCACCGGCTCTTCCCCGCGCCGCGCCAGCGTGCTGGCCCGCACCCCCAGCAGGCGCAGGCGCTTGTCCAGCGGCACGCGCTTGAGGCACTGCCCGGCCAGCTGGCGGATGGTGGCGCCGTCCGCCGTGTAGATGCCCGCGGTGTGGTCGCGCGTGGCGATCTTGAAGTCGTCGTAGCGCAGCTTGATGCCGATGGTGCGCGCCACATAGCCCTTGCGCTGCAGGTCTTCGGCCAGGCGCAGGCACAGGTCGGTGAAGATCGCGCCCAGCTCCGCCTTGTCGCGCACGGCGTGCAGGTCGCGGTCGAAGGTGGTCTCGCGGCTCATGCTCACGGGTTCGCTTTCGGTCACCACGGGGCTGTCGTCCCGCCCCCAGGACACCCGGTGCATCCACGCCCCCGTCGATTTGCCGAAGTGCCCCATCAGCCACTGTTCATCCTGCGCCGCCAGCTGGCCGATGGTCTCGATGCCCAGGCGCGCCAGCTTCTCACCCGCCTTGGGGCCGATGCCGTTGATCTTGCGCACGTTGAGCGGCCAGATCTTCGCCTGCAGATCCGACTCATAGACAATGGAGATGCCATTGGGCTTGTTGAACTCGCTGGCCATCTTGGCCAGCAGCCGGTTGGGAGCCACGCCGATGGAGCAGGTCAGCCCCGTCACGTCGAAGATCCTCTTCTGGATGAGCCGTGCCAGCACCCTGCCTCCTTCGCGCTGGCCCCCGGGCACGTCGGTGAAGTCGATGTAGACCTCGTCCACGCCCCGGTCCTGCATCACCGGAGCGATGTCGGTGATGGTGCTCTTGAACAGGCGCGAAAAGCGGCGCACTTCGTCGAAATCCACGGGCAGCACGATGGCATGGGGGCACAGCCTGGCCGCCTTCATCATGCCCATGGCCGAGCCCACGCCGAACTGCCGCGCCGCGTAGGTGGCGGTGGTGATGACGCCCCGGCCCACATAGTCCTTGAGCAGGGGAAAGTCGGCCACCGGGATGAAATGCGGCTCGCGCAGGCCCTGGCCATCGGGGCTCTGGTGCAGCAGCTCGTCCACCTTGCGCCGCCCGCCGCCGATGACCACGGCCAGGCCCTTGAGCTGGGGGTAGCGCAGCAGCTCGACGGATGCGAAGAAGGCATCCATGTCGAGGTGCGCGATGCGACGCAGGCGCGGTGCGGAGGGCTCGTCGGGCGGTGCGGAGGTCACGGCCTCCATTGTGCGCAAAAGCGCAGGCACCCTGCTGTCAGCCGCCCGGCCGACCACAGGGTTTGGGCTGCGGTATTGATTGTGTCTATTGCTTCTTGGCGAGCGCCGCGTTGCGCAGGCCCTGCAGCGTTCCCGTGGGCGTGATCGCCTCGGGGTCCATCAGGCAGTGCAGCACGCTGGGCAGGCCGCTGGCCCGCGCGCGGGCCAGGGCGGGGGCGAAGTCTTCGGTGCGCTCGACGCGCTCGCCGTGGCCGCCGAACGCCTGGGCGTAGGCCTTGAAGTCGGGGTTCTTGAGCTGCGTGGCGCTCACGCGGCCCGGGTACTCGCGCTCCTGGTGCATGCGGATGGTGCCGTACATGGCGTTGTCCAGCAGCACCACGATGATCGGCAGGCCGTACTGCACGGCGGTCGCGAACTCCTGGCCGTGCATCAGGAAGTCGCCGTCACCCGCGAAGATCACCACCTCGCGCTGCGGCCACAGGCGCTTGCCGCCCACGCCGGCCGGCAGCCCGTAGCCCATCGACCCGCTGGTGGGCGCGAGCTGGCTGGCATAGGTGGTGAAGGGCCAGAAGCGGTGCACCCACGTGGCGAAGTTGCCCGCGCCGTTGCAGAAGATGGTGTCGGCGGGCAGCACGTCCTTGAGGTGCTGCATCACCTGGCCCATCTGCAGATCACCGGGGATGCGGATGGGCGCGGTGTCGCTCCACGCCAGATAGTCGGCATGGGCGGCTTCGGTGTGAGCCTTCCACGGCACCGGCGCCGCAGGGCGCACGGCATCCAATGCCGCGGCGAAGGCCTGCGGCGTGGCGTGGATGGCCTGCGTGGGGCGGTAGAGCTTGCCCAGTTCATCGGCATCGGCATGCACATGCACCAGGGGCTGTGCGGGCGTGGGGATGCCGAACAGCTCGTAGCCCTGCGACGGCACTTCGGACAGGCGCCCGCCCACCACCAGCACCAGGTCGGACGCGCGGATGCGCGCCAGCAGCTTGGGGTTCACGCCGAGGCCCAGGTCGCCGCCGTAGCAGGCGTGGGTGGCGGCAAACAGCATCTGCCGGCGGAACGAGCAGTACACCGGAATGGACCACGCCTCGGCAAACGCCGTGAACTCGCGCACCGCCTGCTCGGACCAGCGGCTGCCGCCCAGGATGGCCACGGGGCTCTGGGCGGCCTGCAGGCGCTGGGCCAGCTCTGCCATCTGCGCGGCGCCGGGGTGGGTCTCGGTGACCTGGTAGGGCTGCGCGTCGGCCACGGTGGCGGCCTCCGTCAGCATGTCTTCGGGCAGCGCCACCACCACCGGGCCGGGGCGGCCCGAGGTGGCAACGTGGAAGGCGCGCGAGATAAGTTCGGGCACGCGCGCCGGGTCGTCGATCTGCACCACCCACTTGGCCATGGTGCCGAAGACCGCGCTGTAGTCGAGCTCCTGGAACGCCTCGCGCCCCATGGCGCCGCGCGCCACTTGCCCCACGAACAGGATCATCGGGGTCGAGTCCTGGTGCGCGATGTGCACCCCGGCCGACGCATTGGTGGCGCCCGGCCCGCGCGTCACGAAGCAGATGCCTGGCTGCCCCGTGAGCTTGCCCTGCGCCTCGGCCATCATGGCCGCGCCGCCTTCCTGGCGGCACACCGTCACGCCGATGTCTGCATCGTGCAGGGCATCGAGCACAGCCAGGTAGCTCTCGCCCGGCACGCAGAACAGCTGCTTGACGCCATGGGTGATGAGCTGCTGCACCAGGATCTGGCCGCCGGTGCGGCTTGGGGCGGGGCTGGAGGTGGAAGGCGTGGTCATGTCAAAAGGTCCGGAACGGGAAAATATCAAACGAGGAAAACAGGTGGGTCAGCGCAGTGCCTCGCACGCACGGCGGATACGTGTGCAGGCCTCCTGCAGGTCGGCCATGCTGGCAGCGTACGAGATACGGAAATACGGCGCCAGCCCCAGCACGCTGCCCGGCACCACGGCCACGTGGAACTCGCGCAACAGGTAGTCGCAAAAATCGGCATCCGTGCGCAGCAGCGCGCCGCCCGGCGTGGTGCGGCCCAGCACGCCTTCGCAGCTGGCAAAGGTGTAGAACGCACCCTCGGGCACGCGGCAGCGCAGGCCCGGCGATGCATTGAGCGAAGCCACCACGAGGTCGCGCCGCGCCTGGAACTCGCGGCAGCGCTCGGCCACCACGTCCTGCGGACCGGTGAGCGCCGCCACCGCCGCCGCCTGGCTGATGGACGACGCGCACGACGTCGCCTGGCTCTGCACCACCGCCATGGCCGCGATCAGCGCACGCGGGCCCGCGCCGTAGCCGATGCGCCAGCCCGTCATGGCGTACGACTTGGACACGCCGTTCACCGTGAGCGTGCGCTCGCGCAGCGCGGGCAGCACGACCACCGGCGTGGCGAACGCATGGCCGTCGTACAGGATGTGTTCGTAGATGTCGTCCGCCAGCACCCACACCCGCGGGTGGCGCAGCACCACCTCCAGAAGGGGCCGCAGTTGCTCGGCGCTGTAGGCCGTGCCGCTGGGGTTGGACGGCGAGTTGATGAACACCCAGCGCGTGCGCGGCGTGATGGCGGCATCCAGCTCTTGCTCCGTAATGCGAAAGCCGTTGTCTTCGCTGCACGGCACCACCACGGGCACACCGCCCGCGATCAGCACCATGTCGGCGTACGAGGTCCAGTACGGCGCGGGCAGGATCACCTCGTCGCCCGGGTTCAGGCTGGCCATCAGCGCGTTGTAGATGACCTGCTTGGCACCGGCGCCCACAGTGATCTCGTGGGTGGCGAACGCGAGGCCGTTGTCGCGGCGGAACTTGAGCTGGATCGCGGCCTTGAGTTCCGGCGTGCCGTCCAGCACCGTGTAGTGCGTGTCGCCCCGCGCCATGGCGCGCTGCGCGGCCTCCTGGATGTGCACGGGCGTGTCGAAGTCCGGCTCGCCCAGGCCCAGCACGATCACGGGCTGCCCCTGGCGCTTGAGTTCGTTGGCGGCCTGGGTGATCCGCACGATGTCCGACACGCCGATGGCGCTGATGCGGTCGGCCGCGCGAAAGGCTGTGGCGGGGATGGCGGCGTTCATTGCTGGTAGGACTCCAGGGGCTTGTCGTTGGGTGCGGAGAACAGCTGGCGCAGCGTGGTGCCCAGCGGCAAATTCAGGCTCATGTTCTTGGGCGGAATGGGGTTCACGAACCACTTGGTGTAGATCTTTTCCATCTCGCCGCTCTGCATCAGCCGGGTGAGCACGCCGTCCACCGCGGCCTTGAAGGTGGGGTCGTCCTTGCGGAACAGCAGCGCGATCGGCTCGGCGCCCAGCGGCTCGCCCACGATGCGGTAGGCCGACGGGTCCTTGGAGTTGGAGATCAGGCCCGCCAGCAGGTTGTCGTCCAGCACGAACGCATCAGCGCGGCCGGATTCGAGCAGCATGAAGCTCTCGTGGTGGTCCTTGCCCAGCACCGTCTTGACGGGTGCGCCCAGCGTGCGCTCCTGCTTGCGCAGCAGCTGCACGGCCGTGGTGCCGGTGGAGGCCGCAATCGTGCGGTTGCCCAGCTGGCTGATGGACTTCAGGTCCGAATCCTTGCGCACCGCCATGCGCACCTCGCTCACATAGGTGGTCACGGCAAAAGCCACCTGCTGCTGGCGCGCCAGGTTGTTGGTGGTGGGGCCGCAGCCGATGTCCAGCGTGCCGTTCTGCACCAGCGGCATCGTGTTCTGCGCCGTCACGGCCATGTACTCGAGCTTCGCGTCGGGCACGATTTCCTTGAGCACGCGCTCGCACAGCTCCACGTGGTAGCCCACATATTTCTCGTTGGCCCCCAGTGCGTAGGCCATGGGCGGCGAGGTCTCGCGCACGCCCAGCACCGCCTTGCCCGATGCCTTGATCTTCTCCAGCGTGGGCATGGCGGTTTGCGCCTGCGCGGGCACGAAGGCCGTGCAGGCCAGTGCGAGCCCTGCAGCGAGCGCGGTGAATGTCTTGCGGGAAATTGCCATGGTCGTTGTCTCCGGTTGTGTTGTGGTTGGCAGGTGGGAAAGCGTCGAAAAAAAGGGAGGCCCGGATGGGCGGGGCCCCGGTGCGGGGCTCCTGGGTTCAGATGACGTTCTTCTCCAGCAGCGGCTGGTTGCGCGCGATGCGTTCGATGGACAGCGGCGCCAGGTCCAGGCTCCGGTAGCGGCCCGTCAGCATCAGCTCGGCCAGGCCGCGCCCCACGGCAGGGCACTGCTGCAGGCCATGGCCCGAGAAGCCGTTGGCGAACACCAGGTTGTCGCACGCGGGGTGCAGGCCCACGATGGCGTTGTGGTCGAAGGTGTTCATCTCGTAGTAGCCCGCCCAGGCGCCCTGCATGCGCAGCGCCTCGAATCCCGGAATGCGCTCCGCCAAGGCAGGCCAGACATGGTTGTCGAAGGCGTCGTACTCGGGCTCCAGCGGGGCAAAGTCGGCGTCGTTGTCGGCCGCAGGCGCAAAACCGCAGATGAAGCCTTGGCCCTCGGGCCGCAGCCAGATGCCGCTGGTGTCGATGAGCAGCGGGCAGCCGGGCAGCGCCGCGGGGCTGGCCAGGTGGAACACCGTGCGGCGCTTGCCCACCACGGGCAGGCCGATGCCCGCCCAGCCCGCGATGGCCGCGGCCCAGGGGCCACCCGCGTTCACCGCAAAGCGGCACGGCAGCTCGCCACCGCTTTTCAGGCGGACGGCACGCACATGCCGCACGCCATCGCTAGCCACCACGTCCAGGCCCACGGCTTCATCGGCCACGTAGCGCACGCCCTGGCTCTGCGCCTTCTTGCGCAGCGCGCTCAGCAGCAGGTAGCCGTCGAACCATCCCTCGCCCGACAGCCCGAGCGACCCCAGCGCCACGTCCTGCAGCGCCAGCCACGGAAAGCGCCCGGCCAGCTGCTGCGGGCCGAGCAGCGCCACATCGGCGCCGTGCCGCTTTTGCAGCGCATGGTTCTCGCGCAGCGTGGCCTCGCCCGCCTGGGTGGCCAGGTACAGGTAGCCGCCCTCGTGCAGGCCCACATCCGGCGCGTCGCCGCTGCAGGCCAGCAGTGTGTTCACATTGCGCAGAAAGCCGATGCCATAGGCCGAGATCTGGACATTGATGTCGGTGGAGAACTGCTGGCGGATGGAGCTGGCCGACAGCGCGGACGATGCGCGCGCATAGGTCGGGTCCCGCTCGACCACCACCACCGCGCAGCCCGGCTGCTGCAGCGTGAGGAAGTACGCGATGGCGCTGCCGATGACGCCGCCACCGATGACGACGATGGGTGGCGTTTCAGCCTGCATGAAAGCGCTTGCCACTGCGCTGCTCACACGTCGAAGGTCACGCCCTGCGCCAGCGGCAGTGCCGTGGAATAGTTGATGGTGTTCGTCGCCCTGCGCATGTAGGCTTTCCAGCTGTCGGAGCCCGCCTCGCGCCCGCCGCCGGTTTCCTTCTCGCCGCCAAACGCGCCGCCGATTTCCGCGCCGCTCGGGCCGATGTTCACGTTGGCAATGCCGCAGTCCGAGCCGGCTGCCGACATGAACAGCTCGGCCTCGCGCACATTGAGCGTGAAGATCGACGACGACAGGCCCGCGCCCACGGCGTTGTTCATCGCGATGGCCTCGTCCAGCGTGCTGTAGCGCACCACGTACAGGATGGGCGCGAAGGTTTCGTGCAGCGCGGGGCCGTCGTGCCTTTGCAGCTCCACCAGGGCAGGGCGCACGTAGTACGCGTCCGCACCGCCCAAACCTTCCACGCGGCCGCCGCCGTGCACCGCGGCACCCAGCGCACGGCTTTGTTCCAGCGCCTTTTGCATGCCTTCAAAGGCCATGCGGTCGATCAGCGGGCCCACCAGCGTGCCGGCGGTGCGCGGGTCGCCCACCTGCACGTTGGCGTACACCTTGGCCAGCTGGGGGACCAGCTGGTCGTAAATGTTGTCGTGCACGAACAGGCGGCGCAGCGTGGTGCAGCGCTGGCCCGCCGTGCCCATGGCGGCGAACGCGATGCCGCGCAGCGCCAGGTCCAGGTCGGCCGTGGGGGCCACGATGGCGGCATTGTTGCCGCCCAGCTCCAGGATGCCGCGCGCAAAACGTGCCGCCAGGCGCGGGCCCACCGCGCGGCCCATGGCGGTGGAGCCCGTGGCCGACAGCACGGGCACGCGGGCATCATCCACCAGCACCTCGCCAATGTCGCGCTGGCCCACGATCAGCTCCAGCAGGCCTTCGGGCGCGTCGGCACCAAACCGCGCGATGGCACGCTGCGCGATGGCGTGCGTGGCCAGGGCCGTGAGCGGGGTCTTTTCGGACGGTTTCCACACCACCGAATCACCACACACCAGCGCCAGCGCCGCGTTCCACGACCACACGGCCACCGGGAAGTTGAAGGCCGAGATCACGCCGCACACGCCCAGCGGGTGCCAGGTTTCCATCATGCGGTGGCCGGGGCGCTCGGTGGCAATCGTCAGGCCATACAGCTGGCGCGACAGGCCCACCGCGAAGTCGCAGATGTCGATCATCTCCTGCACCTCGCCCAGGCCTTCGGACGGAATCTTGCCCGCCTCGATGGTGACGAGCAGTCCCAGGTCCGCCTTGGCGGCGCGCAGCTCTTCGCCCAGCAGGCGCACCAGCTCGCCCCGGCGCGGCGCAGGCACGTTGCGCCACGCCTGGAAGGCCGCATGCGCACGGCCGATGGCGGCGGTCGCCTCGGCGGGGCCGTGCTGCGGCACCCGGGCCAGCACCTCGCCCGTGATGGGCGAGCGGGCGGCCAGCGTGCCCCCGGTGTAGCCCGCGCGGGGCACGCCCAGGCGTTGCAGCAATTGATCGACTTCGGTCACGAGGGGGGTGGCGGCAGGGGTGGCGGACATGGCGGCTCGCAAGGATCAGAAGGGCAGGAAAAAGGGGCAGCGCAGGAGAAAACACGCAATGAAGGCGCCAATATCCGCCAATCCTGCCGCGCTGGATAGCAAAAAAATGGAACTACTTGATCACAAATTGGAATGAAGTACCTGAAAATAGCAGGGACCCGCACCGCACACCGCATCAGTGCCACGGACTTGAAAGGCCTTGCCTGGGCCACCACCGATCATTCCCCCCACGCATGACCATGCTGCGCCGCTCCTTCCTGCCTTCCACCGCCGACCTGCTGGCCTTTGAAACGGCTGCCCGCCACCAGAGCGTGTCGCGCGCGGCCGAGGAGCTGCACCTCACGCAAAGCGCCGTGTCGCGCCAGATCCGCCAGCTGGAGGAGCAATTGGGCACCGCCCTCTTCCACCGCGTGCGCCAGCGCGTGGTGCTCACCGACGCGGGCCGCGTCTACGCCGCCGACGTGCTGGCCGTGCTGCAGCAGCTGTCGGCCAGCACGCAGAAGGCCATGGCGTTCGCGAGCACCGACGGCCTGCTCAACCTGGCCGTGCTGCCCACGCTGGGCACCCGCTGGCTCATACCACGCCTGGGCGGCTTCATGGCCCAGCACCCCGAGGCCATGGTCAATTTTTCGGCCCGCACCGAGCCCTTTGATTTCGCGGGAACACCGTTCGACGCGGCCATCCACTTCGGTGCGCCGCACTGGGCGGGTGCCGTGTGCGAATACCTGATGCACGAAGAGACGGTGCCCGTGTGCAGCCCCGCCTACCGCGACCGCCACCACATCCGCACGCCACAGGATCTGACCCGCGTGGTGCTGCTGCAGCAAAGCACGCGCCCCACCCAGTGGGCCGAGTGGTTCGAGCTGGTGGGCGCCCCCACGGCCCTGGCCCTGCGCGGCCCCCAGTCCGAACACTTCGCCATGATCGCCCAGGCCGCCGTCTCGCACCTGGGCGCGGCGCTGCTGCCGCGTTTCCTGATCGAGCAGGAACTGGCGGCGGGCAGCCTGGTGGAGCTGTCGGGCACGGTACTGACCAGCACCGATGCGTACTACCTCGTGTACCCGGAGGCGCGCGCGCAGACGCCGCTGGTGAAGGCGTTCAGGGACTGGGTGGTGGGGGAATGCGCAGGCCAGCGGCAAGCCCAAGGCTGAGGACCGGCGCGACGCCCCTGCACCACCGGGTCCATGGAATTTTTGAATAAAAATGCCTCCAGCCCTTTTGGCTAAAGCGCTGGCAGCTATGAAAAGTGAAGTGGCAGCACCGGGTACCCGGCGCCCGGGCCGCGCACCGGCAGGCCGTCATTCAGCTCCCGTCCACCAGCGGAAGTCCGCCAAGGCCCGGCGCGGGCGGCTCGATCGGTCCTGCACAAAACCCCTAGCGGAAACCAGGCAGCGGCTTCACGCGGGCCGCACTGCCCGGCTGCTGGCGGTTCCCGGCGGCTTGCGCGCGGTGCGGCCGGCCCGGCGATCCGCCCCCGCCAGTTCCTTGTCGTTCAATACGTACTGCGGGTTGTTGGTGAGGCGTTCCACGGCCAGGTCGATGAACGCCCGGGCGCGCACAGGCTGCGACGTCCTGCTGCCGAAGTACACAAAGTAGCTGGCGAAATCGGGCATGTGGTCGCGCAGGACGGGGACCAGTTGCCCCGAACGGATATAGGGCGCCGCGGTCACGCCCGCCAGCTGCCCCAGGACCTTGCCCGCCAGCACGGCCTGCAGCTCGAAGACTTCGTCATTGCTGCAGATGGCGGGCACGACCGGCTGGTCCACGGTCTGCTCCCCCAGCTTCACATGCCAGGGGGCGACCTTGCCCGTGCCGGGGTGGCGGAAAGCGCTGCAGCGGTGGGCGGCCAGGGCCGCCAGCGAGTCCGGCACGCCAAAGCGCTGCAAATACGCCGGTGCTCCGCAAATGACCATCTGCAACGGGAACAGCTTGCGGGCGATGACCCCTTCATGCGGCGAGGCGCCCAGGCGAAAGCCAACGTCCACCCGGTCCTCGACCCAGTTGCCCACCCGGTCGTCCAGGAGCACGTCGGGCTGGATGCCGGGGTGCCGTTCACAGAACTCCTCCACCAGGCGCCAGAGGATGGGCTGAAAAGCCGTGCGAGGGCCGGCTATGCGCAAGGGCCCGGCGAATTCGTCCCTGGCCGTCCGCGCGTTTTGCAGGGCGCGCTGCACGCCCAACAACGCGGGCTGCACGTCCTCCAGCAGGCGCTGCCCTGCATCGGTCAGCGACATCACCCGCGTCGTGCGATGGAACAGCCTCGCGTCCAGGTGTTCCTCCAGTTGCGCCAGCGCCTTGCTCGCCGCCTGCGGGCTGATGTCGAGCGCGTGTGCCGCCTTGCGCAGGCTGCCCAGCTCCGCGGCCTTGATGAAGGTGGATACGGAGCGGAGTTCGTTGATGGCCATGGCTGCTTCCTCCTGCCGGCATTGTCTCCATTTGGATGCGAATCCAGCAACCTATTTACCACTATCCGGATGTGAGTCCAGTTCCTAGACTTCGCCCCATAGTCCCCCGCGGAAACCCACCTTGCAACACCTCACCTTGAACAATGGCGTCCAGATGCCCGTCCTGGGCTTCGGTGTCTTCCAGATTCCCGATGCGCAGGAATGCGAACGCTGCGTGATCGACGCCATCCAGGCCGGCTACCGCTTGATCGACACCGCGGCGTCCTACCTGAACGAGGAAGCGGTCGGCAAGGGCCTGAAGGCCAGCGGCGTGGCGCGGGCCCAGCTTTTCGTGACGACCAAGCTCTGGGTTCAGGACGCCGGCTACGAGCGCACACAGCGGGCCATCGACACATCGCTGCGCCGCCTGCAGGTGGACTATCTGGACCTCTACCTCATCCACCAGCCATTCGGCGACGTGCATGGCGCCTGGCGCGCAATGGAGGAAGCCTGCCGCGCGGGCAAGCTGCGTGCCATCGGCGTCAGCAATTTCCACCCCGACCGACTGATGGACATCCAGGCGTTCAACCAGATCGCACCGGCCGTCAACCAGGTGGAGGTGAACCCGTTCCTGCAGCAGATCGAGAGCGCCGCCTTCATGCGGGAAATCGGCGTGCAGGCCCAGGCCTGGGCACCGTTTGCGGAAGGGCGCAACAACCTGTTCGAGAACGAGGTGCTCACCGACATCGGCAGGCGCCACGGCAAATCCGTGGGCCAGGTCGTGCTGCGCTGGCTGGCCCAGCGCGGCATCGCCACCCTGGCCAAGTCGGTGCGCAGGGAACGCATGGCGGAGAACATCGCCATCCTCGACTTCGAGCTCGATGCCGCGGACATGGCGCGCATTGCCACGCTCGACACCCGCACCAGCAGTTTCTTCTCCCACCGCGATCCCGCCATCGTCCAGTGGATGGCCGGGCGCAAGCTCGACCTCTGAGCCATGCGCATGAAGACACTGCTTTGCCTCGCCCTGTGCGGCGCAGCCACCGTGGCGAGCGCGCAGCGGCCCGGACCGGAAAGCGCCGCGCCCGCCGTTGCCGTCCGCACGGCCGCGCCGTCGCCCGCCGCGACCGGGGCGCCGGAGACCTTCACGGGCACCGTCGAGATCAGCACGCCGTTTCAGGCGCTGCCGCCGGGAAAGGCCGGCGGCGCAACGGTGCGTTTCGAGGCCCGGGCGCGCACGGCCTGGCACACCCATCCCCTGGGACAGACGCTCGTGGTCACGGCCGGCCTGGGCCTGGTGCAGCAGGCGGGGCAACCGGCCCAGTGGATCCGCCCCGGCGACGTGGTCGGCATCCCCGCCAACGTGCGCCACTGGCACGGCGCGGGCCCCGGCGGCCCCATGGCCCATGTCGCCATCGCCGAAAAGGAAGACGGCATCTCGGTGGCCTGGAAAGACAAGGTCAGCGATCAGGACTACGAGGCCGCCCTGGCCAGCGCGGGCCTGGCCGCGGCGGCTCCCGCCGCGATGCCGGCTGGACACGCCGGCCAGCACATCGTGCCCCCGCGGGCAGCGGCGCATGCACAGCCCGCCAGCGAAGTCCTGTCGGCCAGGCAGCAGGCCATCCCCCTGATGGCGTCCTTTGCGGCGGCCAGCAACATGCCCCGGCTCAACACGGCCTTGAACCAGGGGCTGGATGCGGGCATGACGGTCAGCGAGGCCAAGGAAGTTCTGGTGCAGCTTTACGCCTATGCGGGGTTCCCCAAGAGCCTCAACGCGCTTGGCGAACTGATGAAGGTCGTGCAGGAACGCAGGCAGCGCGGCATCCAGGACGCACCGGGCCGCGAACCCGGCCGCCGCATCGCCACCGGCGATGAACTGGTGGCGGCCGGCAAGGCGAACCAGACCGCGATCTCCGGCGGGCCGGTGCAGGGCCCGCTGTTCGACTTCGCGCCCGTCATCAACCAGTTCCTGCAGGCCCACTTGTTCGGCGACATCTTCGAGCGCGACAACCTCGACTGGCAAAGCCGCGAACTGGCCACGGTCGGCGCGCTCGCCGCCATGCCGGGCGTGGAGGCCCAGTTGCGCTCGCACCTGCGGGCCAGCCTGCACGTGGGCCTGAGTGCCACGCAGCTGCGGCAACTGGTGCAGGTGCTGGCAGAACAGGGCGATCCAGATGCCGCCCATCGCGCCCAAGACGCGCTCACGCAGGCGGTTGCCGCCGCATCGAAAGGTTGAACATGGACACCCACCGAATCCTGTGGGCCGCCGCCCTTGCCCTGGCGGCACTCATCACCGGCTGCGCAACCCCTTCTCCCCAGGGCACCGGCAACGCCCCTGGTCCGCTGGTGATCCAGGCCCAAGGGAGCTTCGCCGTCGGCGGGACCGTGCAGAAAACCCCCGGAAACTACGACAACAACAAGCCGGGCGCTTCGGGCCAGAGTTTCCACGGCGACCACCTCTATGCCTTCTACCAGGTGCCGCAGAACCCGAAGGCATTGCCCATCGTGATGCTGCATGGCGCCTTCCAGTCCGCGCGCAGCTGGGAAACCACGGCGGACGGGCGCGAGGGCTTTCAGACCTTGTTCCTGCGCCGTGGCTTTCCGGTCTACGTGGTGGACCAGCCGCGCCGTGGCCGGGCCGGCAGCAGCACGGTCGCGGCAACGATCGAGCCGGCACCCAACGACCAGCTGTTCTTCGACCAGTTCCGGATGGGCAAGTGGCCGAACTACTTCGGCAATGTCCAGTTCGACCGCAAGCCGGAGACGCTCGAGCAGTTCTTCCGCTCGGTCACCCCCAACACCGGCCCCTACGACGCCGGCGTGGTAGCAGACGCCCTGTCGGCGCTGTTCACCAAAATCGGCCCGGCGATCCTGTTCACGCATTCGCAAGCCGGCGGCCCGGGTTGGCTGGCGGCAATCAAGAACCCGAACGTCAAGGCGATCGTCGCTTTCGAGCCGGGCAGCGGCTTCATCTTTCCGCGGGGCGAGTTGCCCCAGGCCATGCCCAGTGCGGCCGGGACGCTGTCGCCCGAGGCGGTGCCGATGCCGGACTTCCTGAAGCTCACCCGGCTCCCGATCACCATCTACTACGGCGACAACTTCCCGGTCGAGCCCACCCCGGAGCGCGGCCAGGACAACTGGCGCGTGCGGCTGGCCATGGCCCGGCTGTGGGTCGACGCCGTCAACAGGCACGGCGGCGACGCCCGGCTGGTGCACCTTCCGGAGATTGGAGTGCGCGGCAACACGCACTTCCTGATGTCCGACTTGAACAACCTGCAGATCGCGCAGTTGGTGTCGCAGTTTCTGGCCCACAAGAAGCTGGACTGATGTACCCGGCCGCGCCATGCCGCGCAGGCAGACCACAAAAATGATTGGAGCTTGAATGAAACACGAAGCCGTCAATGAAAAGCGCCGCGAGTTCCTTGGGACCTCGGCCCTTGCCATCTCAGCCGCCGCCATCGGTGTTCCCGCCATGGCCACACCCACCTCCGCTGTCGCCGCTGGTGGCGGCAGCAAGAATCCCTTCACGCTGGTCTATGCCGGCGCGATCACGAAGAACGAGCCGGGCAAGGTCCACATCCGCCCGGTGAAGTACAAGCTCAACGGCCTGGACATCGTCGCCAACGTCTACACCCCGGCGAACCACGATCCCAAGAAGAAATACCCCGCGATAGTCGTGGCGCACCCGAACGGCGGCGTGAAGGAGCAGGTCGCCGGCCTGTATGCCCAGCACCTGGCGGAGCAGGGCTACATCACGATCGCGATGGACGCGGCGTATCAAGGAGGCAGCGGCGGCCAGCCACGCAGCACGGACAAGCCGCAATTTCGCACGGAGGACATTCACGGTGCGGCCGACTTCATCACCCGCTATCCAGGTGTCGATGCGGCGCGCCTGGGACTGCTCGGCATTTGTGGTGGCGGCGGCTATGCGCTGTCGGCAGCGAAGTCAGACAAGCGCTTCAAGACGCTGGCAACGCTCAGCATGTTCAACTCCGGACGGGTCCGCCGCAACGGGTTTTCCGACTCCCAGCTGGATACGATCCAGAAGCGCTTGAAGGACGCGTCGGATGCGCGCGCCCAGGAGAAGGCGGGAGGCAAGGTTCTCTATTCGGGCGATGCCGACATGACGGATGCGCAGATTGCGGCGTTGCCATTCGAGATGTACCGGCAGGGCTACGAATACTACTGGCGCACCCATGCGCATCCGGGCTCCACGTTCAAATACACCACGAGCAGCTTGATGGACCTGATGCGCTGGGATGCCACCGAGGAGATCGAACTGATCCAGCAACCGCTGCTGATGATCGCGGGCAGCAAGGCTGACAGCTTGTACATGACCGAAGATGCGTTCGCCAAGGCCACGGGCGCGAAGGACAAGGAACTGTTCAAGATCGAAGGCGCCACGCACATCGAGACCTACTGGGTGCCCCAGTATGTGGAAGCCGCGATGGGCCAGCTGATTCCGTTCTACGCCAGGACCTTGTGATCCGGAAAGAACCCCCTCTTCACGGCGCTCCCACCCGATTGCGCCCTGACGCCTTGGCCCGGTACAGCCCGCCATCCGCCGCCTCGATCAGTTGCCGCTCGCACCCCTGCGCGTAAGGCCCTGCCATCGTGGCGGCTCCCACGCTCACCGTGACGCAGCCCCACGAGCTGCCGCTGTGCGCGATGGCCAGCGCCTCGATCCGCTCCCGCACGACCTCCGCCACAATGCGCGCCCCCTGAAGATCCGTGCCGGGAAGAATGATCGCCAGTTCTTCCCCGCCGTAGCGCGCCACGAGGTCACCGGGGCGTTTGGCGTACTGCACCAGGCATTTCGACACCGCCTGCAGGCAGGCATCGCCCGCCACATGGCCGTAGGTGTCGTTGAAACCCTTGAAGTAGTCGATATCGATGAGCAGCAGGGACAGCGGCGTCCCCTGCCGGCTCGCGCGGCGGCACTCCATGTTCAGGGTTTCGTCGAAGCAGCGGCGATTGGCCAGGCCCGTGAGCTGGTCTTGCGCGGCCAGCGCCTCCAGCTTCTGGTTCACCCGCATCAGATCCTCGCGCGCAGCCACGAGGGAGGCCTCGGCGCGGGTCCGGCGGCGGATGTCGAGCAGCAGCCGCCAGCCGATGACCGCGATGCCCAGGAGCAAGGCACCGACGACGGCCGCAGTGAGCAGCGCCTGATGCCGCCAGCCGGACAGGGCTTCTTCCTTGCCCACCGCCACGGTGGTGACCACGGGATACCGGTCGCTCTTGCGAAAGGCGTACAGCCGCTGCGTTCCGTCGATGCCGGACTTGAACGAGGCCGTGCCGGACACGGCGCCGGAGTAGACGCGCTGGAAATTGGCCGATTTGGAGAAGTCGCGGCCCAGGTCCTGCTCGCGGTAGGGATAGCGAACGAGCATCTGCCCGCCCGTGGTCGACAGCCCGATGGCGCCTTGGTCGCCCACGTCGATCTTGCCGAACAGCTCCAGAAAGCTCTTGATGCCCAGGCTCACCACCACCACGCCGCCAAAGCGCCTGTCCTTGTCCTCGAAGCGCTGGCTGATCGTGATGACCCAGTCGCCGGTGGAGCGGCTCCGGATGGCCGGCCCGATGAAGGGCTCGCGCGACGCGCTGTCGCGGTGGTGGGCAAAGAAGGCCCTGTCCGTGCTGTTGGCCTGGGCCGGCAAGCGCCCGGCCGAAGACATGAGCCAGTCGCCGGTGGCGCCATAGATGACGATGCCATTGAGCTGGGTCAGCAAATGTTCCTGCTGGTCGATCAGCCGCTGCAGGCGCTGCATGTGCTGGGGGCCGGTGCCCTCTTCCTCCAGCCGCTCCACGATGCCCAGCAGCAGCATGGCGCTTTGCGTGATGACGCCTTCGGTGTAGGTGTTGAGGGTCTGCGCCAGGTTGAGGTTCTGGGTGTCGATTTCGGCCAGCGAGCGCTCCCGCGCCGACCACATCTGCCAGGCGGTGGCGGCAGACACCGAGAGGTACACAACGGTCAGCAGCAGCACTGCCAGGCGAACATCACGCTTCATCGATTCATTTCCACCCACCAGCACACCCAGCAAACGTCAGGACAGATCGGCGGCCTGGCTGGCCTCTACCCCTCTGCGGACCATACTAAGTGATTGGTGGTGGCTTTGCTACTGGGATGAAACCCCACCTTTCAGAAACCCGCCGCGCGGGCGGTGGCGTGCGTGCGTGCCTGGGCTTGCGCGCCTTCAGGGGCGCCGCGCGGCCTCGCGCACCATCAGCCAGTAAGTGCGGCCAGAAACCGGTTCCACGCACTCCACCGTGCGCGTGAACCCCAGGCGCCGGTAGAACGGCAGGCTGAGCGGGTTGAAGGTTTCCAGAAAGCAGAGGGCGCGCGCCAGGTCTGCGCGGGCCAGCGTCAGCCGCAGCAGTCCCTGCGCCAGCCCCTGGCCCTGCGCAGCAGGGCGCACGCCCAGGATGGACAGGTACCACGCACCCCGCAGGTCGCCGGGCACCTGCTCCTCCATGGCGGCGGCGATGCGCACATAGTTGGCGAAACCTGCGGGCCCGAGCAGCCGGGAAAGCCCCTGGGTGCGGCGCTCGCCGTGCAGGGCCTGCGCGCTGGCCGTGGCCTCCTGGGTCAGCCAGAGGGCGGCGCCGTCGGCGCCCGACACATGCACCTCGCCCACGGCGCGGGCCTCGTCCAGGGCCAGCGCGAAGTAGTGGGCCAGCACACGGTGCCGCAGGGCGGGGTCGGCCGCGTGGTCGATGGTGACGGCCTGATAGAACGCATCGTCCCGCAGCGCTTCGGCCAGGGCGCCGCACACGGGAGCAAAGGGTTCCAGTGCGCCGCTCGCGGGTGGCTGCGCCGGCGTGGCATGGGGTTGCATGGGCCTCCAGGGAGCGCTATTGCAGGTTCTGCAGCGCGTAGACGAACGCGGCGTCGCCCAGGAACTCCACCATGCGCGGGTGGTAGGCATTGTGAAACGCCTTCATGTCGGCATTGTCGGCATAGAACAGCACGGTGCCCACATAAGCGTCGCGCGATGGCACGTAAAAACGCGCGACGATGGAAAAGTGCTTTTCCATCAGGGCCTGGATGGCCTCGGATTCAGGGGCGTGCGCATCGATCAGCGGTCCCAGCTCCTGGTAGAACGCAGCGAAGTCGGCATGCACTTGAGGCTTGTCCACATGCGCCCAGTCGTTGGTGGCCGCCAGGGATTGCTCCTGCTCAGCCCGCTGCGCGGCGCGGCATTGGTCGAGGTATTCGGGGGTGGTCTGCTGCAGGCCCATGGTGTTCGTTTTTTTCTTGTCTTGAAGAGGCGGGTCGGTCAACACGGCGTGCATCGCCGGCACGCAAACCGCCAGGGGGAGCGCGGACTATAGCGGGGCGGACTGCCACCACGCTGTCCAGCGCATTTTTCTGCGGGCCACGCGGATGGCGGCCGGGACTTGCCGAGCGCGGGCCGCGCGCCGCCAGGCCAGCACCTCAGCCCAGGGGGTCGGATGCGCTCGCCCGGTCCGCGCCGGGCACCACCCGCTGCGCTGGCGGCGAACCCGCCAGGCTTTGTGCAGGCCGGCGCAGGGTGGCGTCAAAGGGGTTGATCCGGGGCCCGATGGCAGCCGCCTCGCGCTTGAGCAGCTCCACCACGGTGGGCATGCGGTCGGCGTTCAGGCGGTCGGCGATGGTGCCCACGCTCAGCGCCGCCACGGCGCGGCCTTCGCGGTCACAGATGGGCACGGCCACACCGGCCATGCCTTCGAGCAGGCCGGTGTTGCGGCCTGCGTAGCCCTGCTGGCGCACGCGCTCGATCTCGGTGCGCAAATACACCTCGTCGTACACGCCGTACTCGCGCACGCGCGACAGGTTGAAGCGGATGACCTCTTCGCGCTCGGCCTCGGGCAGGAAGGCCAGGATGGCCAGCGCGCCCTGCCCCACCCCCAGCGCCACGCGGCCACCGATGTCGCCGGTGAACGAACGGATCGGGAAAGGCCCCTCGCTGCGGTCCAGGCAGATGGCGTCGAAGCCGCTGCGCGCCAGCAAAAAGATGCTGTCACCCAGGCTGCCGCACAGCCGCAGCAGCGCCGGGCGGCACAGGCTGCGCAGGTCGCCCGGGTTGCCGGCGCGCGCCGCCAGGGCGAAGAAGTCCATGCTCAGCCGGTAGAGCTTGCTGCGCTCGTCCTGCTCGACCATGCCTTCTGCCACCAGCGATTGCAGCAAACGGTGCGTGGTGCCCTGCGTGAGACCGATGGCACGCGCCAATTGGGTGACCCGGCCGCCCTCGGCCTGCACGGCCACCAGGGCGCGGATGAGTGCAAAGACCCGGGGTACGCCGCCCGTGCCTGCGGTTGCTGCTTCCATACATCGCTCCTGCGGAATAGATGGGCTTCATTCTACCCATCACATTCCAACTATCGGAATAATTTAAAGAAAAATTCTGATTAATGGAATACCCGGTGCAATCTGGTTCGGTTGTTGCAATAGAGTGAACTGAAAACGCCAAGGCTCTCCATCCTGAACGGCCCCATGCACCACAGCGGTGCAGCAGTGGCAAGCCACCTTGTTCAGCAGAGGCAGCCCGGCACAAAGACATCCATGCGCGCGCCGCTCGGAGCACGCGCATGGCAGGAAACCGGAATCCGAAGAAAGGCCCCCATGTCCTTCCTGAAGCTCAGCGATGTGACCAAGTTCTACGGCAGCACCTGCGCGGTGCAGTCCATGAACCTCACGGTGGAAAAAGGCGAATTCGTCTCCCTGCTCGGCCCCTCGGGCTGCGGCAAGACCACTACCTTGCAGATGGTGGCGGGCTTCGAGGCGGTCAGCAGCGGCCGCATCCAGCTGGACGGGCGCGACATCACCCACGCCAAGGCCAACACGCGCGGGCTGGGCATCGTGTTCCAGAGCTATGCGCTTTTTCCGCACATGACGGTGGCCGACAACGTGAGCTTTGGCCTGGAGATGCGCAAGGTGCCCAAGGCCGAGCGCAAGGACCGCGTGGCCCAGGCCCTGGGCCTCGTGCACCTGGAGGCGCACGCCACGCGCTACCCGCGCGAACTGTCGGGCGGCCAGCGCCAGCGCGTGGCCCTGGCGCGCGCACTGGTCATCGAGCCCCCCGTGCTGCTGCTGGACGAGCCCCTGTCCAACCTGGACGCCAAGCTGCGCGAGGAGATGCAGTTCGAGCTGCGCCAGATCCAGCGCAAGGTGGGCACCACCACGGTGATGGTCACGCACGACCAGAGCGAGGCCATGTCCATCAGCGACCGCGTGGTGGTGATGGAGGCCGGCCGCGCCACGCAGATCGACCACCCGCACCGCGTGTACGAACACCCGCGCACCCGCTTCATCTCCACCTTCGTGGGCAAGGCCAACCTGGTGCCCGGCAAGGTGACGTCGGCGACCGGCACGCACACCCACGTGGGCGCGGGGCCCATCGAGGTGCGGGTGGACGGCGCGCAGTTTCGCCCCGGCGCGGCCGTGCTGCTGAGCGTGCGGCCCGAAAAACTGCAGCTGGTGCCTGCGGTGCAGGGCCGCATCGGCGGCGAGGTGCGCGAACGCTTCTTTCTGGGCAGCCAGTGGCTGTACCGCGTGGGCACCCCCCTGGGCGACCTGATGGTGCTGGCGCCCAACGACGGCCGCAACGCGCTGGACGAAGGCGACCGCACCGGCCTGGACTGGCCCGACCACTGCATGCGCCTGCTGCCCGCCGATGAAACCGCGGTGGCTGGCGCCGAGGCCGAGGCCACGCCATGACAGCCGCCCCATCGACCCTGTCCGCGGCGCCCCACCCGCTGCTGGGCAAGAAGGCCATGCCCTGGTGGCTGTCCGGGCCGGCGCTGTTGCTGTTCACCGTGCTGCTGCTGGTGCCGCTGGCGCTCACGGCGGTACTGTCGTTCAACGCGTTCGACCCGGCCACGGGGGTGAAGGCGGGCGAGTTCACGCTGGAGCACTACCGCCATGTGTTTGCCGACTCCTACTACCACGCGATCTTTTGGCGCACGTTCTGGATCGCCGGGCTGGTCACGCTGATCTGCGTGGCCATCGGAGCGCCCGAAGCCTATGTGCTCAGCCGCATGCGCAACCCGTGGCGCTCCATCCTGCTGCTGGTGGTGCTGGCGCCCTTGCTGGTGTCGGTGGTGGTGCGGGCCTTTGGCTGGAGCATGCTGCTCGGCCCCGAGGGGCTGGTGAATGCGGCCTTCGGCCTGATCGGTATCGGCCCGGTGAAGATGCTCTACACCGAGATCGCCGTGGTGGTGGCGCTGGTGCACGTGATGCTGCCCTTCATGGTGATCCCCGTGTGGACATCGCTGCAGAAGCTGGACCCGGGCGTGGAGAACGCCGCGCTGTCGCTGCAGGCCTCGCCCTTCACCACGCTGCGGCGCATCGTGCTGCCGCAGGTGCTGCCGGGCATTCTGTCGGGCAGCCTGATCGTGTTCGGCCTGGCCGCCAGCTCGTTCGCCATTCCCGGCCTGCTGGGCGGGCGGCGGCTGAAGATGGTGGCCACGGTGGTGTACGACGAGTACCTGCACGAGCTGAACTGGCCGCTGGGCGCCGCGATTGCGCTGACCTTGCTGGTGGCCAATCTGATGGTGATGCTGAGCTACAACCGCCTGGTTGAAGGCCGGTACAAAAAATCTCTCGGGTAAGTATGACCACCCCCACGCTCCATCACTTCGTGTATTCGCTGCCCCCCAAGGGGGCGCAGGCCTCCCTTGGGGCGGCCCGGCGGGAGTCCTGATCCATGCAAAAAAACGGCCCCATCGCCCTCGCGTTCAACGCGCTCGTCATCACCTTCATGCTGGCCCCGCTGCTGGTGGTTTGCATCGTCGCCTTCACGCCGCACAACACGCTCACGCTGCCCACCACCGAGTTCTCGCTGCGCTGGTTCAAGGCGGTGTTCGACCACCCGGACTTCATGCAGTCGTTCTGGAACAGCCTGTGGCTGGCCCTGGCGTCGGCCACGCTGGCGACAGTGCTGGCAGTGCCCGCGGGCATTGCGATCACGCGCTACGACTTTCCCGGGCGCGGCTTTCTCAACGGCCTGTTTTTGTCGCCATTGATCATTCCGCACCTGGTGCTGGGCGTGGCCCTGCTGCGCCTGTTCGCGCTGATCGGCGGCACGGGCAGCTTTGGCTGGCTGGTGGTGGCGCACGCGCTCATCGTGACGCCGTACACGCTGCGCCTGGTGGTGGCGGCGCTGGTGGGGTTCGACCGCAGCGCGGAGCACGCAGCCCTGTCGCTGGGCGCCAGCCAGGCGACGGTGTTCACGCGCATCACGCTGCCCATGATTCTGCCGGGCGTGACGGGCGGGTGGATGCTGGCCTTCATCAACAGCTTTGACGAAGTGACCATGTCGATCTTCGTCACCTCGCCCAGCACGGTGACGCTGCCGGTGCGCATGTACATGTACGCCACCGAATCCATCGACCCGCTGATGGCGGCCGTGTCGGCGCTGATGGTGGCCGTGACGGCTTGCGCCATGGTGCTGCTGGACCGTGTGTATGGACTGGACCGCGTCCTCGTGGGCCGGAAGTAGATGAGCACCGAAAACATGAGTTCCAGCCCTGCCTTGCTGCACCGCGTGGCCGAGAAGAGCCGTGCGCCCGTGCACTTCACCATCAACGGCCAATCCGCCACCGCTCTTCAGGGCGATACGGTGCTGACGGCCATCCTCACGCAGCATGCGCAACTGCGCCGCAACGAGTTCAGCCACGAGCCGCGCGCAGGCTTCTGTTTGATGGGTGCCTGCCAGGACTGCTGGGTGCTGACCGACAGCGGCGAGCGCCTGCGCGCCTGCAGCACCTTCGTCACCCCCGGCATGGCGCTGCGCACCGAACCCGCCGACGCGGCCACCTTTGCCAGCGGGGGCCAGCCATGACGACGAAGCCTGCTTTGCAACCCGTGATCGTGGGTGCAGGCCCCGCCGGCATCCGCGCCGCGCAGACGCTGGCGGCGCACGGCGTGCGCCCTGTGCTGATCGACGAAGCCGCGCGCGGCGGCGGGCAGATCTACCGCCGCCCGCCTGCCCACTTCAAGCGCACCCCCGCCACGCTGTACGGCACCGAGGCCGCGCGTGCCACCGCATTGCACGGCACGCTGGACGGCCTGCACACACAGATCGACTACCAGCCCGACAGCCTGGTGTGGAACGCACAGGGCGGCCTGCTGGATGTGCTGCACGGCCCCACGCAGACCACGCGCACCGTGCCCTACGGCCAGCTCATCGTGGCCAGCGGCGCCACCGACCGCGTGCTGCCCGTGCCGGGCTGGACGCTGCCGGGCGTCTACACGCTGGGCGGCGCGCAGGTGGCGCTCAAGTTCCAGGGCTGCGCCATCGGCAGCCGGGTGGTGCTGATGGGCACGGGCCCGCTGCTGTACCTGGTGGCCTACCAGTACGCCAAGGCGGGCGCCGTGGTCGCTGCGGTGCTCGACACCGCGCGCTTTGCCGACCAGCTGGCCGCCGTGCCCGCCATGCTCACGCAGCCTGCGGTGTTCGCCAAGGGCGTCTACTACGTGGGCTGGCTGCGCGCGCACGGCGTGCCCATCCACAGCGGCATCCGCCCCGTGCGCGTGCTGGGCGACGGCCGCGTGGCGGGCGTGGTCTGGGCCGATGGTGCCGGGCGCGAACACACGCTCAGCTGCGACGCCGTGGGTTTTGGCTACGCGCTGCGCTCCGAAACACAACTGGCCGACCTGCTGGGCTGCCGCTTTGCCTGGGCACCAATGCACCGCGCCCACCTGCCCGAGCGCGATGCCGCAGGCCGCAGCAGCGTGCAGGGCGTGTACCTGGCGGGCGACGGTGCGGGCATCCTGGGTGCCGACGCGGCCGAGTGGGCCGGCGAGCTGGCCGCGCTGGCACTGCTGCAGGACCACGGGGCGGCCGTGGATGCGGCGCGCATGCGGGCGCTGCAGGGGCAGCTCCACCACCTGATGCGGTTTCGCCAGGGGCTGGAACGCGCCTTTCCCTTCCCCACCGACTGGGCCGCGCAAGCGCCCGATGCGCTGGTGGTGTGCCGCTGCGAGAACATCACGGCGGGCGAGCTGCGCGCCTGCGTGCGCGAGACCGGTGCCGACGAGATGAACCGACTGAAGGCGCTCACCCGCGTGGGCATGGGCCGCTGCCAGGGCCGCAGCTGCGGCGTGGCCGCGGCCGAGATCCTGGCGCAGGCCACCGGCCAGCCCGTGGAGCGGGTGGGCCGGCTGCGCGGACAGGCGCCGATCAAGCCGATACCGATCCACCTGCAGGCACGGCAGGCCACCGACGCGGGAGCCAGCGCATGAGCAGCAGCACGCCTCGGACCGTCAAGACCGACGTCGCCATCGTGGGCGGCGGCATCGTGGGTGCATCGGCCGCGCTGGCCCTGCGCCGCCAGGGCGTCGATGTCGTGCTGCTCGAGCGCGATCTCTGCGGCTCGCGTTCGAGCGGCGTGAACTACGGCGGTGTGCGCCGCCAGGGGCGACCCCTGAGCCAGTTGCCGCTGGCGCAGCGCGCCCACGAGATCTGGGCACGCCTGCCCGCGCTCATCGGCACCGATGGCGAGTACGCCCGCACCGGGCACTTCAAGATCGCGCGCAGCGAGGCGGACATGGCCGCGCTGGAGCACTACGCCCACCAGAGCCGGGACTTCGACCTGGGCATAGAGCTGATCAGCGGCGAGCGCCTGCGGGCGCAGTGCCCCTGGCTGGGCGGCAAGGCGGTGGGCGGCTCGCTGTGCGTGGACGATGGGCAGGCCAACCCGCGCCTGGTGTCGCCCGCGTTCGCGCTGGCAGCCCAACGCGCCGGCGCGCAGATCTTCGAGCGCTCGCCGCTCACACGCATCGAACACGACGGCCGGCAGTTGTTCACGCTGCACTCGGGCACGGCACTGGAGGTCAGTGCCCCGGTGGTGCTCAACTGCGCGGGTGCCTGGGCCGGTGCGATGGCGGAGCAGTTTGGCGAACCGGTGCCGCTGCGCTCCGGCCACCCCGCGATGATGGTCACCGAGCCCCTGCCCTATTTCATGCAATGGAGCCTGGGCGTGGAAGGCGGCGGCATCTACTGCCGGCAGGTGGCGCGCGGCAACCTGGTGCTGGGCGGCGGGTCGGGCTTCTGGCTCGACGGCGACCGCGCGCGCTCGGAGCGCAGCGCCATCGCGTCGCTCACCGTGCAGGCGGTCGAGCTGCTGCCCGCGCTGAAACACGCGCACTTCATCCGCACCTGGAGCGGCACCGAGGGCTACCTGCCCGACCGCCAGCCCGTGCTGTGCAAGAGCCGCACCACGCCCGGCCTGATCCACGGCTTCGGCTTTGCGGGCGCGGGCTTTCAGATCGGCCCCGCCGTGGGCGAAGTGCTGGCCGAACTGGCGCGCGACGGGCACACCAGCACGCCGATCGACGCGTTTTCCCTGGCTCGCTTTGACACGCCGCCAGCGTCCGCCGCGGGCGCCACGCCCACAACAACCACAGCGCAGGCCCACTGAGCCCGCCGACCTCTCCCCACCCCCTCCCACCCGAAAGGCAATCACCATGAACTTCGCTTTCCGCCCGAACGTTTCCCTGCGCCGCGGCCTGCTGGCTGCGGCCGCTGCCACGGCCCTGGCCGCCAGCGGCGCAGCCGTGGCACAGACCCCCAAGACGCTGTACATCGGCATGAACGGCGGCACCATGGAGAAGGCGTACACCCAGTACGTGTTCCCGGCGTTCGAGAAGCTGCACGGCGTGAAGGTCGTGGTGGTGCCAGGCACGTCCTCGGACATATTGGCCAAGGCCCAGGCCAACAAGGACCGGCCGCAGATGCACGTGATGTTCCTCGATGACGGCATCATGGTGCGCGCCATGGGCATGGGCCTGTGCGAGAAGCAGCGCCCCAACCCGCACCTGAACGACATCTACCCCGCGGCGCGCTTCAAGGACGACCTGGCCAGCGGCGTGAGCCTGGGCATGACCGGCATCGCCTACAACACCAAGATGTTCACCGAAAAGGGCTGGGCCGCGCCCACCTCGTGGATGGACTTTGCAGACCCCAAGTACAAGGGCAAGGTGGTGTTCCAGTCCATGCCGTCGTCGTCGTTCGGGCTGCACGGCTTCCTGATGTTCAACCGCATCCAGGGCGGCAACGACAAGAACGTGGAACCGGGCTTCAACAACTGGGCCAAGACCATCGGCCCCAATGTGCTCGAATACATCCCGAGCTCGGCCAAGATCTCCGAGATGGTGCAGACCGGCGAGGCCGCGCTGTTCCCGCTCACGCCCACGGCCGTGGCCGCGCTCAAGTCCAAGGGCATTCCCGTGGAATACGCACAGCCCAAGGAGGGCTCGGTGGTGCTGATGACCGGCCAGTGCGTGATCGCCAGGAACAGCGAGCCCGAGCTGGCGCAGAAGCTGGCCGAGTTCCTGCTGAGCCCGCTGGCGCAGGCCAACGTGCTGCAGTTCGGCGCGCAGATCCCCACCAACCCCAAGGCCCCGGCCGTGGGCGAAGGCGCGGCGCAAGTGGCGCAGATCAGCCAGTGGATGAAGAACGCCGTGACGCTGGACTGGGACAGCGTGAACGCCAACCGCCCGGCCTGGAACACGCGCTGGAACAAGACCATCGAGCGCTGAACCTTCGCGGCCCCCCACACCGGCGGGCCGTTTGTGACAAATGTCACCGGCCCCGCCACGCCTTGCGGCGGCGGGTGGCACAAACCGCTTCTTCGAATTCAGAATCCGGCGCCTGGACACGCCAATCATTCATTCGAAGAAGAGGGACCCCCCATGAAACGCTGGATCAAATGGACCGCCGGCGGCGCGCTGCTGCTGAGCGCCATCGTTGCCGCCACGGCGGCCAGCGGCCTGTATCTGGCCGAGCAAAAGCGCAACCGCTACATCGACATCAAGCCCCGGCCCGTGGCCTACACCACCGATGCGCAGACCATCGAGCGCGGGCGCTACCTGTATGCATCGCGCGGCTGCACCGACTGCCACGGCGCGCAGGGCACGGGCCGCGAATTCGTCAACGACGGCAAGGGCACGCGCATCATCGGGCCCAACATCACGCCCGCCGGCGTGGTGGCGCGCTACCAGCCCGAGGACTGGAACAGCGTGATCCGCCATGGCGTGAAGCCCAACGGCCGCCCCGTGCTGGTGATGCCCAGCGAGGACTACAACCGCTTCACCAACGACGACCTGAATGCCCTGGTGTCGTATGTGCGCCAGCTCAAGCCCCAGGAGGGCACGCAGGCGGTGGTGGAGCTGCCCCGCCCCGCCTGGGTGCTGTACGGCCTGGGCGCCATCCCCGACGCGGCGGCGCGCATCGACCACCAGCTCGCTCCGTCACGCCCCGTGCCAGCCGGCGTGACACTGGCCAACGGCCAGTACGTGGCCAACATGTGCATCGGCTGCCACGGCGCCACGCTGGAGGGCGGCAAGATTCCGGGCGGGCCACCCGACTGGCCCGCTGCCGCCGACATCCGCCCCGGCGCCGACAGCGCCCTGGCGCGCTACCCCACGGCGGCGAGCTTCGTCGCCATGCTGCGCACCGGCAAGCGGCCGGACGGCACGCCCATCCAGGTCATGCCGTTCGAGTCGCTGGGCCAGCTCAGCGATGTGGATGCACAGGCGCTCTACCTGTACCTCAATGCCCCCGCCGGGAGCGTGAAGGTGGACAACGTGGGCGCGCCGGCCGCGGGCAACAAGAGCAGCGCCAACACCATTCCCTCGGGACCGGGCGGCCTGAAGCTGCCGGGCTGAGGAAGCGAAGGGCCGGCACGGCCCACGGGGCGCCGGCCTGCCCGCTGGCCCGCCATCCGGTGGACCACCCGCCGTGGTGGCGGGTCAGCTGCCAGGGTGCAGGTGGGCGCCGCCCGCGGGCGCCTGGCTGTACGAACCCATGGGGCCTCCCGGGGGCGCGGCGGGCGGGGCGCGGCGCACGCGCGGCACCACGCTGAGCTGCACGGTGTCGAGCACCGGGCCGGGCGCCACGTTCAGGGCCTTGCGTGGCAGGTCCACCAGCTGCTCCGCATGCCATACGCGGACCTGGGCGGCACCTTCGGGCACGGCGGGGAAGCGGGCAATGCCGTCGCTGTCGGTCTTGAGGGCCCAGGCCGAATCGGTCACGAACACATGGCCGCGCATGGAGCCGTGCAGATGGCAGCCCAGCAGCACCACGCCGGGCGTGTCGAGCTTCACGTCGGCGAAGTTGGAGGGCTTGCCATCGGTCTTGCCCGCCAGGCGCAGCTCGAAGCCGGGGTTGGTGCCGCCCGGCGCCGCGGCGGCCGCGACCGTGGCGGGGTTGCCGCGCACATGGTGGTCCCACCGGTCCTGGTTGGTGAAGCGCACGGTGGTGCCGGGGGCCACCACGGTCAAGGCGGGCACGAAGCGCATCTTCTCCTGTTCGATGGTGGGACTGGCCTGCAGCAGGCTCGGGGGCGTGCCGGCCGTGGCGCCGGGGTACACCACCACCACCGCATCGGGCACGGGCCGGCCCTCGCGGTCCAGCACCTGGATTTGAACATTTCCGGCGCTAGCGCTTACCCATAAAGCGCTGATAGCTATCAAAATAATAGTATTTTTCATCATGGCGTCAGTGGATGGTGATCACGTCCCGGTGCATGGGTGCGAGCAGGGCCAGCAACCGGTTTTGCTGGGCGAAGGGTATGCCCTGGGCATCCATGGCGCTTTGCAGCACCTCCACGAGGGCATGGAAGTGGCCCTTGTGGATGTCCATGTCGGCATGGGCCGATTTCATGTCAGCGCCTTCATATTTGCAAGGCCCCCCGCTGAGCTGGCAGACCTGGTCGGTCAGGCTTTCCTTGAGGGCCTGGGGCTTCGCCTCCTTGAAGTGGCCGCCGATGCGCGGGTCTCTCACGACACGGTCCACGAAGTCGTCCATGAGGCGGGTGATGCCGGGCTTTTCGCCCAGCGCCTGGTACAGGCCCGCGGGCGCCGCCGGGGAGGTGGCCGGGGCAGGCTGCGACAGGGCAGCTGGAGCCCACAGGCAGGCGGCGGCCAGGGCCAGGGCAGAGAAGGTGTTGCGTTTGATCATCATGGGGGTCTCCGAAGCGGGCTCAGAAAGCGACCTGGGCCGACAGGTAGTAGCCCGTCTGGCGGCGGTTGTTGGTGATGCCCGGCACGATGCGCCCCAGGTCCACATACGCCAGCGTGAGCGACACGTTCTTGGTGGGTGCCCAGGCGATGAAGATGTCCTTCCAGTCGTCCTCGCGCAGCGCGGCGCCCAGGCCGGCCGCCGCCCCCAGCGCCTGCAGGTTGTTGGGCTTGAAGCGGTACTCGGCGCCGACCGCCAGGTTCTTGCTCAGCAGGTAGACCATCGAGAACTCGGGCTGCAGGCTGCGGCTGTTCCTGCCCGGCGCGGCCGAGCCAAAGCCCAGCAGGCCGTTCTGGTTGGCATTGGTGTAGCGCAGGGTGCCGTTGACGAGCAGGCTCTGCGCCAGCAGCAGCTTGGTGGCGCTCACATACACATCGGTGCCGCTGGTTCTTGTACCGAGGAAGTCGAGCACCGACCGGATGGAGCCCGCGTGCGTGCGCTTGTGCTCCAGGCCCACGGCGATCTGCGGCATGAGGCTGTCGGCATCCAGCACGGCATCGCCCGCCACCTTCACCTTGATGCCCACCACATCCATCCGGATGTGCTGGCCGGGCGCCACGCCAAAGGGCGCGATGCCGTTGAGCGCCAGCGCAGGCGAGGCATCAAGATCCTGCCGGGCCAGCGACAGCTCCACCCGGTCGTGCAGGCCCAGCGCCACGCCATAGCCCGTAAGGCCGTAGTCCTGCGTGGCCGCCCGCGTGGCGTAGCCGCTGAAGCCGGTCTCGCCCGCCGTGGCGTTCGTGCCGATCACGGCCCAGGGCGTGAGCCCGCCGCCGGCCGACCCGCCGATGCTGCTGACGCCGCCGGTGAGCAGCAGCTTGCCCGTCCCGGCCTGGGCCAGCCCGGCGGCGCCCATCGCCAGTGCCGCGAGCAGCGTGCAGTGAAGCCTGTATTCCATCGTGATCTCTCCCAAAGGGCGGTGTCGCGGTTGTAAGTGGATGTTGCTCCCAACTTACGAACCCCGGCACCCGGTGGATTCAAAAACGACAGATAAATTTTTTTGACGGGTGCCTGCGCCAGCCCTCCACCCCGGCGCCCCTTACAGCATGCGCTCGATCAGCGCGCCCTTGAACAGCACCGGCCCGGTAGGTCCGGTCGCGCTGGGCACGCCACCCTTGGGCTCCAGGCTGATCGCCAGGGCTGGCACCTGCTTCACATCGGCCTCGCCCGCCACCAGGGTGAGCAGCCTGTCCTGACCCAGCACCCCCAGCGAACGCGGCCCGCCCGAGGGCGGCAGCGCCCACAGCTGCAGCGACTTGTCGGCCCCTTCCTGGAAGCCGCCCACGCGCTGCAGCACCAGCTGGTTGTTCCTGGGGTCGAAGGTGACCAGCATCGACGCGGCCTCCTTGTCGTCGGACAGCACGGCCACGTACTGGATCTGCGGCGCGGCCTGCAGTTGCTGCTGCAGCGTGGCAATCTGCCGGCCCGACGTGGCCTTGAGCGCGCCGTGCACCTGCACGCCGATCGCCACCGCCGCCACGGTGGCCAGCGCGCCCGCGGCGGCCGCGCCGCGCCACACCAAGAGGCTGTGCCACCAGCCGCCTCCCGGCACCCGGTCTGCGGGCCGATGGGCGGCCTGCAGGGCCCGCGCGGCCTTGTCCGCCTCGACCAGGTTGTGGATGCGGGTCCAGACATGCGAGGATGGCTCGGCCATTTCCTGCAGTTCGGTCAGGCCGGACCAGCGGCCTTGCCACACCAGCGCGGCAGCCCGCACGGGGGCCTGCTCGCGGGCCAGGGTTTCGAAGCGGCGGCGCGCGCCGCCCCGCAGCGTGCCCAGCGCATAGCCGGCCGCCAGGCGGTCCAGCAGTTCGGGGTGTCGGGAAAGGTTCATGGGGAGGTTCCTGGCTCAGGCATAGCGTGCCATGCAGGCGCGCAGCTGTTCCAGCCCGCGCCGGATCCAGGTCTTGACGGTGCCCAGCGGCAGCTTGAGCTGCTCGGCCAGCTCGCCGTGGCTCAGGTCGCGCAGGTAGGCCAGGCTCACCACCTCGCGCTGCCGCGTCTCCAGCTTGCCCAGGCATTGGTGCAACGCGAAGGCCTGCTCGCTCGCCTCGGTGGCGTCCATGGGGTTGGCGCCCTCGCCCGGCAGCGTTTCCGCCAGGGCATCGTCCAGTTCGTTCATGAGGTCCGCGCGGTCGCTGGTGCGCTTGCGCAGCGCATCGAGCGCGCGACTGCGCACGATGAGCCCCAGCCACGCCATGGGCGGGCTGAGCGATGCACGGTAGCTGGCGGCCGACCGCCAGATGGTCAGGAACGACTCCTGCAGCACGTCCTCGGCCGCATCACGGTTGCGCACCACGCGCAGCGCCAGGCCAAAAAGCCGCGACGAGGTGCTCTCGTACAGGCTTTTCAGCGCGGTGTCGTCCTGCGCGGCGATGCGGTCGAGGAGGTCCATCAGTTCACGGTCTGTGTGGAGGGTGCTCATGCGCCCATTCTCTGGGATTGGTCTCTGTTCACGGTGCAATGGGATCTTCTGTGGGTGAATACGCCACAGCAGGCGCTTTGGATTCATCGCCCGGCCCGAAGAGTGCAGCGCGCGGCGGCCGCGTTCAAGCCGACTCGGTCGCTGCTGCTGCTGCGACCGCTACCACTGCGCGCAGACCCCCACGAGCCCCGCCACCACCAGCGCCAGCCCCACGCCCTCGGTGCGCGTCAGGCTCTCGCGGAACACGCGGCGCGAGACGAAGTAGCTGAAAAGCACCTCCACCAGGCCCAGCGTGCGCACGTCGGACGCGGGCCGCATGGCGTAGGCCGTGAACCACGCGATGGACGCGACCGCGCCCATCGATCCCGCCACCACCGACATGCGCCAGGCCCGCGCGATGGCGCCCGCCACGCCGGGCTGGCGTGCCAGCAGCCAGCCGCCCAGCACCACCGACTGCAGCAGCTGCGCCCAGAACACGCCCCAGGCACCGGCCACCCAGGGCGCCACGCCCGCATTGGCCTCTGCCAGCGCCAGCGACGCACCGCGAAATCCCACGCTGGCCAGCGCGAAGCAGGCGCCCGATGACAGCCCGTAGACCACGAGCCGGCCGCTGCCCTGGCCGTCCACGGCCCCTGGCCCCGCGCGCAGCGCGCGCCAGCCGCCCGGCGGCAGCGACAGCAGCACCACGCCCACCGTGGCCGCCGCCATGGCGCCCAGCGCCAGCGGGCCCGGCAGTTCGTGCAGCAGCACGGCCGAGAACAGGGCCACCTGCAGCACCTCGGTCTTGGAATACGCCACGGCGAGCACGAAGTTGCGCTCCTTCATCGCCAGCAGCAGTAAGGCCGTGGCCCCCACCTGCGTGAGCGCGCCCATGGCAAGCCACGCGGCATACATCCCGTTGAACTGAGGAATGCCGCCCGCCCCTGCCCAGGTCAGCCCCGCCACCCAGGCCGTGGCCAGCGGCAGGCCGTACAGAAAGCGCACCAGCGTGGCCGCCAGCGTGCCCAGCCCGGCGGTGAGCGAGCGCTGCGCCGCGTTGCGCGCGGTCTGTGCCAATGCGGCCCACAGCGTCAGCGGTATCCACGCCCAGGCGATCCAGGAAAGAGTCATGCAGGGGTTATAGCGGCCCCATGGCGCGCCGCCCGACGCCAATGGGCAATGCGGCCATGCAGGGGCGCGAGGGCGCGGTGCGCCCCCACGTCAGCGGCCCGGTCAGTCAGACGGCCAGACGGTCAGTCCGCCGTGATGTGGCTGGTCTCGGCCACCTTCTTCCACTTCACGATGTCGTCGGCAATGATCTTGGCGAAGGCCGCGGGCGTGTCCTCGACCGTGATGGCACCGGCGGCGGCGAACTTCTCCTGCACCATCGGCGTGCGCAGCGCACGCACGATGGCGCCGTGCAGCTTCTCCAGCACATCGGCGGGCAGGCCGGCGGGCGCCAGCACGCCGTTCCAGAAGCCTTCGTTGGCGCTCTTGAGGCCCAGCTCCGCGAAGGTGGGCACCTCGGGCAATTCCTTCAGGCGCCGGGGCGTGGCCAGGGCCATGGGCACCAGGTTGCCGGCCTTGATATGCGGCATGGACGATGCGAGCGTGTCGTAGATCATCTCGACCTGGCCGCCGATCACATCATTGAGCGCCGGGCCCGTGCCCCGGTAGGGAACATGCACCACGCGCAGGCCGCTGAGCGACTTGTAGTACTCCATCGCCATGTGGGTGGCGCCGCCGTTGCCCGAGGAGGCATACGAATACTTGCCGGGCGACTGGCCCACGAGCTTGGCGAACTCCGCATAGTTCTTGGCGGGGAAGCTCTTGTTGATGGCCAGCACCCCCGGCACCGACAGGATGCGGGTGATGGGCGTGAAGCTCTTGAGCGCATCGAAGCTCAGGTTCTTGTACACCGCCGAATTCGTGCCGTTGGTGCTGGTGGTGCCCAGCAGCAGCGTGTAGCCGTCGGCCTTGGATTCGGCCACGAAGCGCGCGCCCACCGAGCCGCCCGCGCCCGCCTTGTTCTCCACGATCACCGGCTGGCCCAGTTCCTTGGACAAGGCGTCGGCCAGCACGCGGCCACTGATGTCCGACGTGCCGCCCGGCGGAAACGGCACCACCAGCTTGACGGGTTTGTCAGGGAAGGCGCCCTGCGCGGCGGCGGGCAGCGCCGCCGCGGCCCCCAGCAGTGCCAGTGCGACGCCAGCGGCCGTGCGGCGGTTCATTCGGTGCTTGTTCATGGGTGTTGTCTCCTGCGAATGTGGGAATGAAAGAATCAATGGAACTTTGAAACGCTGGAACGTGAAGGGCCTACTTGCCCGTGCAGCCCTTGCCGCCATCCACCGGAATGCACACGCCCGTCACGTAGCGCGCCTCGTCGCTCGCCAGGAACAGCGCCGTGTAGGCCACGTCCCAGGCCTGGCCCATGCGGCCCATGGGGCTGGCGGCGTTGCGCGTGCGCAGCATCTCCTCGGTGCTGGCGAACTGGCCGGCGATCTGCTGGTGGATGAGCGGTGTGTCGATCACGCCCGGCAGCACCGCGTTGGCGCGGATGCCCTGGGCCGCGTACTGCACGGCCAGCGCCCGCGTGAAGTGGTTGAGCCCGGCCTTGGCCGCGTAGTACGGCATGTACGGGTAGCTGTTGATCTGCTGCGAGGCCAGCGACGAGATGTTGACGATGGCGCCGCGCCCCTGCGCCAGCATCACCGGCACCACGTGCTTGCAGGTGAGGAACACGCCGGTCAGGTTGGTGTCGATCACCTGCTGCCAGGTGGCTTCGTCCATGTCGACCACGCTGCCCATGCGCGTGATGCCCACGTTGTTGTGCAGGATGTCGATGGCGCCAAAGCGCGCATGCACGCGCCGCGCCACCTCGGCCACGGCGGCGGAGTCCGTGACGTCGGCGGCATAGGCCTCGGCGTCGAAGCCCTCGGCGTACAGCTGGGCACGGGTTTCCTCGGCCGCCTCGCGGCGGATGTCCACCACCGCCACGCGCGCGCCTTCGCGGGCGTAGACCATGGCGGCGGCCTTGCCGTTGCCCCAGCCGGGGCCAGCCGAACCGCCACCGAACACCAGCGCCACCTTGCCCGCCACACGGCCCCGGCCGGGCAGCGCATCGAGCGGCGGGAAGTACGCGGCCGACGTTGCCGGGCTGCTTGCATGTGCTGTGGTCGCCATGAATGTCTCTTTCTTTGTGGGTTGTGCCGGGCCTTCAGCCTCAGTGCACGGCCGCCATGAGTTCGGCCCAGTCGCGTGCGCCCTGCCCCTCGCGCGCCCCCTGGGCGTAGGCCGCCTGGTTCACGCGGCTGATCACGCCGGTCTCCCATGCGGAGCGGGCGTCGCCAATGCGCGCGCTGCTGGCAGCCACCGTGGCAGCCGGGATGCCCCGCGCATCGAGCGCCGGCAGGCGCGAGACGCCCGCGCCGTCGCAGCCGATGCCCGCATCGTTGTAGAGCGCGGCGAACACGGGCAGCTTGATGGCGGTCTCGAACCGGCCACCCAGCAAGCCGCCGTGCGAGGCGGTGATCACCACGCAGTCGCGGTCCTCCTCGGCCACCAGCGAGGCCGAGTCGATGAGCACGACGGTGCGGTGCCCATGCAGTCCCGGCAGCACCTTGCGCGCCTCGCCGGGCGAGGGTCCCGGGTCCACGGCCTGCAGGTCCGCAGCGGCCATGCACTGCGCGGCCTGCAGGGCGGGCATGCCCACGCGCACGCCCAGCTGCACGGCACGCGCGTTGGCGTACGAGACCAGGCCGCGCCGCGCGCAGTCGGCCCCGTCGCCGATGCGCGCCGAGCGGTGGTGGAGGGCGGCGCACGGCACGCCCAGGCTGTTGGCATGGTCCAGGCCCGCGATGCCCGCGCGCTCCAGCCCCACGCCCGCATCACACACCACCAGGCCGGCCACGCCCTCCTGCAGCGCCAGGTGCACCGCGAACACGCCGCCATGCGAGGCGGCGACGGCCACGCGGCCCCGCACGTCCTGCCCCATGCGGGTGACCGAATCGCAGACCAGGATGTCGCGCGAAGGGGTGGTGCCGGTCATTCGCCGCTCCGGTCCTTGTTGTGGCCCTCGCCCGTGCCACGGTAGGGCACCTCGTGGTCCACCAGGTCCCACACGAAACGGGCGGACGGAATGCGCTGCTCTTCCGCGATGTGCGCCACCAGCCCCGCCGCGCGCGAGATGACGGCAAAGCCGCGCATCATCGCCGGGGGCACGCCCAGCTCGCCCAGCAGCGTGCCCACCGCGCCCGTGGCGTTGATGGTGATGTGCTTGCCGAAGGCGGCATCCACCTCGCGCGAGAGGACCTCGATGGCCTGCAGGTAGCGCCCCTCGAAGCGCGGATGCTCGCGGCCGATGGCCAGCAGCCTGGCCGCGCGTGGGTCGTCCGGCTTGTGCATGTGCTGGCCGAAGCCGGGGATGGGCTTGCGCTCGGCGCGGTGGCGCTGCACCGTGGCGCGCGCCGCAGCCTCCACGCCTTCGGGCGCATCGATGATCTGGCGCAGCAGGATGGCCGAATTCTCCACCGTGCCCACGAACTGGCTGCCCACGGCCAGCAGGCCCGCTGCCACGCCGCTCTGGATGTTCTCGGGCGAGCTCATGTAGACCATGCGCGTGGCGATGGCGCTCGGCGTGAGGCCGTGCTCCATGATGGCGATGAGCGCGGCGTCCAGCACGCGCAGGTCGTCGGCGTCAGGCCGGCGGTTGAGGATCTGCGAGAACAGCACGTCGGTGAAGCCGCGCTGGCCCAGCACGTCCTCGGCCAGGTTGTCGCCCCGGTAGTGGATCGACGTTGGCGAGTGCGTGCACAGCTCGGTGTAGGGGCGTTCCACGGGCTTGTTCATGCGGGCTGCTCCTGGCGCACCAGGCGCGTGATGTCGGCCTTGAGCGTGACCTTGTGCACCTTGCCCGCCACGCTGCGCGGCAGGTCGGCGTAGAAGTGCACGGCCTTGGGGGTCTTCACGGAGCCCAGGTGCTCCTTGGCGAAGGCGATGAGCTCCTGCGCGCTCACCTGCGCGCCGGGCTTGAGCTGCACGGCCGCGTGCACGGCCTCGCCCCACTTGTCGTCCTCGATGCCGAACACGGCGGACTCGTGCACGGCCGGGTGCTGGTCGAGCACGCTCTCCACATCGATGGGGTAGACGTTGAAGCCGCCGGTGATGACCACCTCGCGCAGCCGGTCCTTGAGGAACAGGTAGCCGCGCTCGTCCACGTAGCCCCGGTCGCCCGTGTGCAGCCAGCCGTCCACGATGGTCTCGGCGGTCTTCTCCGGCATCTTCCAGTAGCCGTTCATGATGAGGTCGCCGCGCACCACGATCTCGCCCGCCTCGCCCGTGGGCAGCAGGGCGCCTTCCGGGCTCATGATGGCCATGTCGGTCACCAGGCCCTGGCGGCCCACGGAGCGCCAGTTGGCCTCGTCGGCGAAGTCTTCGGCGCGCATCACGCTGACCACCTGCGGCGCCTCGGTCTGGCCGTAGGTGGTCTCCAGCACGGGGCCGAAGCATTCGCGCACCACGCGGATCTTCTCGGGCGGCATGGGCGCGCCGCCGTAGATCAGGTGCCTGAGGCGGGGCAGCCGAAGGCGCTCGCCATGCGCCTCGGCCACCAGCATGTACAGCAGCGTGGGCGGCATGAAGGTGGTGGTGATGCCATCCTCGCGGAAGCTGCGCAGCAGCTCGGCCGGCTTGTTGCTGGCGGGCAGCACGTGGCAGCCGCCCTGCGCCAGGATGGGCAGCAGGTAGGTGGAGGTGCCGTGCGTGACGGGCGCCGAGATGAGGTAGCGGTCGTCCGCGCCGAAACCGAACGCCTGGATCTGGTTGACCAGCGTGGCCACCCACGCGCGGTAGGGCTGCATCACGCCCTTGGGCACGCCGGTGGAGCCGCCCGTGAACTTGATGGCCTGGGCCTCGTCGCGCGAGCGGCCGTGCGGCCGGGGCCGCTGGCCCGCGTGCGCAGCCTCGGCGGCCTGCAGCGTGGCGCGGGCTTCACCGCCCTCGCCCAGCGCCAGCACGGCCTTCACGCCGGCCAGGTCGAGCGTGCCCAGGTGCGCGGGCTCGGCCACCACGATGGTGGGTTCGGTGAACGCGATGATGCGGTTGAGCTCCGCCGCCGGGTTGCGCCAGTTCAGCGGCACCCACACCTTGCCCGCCGCCAGCACGGCCAGCAGCGCCACGACGTGGTCCACGGTGTTGCCGGCGCAGATGCCGACGCGCGAGCCGGGTTCGGCGTCCAGCTGCTGCAGCGCGCAGGCGGCGGCGTCCACGCGCGCGGCCAGCGCGGCATAGGTCAGCACCTGGCCGCCGCCGGCCAGGGCTTCCCGCTGCGGATACATCCGGGCAGCGCGGTAGAAGAAATCGATGGGGTACATGCAAATATTCCGCAATACGGACTTTTATTGTTGAATCGTCGTCAGTGAAATAAATTTCCCATCGAATTATTCCTTTGCACGGCCGGACGCCAAAGCAAATAAGTCCACAATATGGATTTACAGTGAATTTGATGACATGACCACCGTTCAAAGCCTGGACCGGGCCATCGGGCTGCTGCGGCTGATTTCCTCCGAGCACAAGTCCGGCGCCCGCCTGTCCACGCTGGTGGCGGCCAGCGGCCTGGCGCAGCCCACGGTGCACCGGCTGCTCAAGCAACTGGTCGAAGGGGGGCTGGTGATGCAGGACGCCCGGCGCCGCTACCGGCTGGGCCACTTCGCCTACGAACTCGGGCTGGTGGCGTCCACCCACTTCAATTTGCGCAACCAGTGCGCGCCCTTCCTCGCACGCATCAGCGCCGAGACGGGGGACACCGCCTTCCTGGTGGTGCGCAGCGGGGCGGATTCGTTCTGCCTGGACCGCCAGTCCGGCAGCTTTCCGATCCAGGTGCTGACCGTGGAAGTGGGCAAGCGCCGGCCCCTGGGCATTGGCGGCGGGGGGCTGGCGCTGCTGAGCTTCATGCCGCAGGACGAACTGCCCGAGGTGCTCGGCCGCATCGAGCCGCACCTGGCCACCTACGGGGGCCTCACGCGGCAGATCCTGCTGGACCTGATGGAAACCGCCCGTGCGCGGGGCTACGCCAGCATCACCAACTACGCCGTGGCGGGCGTGACCAGCATTGGCGTGCCCATCCGGGACCGGGGCGGCATGGTGGTCGGCGCCATCAGCGTGAGCGCCATGACGGCGCGCATGCAGCCGCGCGAGGACTTCGTGGTGCAGACCCTGCAGCGGGAGATCGCGGCGCTGCAGAAGACGCTGTAGGTCCTGCGCACCGGCCGGCCGCGGTTGCACGGGCCACGGTTAGGCGGGGTAGGTGCCCGGCAGCAGGATGGACTGGTCCACCGTGTTGATGTTGGTGTGGCCGCAGAAGGCCATGGTGATGTCCAGCTCCTTCTGGATGATCTGCAGCGCGCGGGTCACCCCCGCCTCGCCGAAGGCACCCAGGCCGTAGAGGAAACTGCGCCCGATCAGCGTGCCCTGGGCGCCCAGCGCGCGCGCCTTGAGCACGTCCTGCCCGCTGCGGATGCCGCCGTCCATCCACACCTCGATGTCCTTGCCGGCAGCGGCCGCGATGCCGGGCAGCGCGGCGATGGACGATGGCGCGCCGTCGAGCTGGCGGCCGCCGTGGTTGCTGACGATGAGCGCATCGGCGCCGCTGTCGACCGCCAGGCGGGCGTCCTCCGCGTCCATGATGCCCTTGAGGATCAGCTTGCCGCCCCAGCGCTTCTTGATCCACTCGACATCGCCCCAGTTGAGCTGCGGGTCGAACTGCTCGGCCGTCCAGGACGAGAGCGAGGACAGATCGCCCACGCCCTTGGCATGGCCCACGATGTTGCCGAACGAGCGGCGCGGGGTGCCCAGCATGCCCAGGCACCAGCGCGGCTTGGTCGCCAGGTTGATGAGGTTGGCGAGCGTGGGCTTGGGCGGCGCCGACAGTCCGTTCTTGATGTCCTTGTGGCGCTGGCCCAGGATCTGCAGGTCCAGCGTGAGCTGCAGCGCCGAGCAGTTGGCGGCCTTGGCGCGGTCGATCAGGCGCTCGATGAAGTCGCGGTCGCGCATCACGTACACCTGGAACCAGAACGGGTGGCGCCCCGTGTGCTCGGCGATGTCTTCGAGGGAGCAGATGCTCATGGTCGAGAGCGTGAACGGGATGCCGAACGCCTTGGCCGCCTTCGCGCCCAGGATCTCGCCGTCGGCATGCTGCATGCCCGTGAGGCCCGTGGGCGCGATGGCCACGGGCATGGCCACGTCCTGCCCCACCATGGTGGTGCGCGTGCTGCGGCCTTCCATGTTCACGGCCACGCGCTGGCGCAGCTTGATGCGCTGGAAGTCGCTTTCGTTGGCGCGGTAGGTGCCCTCGGTGTACGAGCCTGAATCGGCGTAGTCATAGAACATGCGCGGCACGCGCCGCTGGGCGATGACACGCAGGTCTTCGATGCAGGTGATTTTGGACAAGTCAGGCACGCGGACACTCCAGAAGGGGTTGCACAGGGGACGGTAAGAACTGCGCGGATGGTAGGCACTTGCGCGCTGGCGGGCCATCAAAATTATTTGCGCGGGGCTGCAACAAATTTCCAAGGCAGGCCGGGGCGGGCCCGCGCAAGCTCCAGGACTCTCACCAAAAACACCGCCTGGCGCTTATTCCACAAGCGCAAGAAGCTATTATTTTCATAGCAAAACATGATCCCACCTGTGGGTTCTGGCATGCGGCACCCCTCCCCGCACCGCGTCGCACCGCCGCATGCTCAGCGCACGCGGCCTCCCGCGTTGTCGGCCAGCACGACCTCGGGCGCCTCGTCCGGGCCCCGGTAGAGCATGAAGCGCATGCGCCCGCCGCGCTTGGCGGCGTACATGGCGCTGTCGGCATGGCGCGAAAGCGCGTCGAAGGTGTCGCCATGCTGGGGGTACAGCGCGATGCCGCCGCTCAGCCCGATCTGCAGCACCCGCCCCGCCAGCTCGAAAGGCAGGTCGCAGGACGCGAGGATCTTGCATGCCACGCTGCACGCGGGCTCAGCGCCGTCCAGCCCCGGCAGCAGCACCACGAATTCGTCGCCGCCCTGGCGGCACACGGTGTCCGAGGCGCGCACGGCGGCCTTCAGGCGCTGGGCGAACTGCACCAGCAGCAGGTCGCCCACATCGTGGCCGAGGGTGTCATTCACGTCCTTGAAGCCGTCCAGGTCCAGGTACATCACGGCCAGGCACTTGCCGTCGCGGCGCGCCTGCGAGATGGCCAGCTGGGCGCGGTCCTGCAGCAGCACGCGGTTGGGCAGGTCGGTCAGCGCGTCGTACTGGGCGAGGTGCGCCATGCGCTCGGCCATGACCACCGATTCGGTCACATCGCGCAGCACGGCCACGGCGCCCGTCACGGCCCCATGGCGGTCGGTGATGGGGCTGGAGGTTTCCTCCACCTGAAAGCGCTGCCCGCTGGTGCGGTGCAGGACCACGCCGCGCACCGCTTCCACCGCCAGGCCCTGCTCCATGGCCTGGCGCAAGGGGCTGGCCAGCACCGCGTCGTTGTCGGGGCTGCGCAGGTTCACTACCTCGTCCACGTTGTGGCCCGCCGCGTCGAAGGCCTGCCAGCCGGTCAGGCGCTCGGCCACCGGGTTCAGGTACGTGACCGCTCCATGGGCGTCCGCGCAGACCACCGCGTCTCCGATGGACTGCAGCGTGAGGCGCACGCGCTCCTTCTCGTCAAACAGTTCGTCCTCCATGCGCTTGCGTTCCGAGATGTCCGTCACCTGCACGAAGATGCCACGCACCTTGCCGCCCTCGGTGTCGGGCAGGTAGGAGGCCATGGTGTGGCGCGCAACGCCATGCACATCCGCGAAGGTGCGCTCGAACAGTTGCGGCTCGCCCAGCAGCGCCCTGTCCAGGAACGGCTTGTTCTGCGCGAACAGCTCCGGCCCGAGCAGGTCGCTCAGGTGCATGCCGGGCATGCGCTCGGGCCGCACGCCGAACCACTCGAAATAGACCTGGTTGGCGAACCGGTTGCGCAGCCCGGCATCCCAGTAGCCGATCATCGAGGGCATGTTGTCGAGAATGGTGCGCGTGTTGCGTTCGGCCTCGCGCAGCCGCGCGGAGACCTGCTGGCGCAGCGTGAGCTCGCGCACGAACAGCGTGGCCAGCCCCACGCAGCTGACCATCAGCAGCAGCGCGAACCCGCCCAGCACCCAGGCGCTGCGGTACCACTTGGCCAGGACGGTGTCGGTGGACTGCGCCACGTTGAGGATCAGCGGATAGCGCCCCACGGGACGGAACGAATACAGGCGCTCCATGCCGTCGATGGTGGACGTGCCGATGAAGGTGCCCGTGCCCTCCTTCTGGAAGCGGATCAGGTTGGGGGTGCCCGCCAGGCTGCGGCCCACGTCGGCGTCGCCATAGGGAAACCGGGTGATCACGACGCCGTCGCTGCGAAACAGGTTCACGCCGCTGTGGGGGCCCATGTCGAGCGAACCGAACAGCTCATTGAAATAGCTCAGGCTGATGGCGCCCACCACCACCCCGGCGAAGCTGCCGTCCGGGCGGTAGTAGGCGCGCGAGACCGGCAGGATGTTGAGCCCGGTCACGCGCGAGGGCACGGGCTTGCCCACGAACAGGCCCTGGTGCCCGCCCGACTGGAACGCCGTGAAATAGTCGCGGTCCGCGAAGTTGACCCGGCGCGGCGGCAGCGGGCCCGAATCGAGCACCACGTTGCCCAGGGTGTCGAGCACCAGCACATCGCCCGCGCCACGCGCGCGCAGGGAGTTGTCGAACACCACCCGGGCGCGCAGGTCGGGCGGCAGGGCCCACACCTCGGGCCTGCCCACCTCGCGCGCCACGCCTTCCAGCGATTTGTCGAACGTGTCGAGCGCCCAGCTCAGCCCCTGCTCCAGCGTGCGCGCGAGATTGGCGTTGGTCTGGGCGGCGTAGTTCCACTCGTCAGCGCGAATGGTCCAGATCGTGCGTGCGAAGAGTGCGCCAATGCCCAGCGAGACCAACAGGGCCAGCCAGATCAGGCGGTGGGAAAAGAACTGGCGCAGAAAGGGCATAGAAATATCTTGTAACCATTCTAGGCGTCTACCTGTGGCGTGCCGGGCGGCAAGTCACACCGTATCCCTCGGATTTCGTGGCGTCAATGCGCAGTGGCCCTGGGTGCGGGCGCCACGGCACCCGCGCCGCGCACCTCGATGCGGACCTCGTCCAGCACCTGGCCCTGGGCATCGGTGAGCTGCACCACGTGCCGCCCCGGCCAGGGCATCCAGGCCACGCGCGCGCCGCGCCCGAGCGGCCTGCCGTCCATGCGCCACAGCCACCCGCTTCCCGTGGCGGTGAACTGCAGGCGCTGGCGCGCGGGAGGGATATCCGGGTCCAGCGCGATGATGGTGCCGGGGGCCGGCGCCGTGATGCGCGCGCCAAGGCCCGGCGCGGCCGCCCCGGCCTCCCGCCCCGGGGGATGGGGGGTTCTTTTGGCGCTGGCGCTGGGTTCGTCTTGCCCGTTAGCTCCTGAATCAATAGCAAACAGGGACTGCTGGGTGCCCTCCAGGAACCACTCCTGCCGCGCCGCCTCCAGGGGCTGGCGGGCGTCGCCCGCGCCACCGGGCTGTGGCGCGGCGGGCCCGAATTGCACGGCGGCCCGGGCAAGGCCTGGGGGCGCCTTGGGGGCGCGGCTGGGTTCGCGCGCGTGCAGGAAGCCCATGACCGCGGCCCAGATGGGCGCGGCGCCGCTGGTGCCGCTCACGTCGTGCATGGCCGCGCCGCTGGCATTGCCCACCCATACCCCCACGGTGTAGCGCGCGGACCAGCCCACGGCCCAGTTGTCGCGCATGTCCTTGCTGGTGCCGGTCTTCACGGCGGTCCAGAAGCGCGTGGCCAGCACGCTGTCGGTGCCGAAGGTGCGCGCCCGCGCATTGCCGTCGGACAGGATGTCGCCCACGATGAAGGCCGCGCGCGGATCGAGCGCGGGGACGAAGGCCGGGGCCTTGCCAGGGGGCGCCTGCGCCCATGCCACCGGGCTCAGGCGCCCGCCGTTGGCGAGGGTGCGAAACGCGTTGGACAGGTGCAGCAGCGGCACCTCGGGGCTGCCCAGCGCGAGGCTGTAGCCAAAGTAGTCCCCGTTTTCGCGCAGCGGCATGCCCGCCGCGGAGAGCTGGCGATGGAACGCGTCCGGCGTGACCATGACCAGCGTGCGCACCGCCGGCACGTTCAGCGACGCCGCCAGCGCGGTGCGCACCGACACCCAGCCCTTGAACTGGCGGTCGTAATTCTGCGGGATGTACAGGCCGCCCGCGGTGGCGATGTGCGCGGGCGAATCGTCCACCAGCGAGGCCGCCGTGAGACGCCGCTCGGCGATGGCCTGCGCATACAGGAACGGCTTGAGCGTGGAGCCCGGCTGGCGCGGCGCCAGCACGCCGTCCACCTCGCCGGCCTGGCTCAGCGGCCCCGACGAGCCCACCCAGGCCAGCACCGCGCCCGTGGCGTTGTCCAGCACCAGCACCGCGCCGTCCTCCACGTTGCGCCCGCGCAGCTCCCGCAGGTGCTGCTGCAGGGTCTGCACGGCAAAGCGCTGCAGCGGCGCGCGCAGCGTGCTCTGCACGCGCTCGGGCACCACGCCCCCTTCCTTGAAGCGCTGGCGCAGCAAGTGCCGCGCGAAGTGGGGGGCCACGCCCTCGCTCGCATCGAACGCGCGGCGCTGCAGCGCCGCCGTGGCGAACAGGTCCAGGGCATCGCAGTCCACGGGGGGCAGGTGCTGTGCCGGACGGCCGGAGGCCAGGGATGGCGGCCGCGCCGGTGGCTGCTGCGCCCGCATGTCGCGCAGCACCCCGCAGGCCCGCTGCGCCACCAGGCCGGGGCGCGCGTTGGGCGCGCGCACCAGCGCGGCCGCCACGGCCGCCTCGCGCTCGTCCAGGCCATGGGCGGCCTTGCCGAACAGCGTGCGGCTCAGGGCGTCGATGCCCACCAGTTCGCTGCGAAAGGGTACGAGGTTGAGGTAGGCCTCCAGGATCTGGTCCTTGCGCCAGCGCCGGTCCAGCACCTGCGCGGCCACCGTCTGGCCGAGCTTTTGCGCCACCGAGCGCCCGCCCGGCCCCTGGCGCCAGTCCCCATCGAGCAGGCCCGCCAGCTGCATGGTGATGGTGCTGGCCCCGCGCGTGCGCTGGTTCCACAGGTTGCCCCAGGCGGCGGCCGAGGCGGCTTGCCAGTCCACCCCGCTGTGCTCGAAGAAACGCTTGTCCTCGCTGAGCACCAGGGCCGTGCGCAGCGCGGGTGAAATGTCGGCCAGCGCCACCCACTGGCCACGGCGCACGGTGGTGTCGGTGCGCAGGCGCTGCAGCACCTCGCCCTCGCGCGAGAGGAGCACGGTGTCGGACGGTCTGAAGTCCGCGCGCACCTCCTCGAAAGTCGCGATGGCCGCCGCGGGCGCCGCCAGGAAGGCGGACAGGGCCGCCACGGCCCACCCCTTGTACGGCCTGCGCGCCCGCCCGGGCACCACGGGCCGGCCACGGTCAGTCATCCCGATGCTCCCGGTCGAACCGCGTTTCGGCCTCGGTCAGGTGGCGCAGCAGCACGTGCGAGATCAGGTTGACCCCGATGCCGCCGAACACCACCGGCAGGATATACAGGGCAATCGACAGCTCGGAGATGAACACCGCGTCGTCCGCCAGCGACGGCGTGCCTTTGGCCAGGGCCGCGAGCGATTGCAGCAGGTACACGTCCACGCCCGCGATCAGCACCAGCGCCACGCCAAAACCCAGCACCGCCATGCGCGAGATCGAGCGCGTGGCCAGCAGCAGCCCATAGATGCCCGCGGGCAGCACCAGGGAAAACGCCACCAGCAGCCAGAACCGCAGTTCCACGAAGACACTGAGGCTCATGGCGCGCGGCTCCGGGGACGGCTCATGACGGGGCGTGGCACGGCGCCGCGGCTACCTGGCCGCCTCCACCTTGACCCGCGCGTTGGGCAGCTCGCCGAACATCTCGGGCGCGTACATGGCCTCCACGCGGCTCGGGGGCAGCGCGAAATCGCCCACGTTGTTCAGGCGCACGGTGTACTCCATCTTGACCGTGCCCTTGGGCAGGTACTCGTAGTAGCTGCGGAAGGCCTCGAAGCTGCGCTCCTCGAACGCGGGCCAGCCCGCGCCGCTCTTCGCCTTCTCGCCCTGCGTGGCGATGGCCGAGTCGCGGCCCAGGCCGCTGCCCAGGATGGTGGCGCCGCCCGGGACCGGGTCGGTGATGGCCACCCAGGTCATGTCGGCGCTGGCGTTCACCTCCAGGGTCACGCGCAGCACGTCGCCGCGCGTGTACTGGCCGGGCGGCAGCGCCTTGTTGGCCTGCTCCACGGGCGTCACCGTCTTGGTGATGGAGTACCCGGCGGCAAAAGGCGCCTTCAGCTGGATGGCGGCCACCGACTGCAGCGTGAGCCAGGGCTTGCCGGGGCCCTGGTGCGTGACGGCCAGTGGCTCCTTGCCACCCGCTTTGCCCCAGGGCAGGAACATGCCGTTGTTCTTCAGGTTGCCCGGCGACGCAGGCGCGCCGAACCAGGTGGCCTGGTGCGCAGCGCCCGTCAGGTCGGTGGTCTTCACGCGCTCGACCTTGCTCCAGTCCACCGCCGCGTTGTGGGTGCCCATGGCGGCCTTGGTGGTGCCCGACACCGGCGTGGCCTCGAACCTGGCGCTGAACTTCTCCAGCGCCAGCCCGCCCCACAGGTTGGCCGTGGTGGTGTGCCAGGCGCCGGCCTGCTGGCGGCTGATGAAGCCGTTGGCCAGGCGGCCCATGTCGTCCTTCCAGGCCGGGTCGTCCATCACCGCGAGCATCAGGCGCGCGGTGTTCACGTCGCCGTTCTGCATCAGCCACCACCAGTAGTCGTCCTGCTCGGTGCTGAAGATCAGCTTGGTGCCCTGGAACGACAGGCGGCTGCGCAGGATCTGCAGGGCTTCGGCCAGGCGCTTGTCGCGCTCGGGCACGTCGGCCACGCGTTTGAGCACGTTCACCCAGTCGATCACCGTGTGCGTGGGCCACTGGTTGGGCGCGATGGTGATGCTGCCGACCATCCGGCCCTGGGCCTTGCCGTAGCGCGAGAGAGCCTCCAGCGCGGCCACCTTGCGCATGTCCAGGTCCTTGCGCGGGCTCCAGAAGCTGCGCTGGATGCGGCCTTCCACGAACGCGATCAAGCCGCGCTCCATGGGCGCGCGGGCCTCGTCGGGCAGGGCAAACGCGGGGTTGAGGCTGGCCGCCTCGTGCGTGGCCGCCAGCACGTAGGCCGTGAGCGTGTCGCTGCCCCGGTTGGCGTCGCCGTCGCGCGGCGGGAAGTAGTTGGCCAGGCCGTCGCTGTCCAGGTAGGTGGGCAACTGCGCCACCACGGTCTGCCACAGCGCGCCGTCACGCAGGCCCACGGCCTTGCTGGTCTTTTGCTCCAGGCAGGCGAACGGGTAGCGGGCCCACCAGTCGCGCACGCCGGGCAGGCCCTCGGCCAGCTTGGGCTGCAGCGACATCTTGAGGCCGCCCCGGCCCGGCAGCGCATCGGCGGGCGGGTTCACGTCCAGGCTGAAGCTGCCGTCCACCTGCACGAGCGTGGCCTGCTGCACCGTGAGCGGCACGGCGGGGATGATGCGCTGGCGTGCCTTGAGGGCATCGCGCGCGCCGCTGACGGTGTCCTTGGCCTCGATCTCCCACAGGATGGACTCGGAGCGCGTCTGCGCCAGCTGGGCCGGCGCGGTGACGTTCCAGGCCACCTCGCGCGACTCGCCAGCGGGGATGTCGACGGTCTGGGGCTTGAGCTCCAGCAGCGTGGCGCGTGGCGCCACCTCGACCTTCATCGCCGCCTTGGTGGTGTTGCGCAGCGTGATCTGCGCGCGGAACTGGTCGTCCTCGCGCACCAGGGGCGGCAGGCCGCTGATGATCTGCAAGTCCTGCGTGGCGCGGATGCTGGTGCTGCCGGTGCCGAACAGGCCGGTGGACGCATCGGCCACCGCCACGATCTTGAACGTGGTCAGCGCGTCATTGAGCGGCACCGTCACCTTGGCCTGGCCGTTGGCGTCCAGCTGCAGGGCCGGCTCCCACAGCAGCAGCGTGTCGAGCAGCTCGCGCGTCTGCGCCCTGCCCCCTCCGCCGCCGGCAGGCACGGCCTTCTTGCCATAGTGGCGCCGGCCGATGATCTCCATCTGCGCGGTGGAGGTCTCCACGCCCCAGCTGCGGCGCTGGAGCATGGCTTCGAGCAGGTTCCAGCTGGTGTTGGGCATCAGCTCCAGCAGCGCCTGGTCCACGGCGGCCACGGCCACCTCGGCATTGGCGGCGGGCTTGCCGCCCGGCAACGTGGCGGTGATGGTGACCTGCGCCTTGCCGCGCACGGCATAGCTTTCCTTGTCGGCCGCCACCTTCACGCTGATCTGGTGGGCCTGCGTGCCCACGCGGATCTCGGCCAGGCCCAGCCGGAAGGCGGGCTTGGACAGGTCCACCAGCGCCGTGGGCGCCTGGTACTCCTTGCCCTCGTACCAGAACGAGGTCCACCACTCGCGCGGCGCCTTGAAGCCCCAGGTGAAGAAGCTGTACCACGGCACTTCGCGCAGGCGCCCGCGCAGGGCCAGCACGCTCACGTACACGTTCGGGCCCCAATCCGGCTGCACCTTCAGGCTCACCGTCGGGTCCTGGCCGTTGAGCTGCACCACCTGGGTGTCGATGACGCCCTCGCGCTCCACCGCCACCAGTGCCGTGGCAAAGCGGAACGGCATGCGCACCTGGAACTTGGCGGTCTCGCCCGGCTGGTAGCTTTTCTTCTCGGGCAGCAGGTCGATGCGGTCGTGGTCCTCGCCGCCAAACCACAGCTCGCCCTGGCGCGTGACCCACACCGACGAGGCGGCCACGCTGGTGTTGCCGTCGCGGTCGGTGGCCGTGACCACCAGTTCCACCTCCCCGGGCTCGTCCAGCCTGGACTCGCACAGCAGCAGGCCGCGCGCGTCGCTCTTGCCGCTGCACAGCGTGCCCAGGTCTTTCGTTTCGGTCTGGTTGTCATAGCTGTAGAAGCCGCCCACCATGCGCTTGCGCGTGGTGGTCGTGATGCGCGCGATGGCCTGCACCTGCAGCGAGGTGTCGGCGGCGGGCTTGCCGTCGTGCTGCAGCGCCAGGGCCTGGTAGCGGATCTTCTGGCGGGCCGAGACCCAGCCCTCGGTCTTCACGCCCGCCACCACGCCGGCGGGCCACAGCGTGTGCGTGCCGCGCAGGGTCTGCACCTCGCCGTTGGGGTCGGCATACGTGGCCTCCATCAGCAATTCCTGTGGTTCGCGCGCCTGGGGCACGTTGTCGATGGTCAGCTTGCCCGCGCCGTCCTTGTTCAGCGTGAGCGGCAGCTTGTCGGCGATCACGCGCGCGTCCTGGCTGGCGGCGGGCTCCTCGTCGTCGCCACCCGCGCTGGAGGCCTGCGCGCGCTTGCGCGGAGGGTTGAAGCTGAAGGCCTCGTAGTCGGCGTACTGCAGGCTCTTGCCGCGCACCAGGGCGGACACCCGCACCGGCAGATGGGCCGCGCCGCCGCCCGCCACGTAATTGACCTGCACGTCGGTGGGCACCGAGCGCACGCGCACCAGCGCCTTCTTGTCGGCCGGCGCAATGCGCCCTTCGAGCACCGGCAGGCGGAATTCCTCCACGCGGAACTCGCCCGAGCTGAAGCTGCGCTCATTGTCGGAATCGCTGCGCAGCTCCACCTGGTACACGCCGAGCTTGGCGGCGGGCGGCACGGCGAAGCTGCTCTGCGCGCTCAGCCCCCCGGTGGCGGTCGCGCGCCATGCGAGGCTCTGGGTGAATTGCTGGCCGCTGCCCACATGGGTGATGACCAGGGTCTCGGGCCGCTGCGCGGGCAGCGCGAACCCCTGGCGGGTTTCAGAGCGCAGCACGTGCTTCATCGACACGGTTTCGCCCGCCCGGAACAGGGTGCGGTCGAAGATGGTGTGGGCCCGCTCGCTGGGGCGCGGGGCGCTGTTCGTGGGCACGTTGAAGCGCCAGGGCTCGATGCCGCGCTGCCAGTCGCTCCAGGTGAAGGCCATGTCCTCCACGCCGTCGTCGCCCTTGTGGCGCGCACTCACGAAATAGGCCTGGCCGCCATCGCCGCCGTGGTAGGCATCGCCGCAGCGCGGCGGTTCGGACGACAGGCCCTCGATGTTCGCGACCCCCTGGTCGTTGGTGATGGCCTGCGCCAGCTCGTTGCCCTTGCAGTCGGACACACGCACCGTGGCGCCCTGCACCGGCTGGCCCTTGTCGAGCGTGGTCACCCAGGCCAGTGCGTTCTCGCGGCCCAGCTTGAAATGCACGCCCAGGTTGGTGACCAGGGCCGAGGTGCGCACATACATCGTGCGGGCATCGCCATGGCGTTCGTCGAGCAGCGAGGCGCCCAGCTTCTGCGAGGCGATCTCCACCACGTGGAACCCAGGCGTGAGGGGAATGCCCACCACCTCGAACGGGCGCGGGTCGTTGCCGGAAGGCCTGGGCAGGTCCAGCGTCTTCACCCCGCCCTTGCCCGCCAGCAGCGACAGCATGCGCGACTGCACGTACTCCTTGTCCTCGTCCAGCGCCTTGGGCAGCGGGCCGCTCACGTCCTGCCGCGCCTGCTTGCGGTTCACCACGTAGTTGTCATAGCGCTGCACCTTGCGGAACCACGCGATGATGTCCGCATCGGTGCGGGGCTTGAGCGTGCTCACCTTGCCTGCCGGCGCCTCGGCGCCCGGCTGCAGCCCCTGCACGCGCAGCGCCGCCTCGACATTGCGCAGCGTCACCGGCAGCAGGGCGGGGGGCTTGTCGGAGCGCGGCCCCTCGGCAAAACGCTCCACGATGCCGAACGGCGCCGCCGCGAACTTGGCCAGCGGCGGCATGCCGCCCGTGGCCACCTTCAGCGGAAAGCTGTCGGCATTGCGCAGCGGACGGCCCGAGGCGTCCTTGAGGTCCTTGGGCAGCTCCAGCGTGAACGCCGTGTTCTCGGCCAGGGGCGCGGCGAACTGCACGCTGTTCACCAGCGCATCGCCCGCCTGGCCGTCGCCCGCGCCTTCCATCCGGGGCTGGAGCGTCTCCTTGGCCGATTTGAGGCGGATGGCCGCGGCAAGCTTGCGCGGCACGGGGGCATTGAAGGACAGCTGCAGCGGACGGATGGGCAGGCAGGCCGCCTGCGCGTTCTCCCGCTCACAGCTGAATTCGGCCGAGAAGGGCTCGCGCACCTTGAAGTCAAAGCGTTTTTCCACCGCGTTGACCACCCCGCTGGGCGTGGCGACGCCCTTGCCGAACACGACCTGCATGCGCGAACCGGACGTGAACCGCCGGTTGCAGGCCAGCGCGGCGTACTGCAGGGGCTCCTGCGCGGCGCTTTTCTCCAGGCCCAGCGCCTTCAGGATCTCGGCCCGCTGCGCGCCCTCGATCAACCGGACCGGGATGCGCTCGCCCACGCCTTCGGCCGTGCACCACACATTGCCCTGCACGCTGGCGGTGGTGGCGGGGCCATTGAGCTGCAGCACGAAGAACTGCTCTTCGTCGATCTCCTGGTAGGGGTTCGGGCGGATGGTCTGCACGAATGGCCCTCCGCTATTGAATTGATAGCTTTTCGCGCCCGTCAATTCAGCGCCAGCGGCCGATTTGAACCCTGCCCTGACGGTGGCGGTGCAGCGCACCCCCGGCGGCAGGTCGCGCTCGAAGTCGAACACCCACTCGCGCTCTCCCGTCCAGCGGCCCGTGCCCTTGGTGGCCCCGGCATCGCTGCAGCTCAGGGCCAGCGGCGCGGGCGCCTTGGGGTCGCCAAAGTTGACGGCAGCGGCATCGAACTTGGCCACCACCTGCCGCACCCGGGCCACTTCGCCCTGCGGCGAAAAGCTGGTGATCTGCAGGGCCTGCGCCCCCCAGGCCGCCAGCGACAGGCTGGTGGCCAGCATCCATTTCTTTGCGTTCACGCTGTCCCCTCCGAAGGAACCGGCAAGCGTAACAAAACGGCACTGCACCCGGCGCGGCGTTGCAAGCGCTTACGTATCCGGCCAGCCGGCCGGATCACCGCCCGCCGACGACGGCCCGATACGGTGGCGTCCTACCCCGCGGCGGCGTGTGGCCCTCAAAGATGGGGGTTTGTTTCCCTTCCTTCCCACCGTTCAGGAGCGCCCATGGCACGAACCCCCACCACCCGCGGCGCGGCAAAGAAGACGCTGCCCGCTGCTCCCTCCTCCACCCAGGCCGACACCTACCGCGGCAACGCGGGCGAGTTGCAGCAGCAAGCTGGCGGCAAGCACCCCGTGCTCACCACGCAGCTGGGCATTCCCGTGGCGGACAACCAGAACTCCCTGCGTTCGTCGCCGCGCGGCCCCACGCTGCTCGAGGATTTCATCCTGCGCGAGAAGATCACCCACTTCGACCACGAGCGCATTCCCGAGCGCATCGTGCACGCGCGCGGCTCGGCGGCCCACGGTTTCTTCGAGCTCACCCATTCGCTCAAGCAGTACACCACCGCCCGTGTGCTCACGGAGGTGGGCGTTCAGACACCCGTGTTCACGCGCTTTTCCACCGTGGCGGGCGGCGCCGGTTCGGTGGACACGCCGCGCGATGTGCGCGGCTTCGCCGTCAAGTTCTATACCCCCGAGGGCAACTGGGACCTGGTGGGCAACAACATCCCCGTGTTCTTCATCCAGGACGCGATGAAGTTTCCCGACCTCGTGCACGCCGTCAAGATGGAGCCCGACCGTGCGTTTCCCCAGGCGGCCAGCGCGCACGACACCTTCTGGGATTTCATCTCGCTGATGCCCGAGTCGCTGCACATGATCATGTGGGCGATGAGCGACCGCACCATCCCGCGCAGCCTGCGCATGATGGAAGGCTTCGGCGTGCACAGCTTCCGCCTGATCAACGCCGCGGGCGACAGCACCTTCGTGAAATTCCACTGGCGCCCCAAGCTGGGCATCCAGTCCACGGTGTGGGACGAGGCCGTGAAGCTGCAGGCGGCGGACAACGACTTCCACCGGCGCGACCTGTTCGAGGCCATCGAGGCGGGCGATTTCCCGGAATGGGAGCTGTCCGTGCAGCTCTTCACCGAAGAGGATGCGGAGCGCTTTCCGTTCGACCACCTGGACCCCACCAAGCTCGTTCCCGAGGAACTGGTGCCGCTGCAGCCCGTGGGCCGCATGGTGCTCAACCGCTGGCCCGACAACTTCTTCGCGGAGACCGAGCAGGTGGCCTATTGCCCCGCCAATGTGCCGCCAGGCATCGACTTCAGCAACGACCCGCTGCTGCAGGGCCGCCTGTTCTCGTACCTGGACACGCAGCTGTCGCGCCTGGGCGGGCCCAACTTCGCGCAGATTCCCATCAATGCGCCCAAGTGCCCCTTTCACAACATGCAGCGCGACGGCCACATGCAGATGCAGGTGCCCAAGGGCCGCGTGAACTATGAGCCCAGCAGCCTGCAGTCCGATACGCCGCGCGCCTCGCAGGCGCTGGGAATGCGGCATTTCGCGCAAGGGGACGACGGCGCCAAGGGGCGCATCCGCGCCGAGAGCTTCGCCGACCACTACAGCCAGGCGCGCATGTTCTTTCGCAGCCAGAGCCCTCTGGAGCAGGCGCACATGGCGTCCGCGCTGGTGTTCGAATTGTCCAAGGTGGGCACGCCGCATGTGCGCGAGGCCGTGGTGGGCCACCTGCAGCACGTGGACCCCGAGCTGGCCCGGCGCGTGGCCGACGGGCTGGGCCTGCAGGCCCTGCCCCCCGCACCGTCGGTGGCCGATCCGGTGCAGGACCTGCCGCCCTCTCCCGCGCTGCGCATCATCGACCGCATGAAGCCCACGCTGCAGGGCCGCTGCATCGGCATCCTGGTGGCCGACGGCTCCAACGGCAACACGGTGGCCAACCTGCGCAAGGCGGCGGAGAAGGCCGGCGCCACCGTCAAGATCGTGGCGCCCAAGGTGGGCGGTGCCCGGCTCAGGGACGGCACGCAGCTGCCCGCCGACGGGCAGCTGCAAGGCACGCCCTCGGTGGTGTTCGACGCCGTGGCCTCGGTGCTGTCGCCCGAGATGGGCGCGCAGCTGGCCCAGGAGGCCGCCGCCGTGGACTGGTTCCGCGACGCGTTCGGGCACCTCAAGGCCATCGCGGCCTGCAAGGGCACCCAGGCCATCCTGCAGGCCGGGGGCATCGAGCCCGATGCGGGCGTGGTGGACCCGGCCGACGTGCAGGGCTTCCTGGCGGCCGCACAGACCCGTCAATGGGAGCGCGAACCCAGGGTCCGCACCCTCGCATGAACGAACACCCCCTGCGCACACCCCATTGCCAACCCAACCACCGAAGGAGAAACCATGCCCAAAGCCCACTATGACAGCCACCAGCTTGATGATCTCGTGCTCCAGATGATGGAGACCGAACTCGGCGGCGAGCAGGTGTACCGCACCGCGCTCACCTGCGCCGTGAACCCGGATCTCAAGAAGGAATGGCAGACCTATCTGGAAGAAACCCTGACCCACCAGGAGGTGGTGCGCAGCCTGTGCGACGCCCTGGGCCTGGACCCGGCCGCGCAGTCACCCAGCCGGGCGGTGGTCAAGCACATCGGCGAATCCCTGGTCAAGGCCATGCTGCTGGCGAAACAGGCGGGCGACCCCGCCGCCGCCCAGCTGGTGGCCTGCGAATGCGTGGTGCACGCCGAGACCAAGGACCACGCCAACTGGGAACTGCTGGGCAAGGTGGCCGAGGTGGCCACGGGGGACGTGGGCCAGACGCTGAAAGCGGCCCACAAGGCCGTGGAAAAGGACGAGGACCACCACCTCTACCACACCAAGGGCTGGTGCCGCGAACTGGCCATTGAGGCGCTGGGCATGCCCGCCGTGCTGCCGCCGCCCGAAGAGGTCAAGAAGGTGGAAACCGCCATCGGCGCGTCGCGCGCCGAGCAGCAGCGCGAGGCCATGCTGTAGCCGGACAAGCCGCAGGGGGCACCGCCGGGCGCTCCATTCCATTGCTACAAAAACAATAGCCGCCAGCGCTTGATTGACAAGCGCTGGCGGCTATTTCATTGCCCAGCCGCGCTGGCGCCACGGCCCTTCGGAACCCCCACTACTGGGCCACGAACCCGCTCGTCTTGATGATGCGGGTCCAGGCGTCGGTGTAGGAAGCCTGGCGGGCGGCCAGCTGCTGGGGCGACATGTGGCCCACGGTGAGCCCCATGGCGGTGAGGTGGTCACGCACGTCGGGCATGGCCACGACCTTGGCCAGCGCGGCCGAGAAGTCGGTGATGAACTTCTGCGGCGTGCCGGTGGGTGCGTAGATGCCGTAGTACGGCAGGTCCTCGAAGCCCTTGAGGCCCATCTCGTCGAAGGTGGGCACGTCGGGCATGGCCGCCTGGCGCCTGGTACCCAGCACGCCCACCACGCGCACCTTGCCGGCCTTGTGGTTCTCCATGAAGTCCTGCACCGAGGCCACGCCCGCGCTGATCTGGTTGCCCAGCATGTCGGCCATCATGGGCGCACTGCCCCGGTAGGGGGCCGAGACCAGGTCCAGCTGGTACTTCTGGCCCAGCAGCTTGACCAGGAACTCGGGCGTGGAGGCGGGTGCCGGAATGCCGACCGCGCCCTTGCCGTGGCCACTGGCCTTCACCCAGGCCACGTACTCGGGAAACGACTTCGCCGGCGTGCCGCCCGAGACGGCGAACGCGTTCACGAAGGTGGCGAAGCCGCCCACGGGCACGAAGTCGCGCACCGGATCAAAGCCCGGGTTCTTCACCACCTGCGGCAGGATGGAGATGGTGTGGTCGTGCGTGAGGAACAGCGTGGTGCCGTCCGGCGCCGAGGCCTTGAGCGCCTGCGCGGCGATCTGGCCGCCCGCACCGGGGCGGTTTTCCACCACCACGGGCTGGCCCAGCTCGTCCTTGAGCTTCTCGGCGAGCGTGCGCGCGATCGCATCGGTGCCGCCGCCGGGCGGGAAACCCACCAGCAGGCGGATGGGCTTGGGTGCCTGGGCAAAGGCCAGCCCCACGGTCAGCGCGGCGCCCGTCAGGGCGGTGGTGCGCAAAAGGCGGGACAGCAGGCTGCGGCGGGAAGTGGTCGTCATGGCAGAACTCCGGTTTGTTCGAATGTGGTCGCTGGGGTGCGCATCCGCACACCTAGCACGGTTCAGGCCAGCGGCCCCGGCGCACCAGGGGCCGCCCCGCCGTGGCTGCGGCGCTGCGCTGGCGTGCGCTGGCGGCGTGCCCCTTCCCGAACTGCGCGGCGATTCGAGAGACGGGCAAAGGCGCGCAGCGCCCCGGGGGTTGTCTCATTTTCCCAGGCGCGCGCGGTGGCGCTCCAGCTGGCTGCGCACCTGCGCGGGCGCGGTGCCGCCCAAGGTGTTGCGCGCATTGAGCGAGCCGCGCAGGCTCAGGCACTCGTACACGTCCTTGTCGATCTGCGGGTGAAAGCCCTGCAGCACGGCCAGGGGCAGCTCCGACAGGTCGCAGGCGTGCGTGGTGGCCGCCTTCACGGCGTGGGCCACGGTCTCGTGCGCGTCGCGGAAGGGCAGGCCCTTCTTGACCAGGTAGTCGGCCAGGTCGGTGGCGGTGGCGTAGCCCTTGAGCGCGGCCTGCTCCATCGCGGGCGCGTTGACGGTGATGCCGCCCTCCTTCTGGCCCGTGGCGGGGTTCAGCTGGCCGCCGACCATCTCGGCGAAGATGCGCAGCGTGTCCTTGAGCGTGTCCACGGTGTCGAACAGCGGCTCCTTGTCCTCCTGGTTGTCCTTGTTGTAGGCCAGCGGCTGGCCCTTCATCAGGGTGATTAGGCCCATCAGGTGGCCGACCACGCGGCCGGTCTTGCCGCGCGCCAGCTCGGGCACGTCGGGGTTCTTCTTCTGCGGCATGATCGACGAGCCGGTGGTGAAGCGGTCGGCGATCTTGATGAAGCCGAAGTTCTGGCTCATCCAGATGATGAGTTCTTCACTCAGGCGGCTCACGTGCACCATGCACAGGCTGGCGGCGGCTGTGAATTCGATGGCGAAGTCACGGTCGCTCACGGCGTCCAGGCTGTTCTGGCACACACCCTCCATGCCCAGGGTCCTGGCCACGCGCTCGCGGTCCAGCGGGTAGGTGGTGCCGGCCAGCGCAGCGGCCCCCAGCGGCAGCACGTTGGTGCGGCGGCGCACATCGGCCATGCGTTCGGCATCGCGCTTGAACATCTCCACATAGGCCAGCATGTGGTGGCCGAAGCTCACGGGCTGGGCCACCTGCAGGTGGGTGAAGCCGGGCAGGATCACCTCGACGTTCTGCTCGGCCACGTCCACCAGCGACACCTGCAATTCCTTGAGCAGGTCGCCGATCAGGTCGATCTCGCCGCGCAGCCACAGGCGCACGTCGGTGGCCACCTGGTCGTTGCGGCTGCGGCCGGTGTGCAGGCGCTTGCCCGCATCGCCCACCAGCTGCGTCAGGCGCGCCTCGATGTTCAGATGCACGTCCTCCAGGTCCAGCTTCCATTCGAAGCCGCCGGACTCGATCTCGGAGGTGATCTGCGCCATGCCGCGCTGGATGGAGGCATGGTCCTCCTGGCTGATCACGCCCTGGGCCGCCAGCATCTCGGCATGCGCCAGGCTGCCCGCGATGTCGGCCTGCCACAGGCGCTTGTCGAAGAACACGCTGGAGGTGTAGCGCTTGACCAGGTCGCTCATGGGCTCGGAAAACAGCGCCGACCAGGCCTGGGCCTTGGTATCGAGCTGGTTGTGGGACGGCGCAGAGTCAGCGCTGGTGGCTTGGGCTTTGGACATAGGAGGGCAATAATCCGGAGGTTCAGACACCCGGACAACCCGGGCGCCGCAATGCAAAACACGCAAATTTTATCGACCCAGCCCCCGCCGCCCGATTCGGCCCTGCCGCGAGGCTCCGCGCGGGGTGGCCTGGCGCCCGCGCGCCGGGTGCTGGTGTTCGATGCCTGCCAGGTGGGCGTGGTGCTGCGGGCCGTGCTGTTCGTGGAGCTGGTGGTGGGCGTGGGCGCCATGTTCGGAGCGGGCAACCCCGTGGAATGGCTGGCCACGATGGCGCTGCTGACGGGCGGCGCATTGCCGGCCACGCTGCTGTGGCTCATCACGGCCTGCAGCCTCAAGACTGTTCTGCAGCGCCTCTCCACCGCGCAGCAGTATGCGGCCGGCGTGCTGCTGGGCGCGCTGGCGGGCGCCTACGCCTGCGGCATGCTGGCGCTGGTGGCGCAACCTGCGTCACCGCCCTGGCTGGCCAGCGCCGCGACAGGGGCGCTGCTGGCGGCCATGCTGGTGGCGGCGCTGGTGCTGCGCGCACGGGGCCGCACGCCCGCCGCCACCACGGCGCGGCTGACCGAGCTGCAGTCGCGCATCCGGCCGCACTTCCTGTTCAACACCCTCAACAGCGCCATCGCGCTGGTGCGCGCGGAACCGGCCAAGGCCGAATCGCTGCTCGAAGACCTGAGCGACCTGTTTCGCCACGCGCTGGTGGAACAGGGGGAATCGGTCACGCTGGCCGAAGAGATCACCCTGGCGCGCCGCTACCTGGCCATCGAAGAGGTGCGCTTTGGCAACCGCCTGCAGGTGCAGTGGAACCTGGACCCCCGCACCGACAGCGCCCGCCTGCCGCCGCTGCTGCTGCAGCCGCTGGTGGAGAACGCCGTCAAGCACGGCGTGGAGCCCAGCGCGCGCGGCGGGCGGCTGCGCGTGCTGACCGAGCTGCGCGGCAGCCGCGTGGTCGTGCGCATCACCAACACCCTGCCCCCCAAGGAAGGCAGGAACGGCAACGGCGACGACACGGCGCCCCGGGGCCACGGCATTGCCCTGGCCAACGTCCGCGCGCGGCTGGCGCTGCTGCATGATGTGCAGGGCGAATTCACCGCCGGCGTGCAGGACGGCCTGTACCAGGTGCGCATCACCCTGCCCGCCACCGACCCCAAGGCGCGCGCCCGGGGCGCGCGCGGCGCGGCGCAAGCCCGAAGGGGCCCCCATGGCGGCCGCGCGCAAACATCCCAGCGCCGCATGGTGGACGGCGAAGACGACCTCAACCACAGCAGCCCCGCTACCGACCATGAACATCCTGATCGTTGACGACGAAGCCCTGGCCCGCAGCCGCTTGCGCACCCTCCTGTCCGACTGCGCCCAGGCCCAGCCTGCCCAGCGCATGACCGTGGCCGAGGCCGCCAACGCCGGCGAAACCATGGCGCTGCTGGGGCCCACGGGCGGACGCGCCTTCGACCTGGTGCTGCTTGACATCCACATGCCCGGCCAGGATGGGCTGGCACTGGCCCACACCCTGCAGACCCTGCCCCAGCCCCCGGCCGTGGTGTTCGTGACGGCCCACGCGGACCATGCCGTGAGCGCGTTCGAACTGGATGCCACCGACTACCTGACCAAGCCCGTGCGCCGCGAACGCCTGCAGCAGGCACTGGCCAAGGTACAGCGTGGCACGCGCCCCGCTGCGTCCGCGCCCACCACCGGCGTGCCCGAAGGCGAAACCCTGCTCATCCAGGACCGGGGCCGCACCGAACGCCTGCCCCTGGCCGAGGTGCTGTACTTCAAGGCCGAGCAGAAGTACGTGACCGTGCGCACCGCCACGCGCAGCTACATCATGGACGGCGCCCTGAGCGAGCTGGAGACCAAGTTCGCGCCGCGCTTCCTGCGCATCCACCGCAACGCGCTGGTGGCCCGCCGCGCCGTGCGCGCGCTGGAAAAGCACTACGACCCCGAGGAGGGCGAAGGCTGGGCCGTGCGGCTGCAGGGCTCCACGGAACTGCTGGCGGTGTCGCGCCGGCAGGTGGCCGCTGTGCGGGAAGAGCTGGCGCGTTGATTTCTGGTCTTTTTTGACCTCTGGCGCTTATCTCCAAAGCGCCAATAGCTATAATTTTTATAGCGTACAACTGATCATTGCTGGGGCGCTTCGACCAGCCGCCCCAGAGCCTCCACCCCCACCGGCGGCGTGGCCAGCCAAGGCAGCACATAGGTGCGTTGCGCCAGTCCGTTGGCAATGCGCTCGGCCTGTTGCTGCTCGCCCACCAGGCGGGCCTGCAGCAACGGGTCGCCGGTGCCGGTGGCCGCCACACTTTTGTTGATGACCCAGGCCCAGGGCTCGATGTGGGCACGGCGCAAGTCGTCCTGCAGCGCAGCGGCCTGGCTCACGGGTGTCACCTCGGGCAGCGTGACGATGACCACATGGGTCATGTCGGCGTCCTGCAGGCGCATCAGGGGCGTGATGATGTGTTTGGAGTTGGCACTGCCTTCGTACTGCTGCGTCATCTGCCGGTGGTAGGCGCCGGTGGCGTCCATCAGCAGCAGGCTGTGGCCGGTGGGCGCGGTGTCCAGCACCACAAAGGCGCTGCGCGCCTCGTTCACCACCCGGCTGAAGGCGTGGAACACGGCGACCTCTTCGGTGCAGGGCGACTGCAGGTCTTCCCGCAGCAGCGCGCGGCCTGCGTCATCCAACGCCTTGCCGCGCGTGGCCATGATCTTGTCGATGTAGGCTTTGGTTTCGGCCTGCGGGTCGATGCGCCCCACCTTCAGGCCCGGCACGCTGCCGCCCAGCTGGCTTTGCACGTGGGCCGCCGGGTCGGTGGTGGTGAGGTGCACGCTGTGTCCGCGCTGCACCAAACCCACCGCCAGCGCGGCGGCAATGGTGGTCTTGCCCACGCCGCCCTTGCCCATCACCATGATGAGACCGTGGCCCTTGGCGGCCAGCGCGTCGGTCAGGGACGAGAGGGGTTCAGCCTGCAACGGCACATCCGCAACGGCGGCGGGCGCGCTCGGCAGCACATCGCCACCGCCCAGCAACGCCCGCAGCGCAGGCAAACCCACGGTATCGAAGGCACGCAGCGGCACCTCGTCGCGCGGCAGCTGGGCCAGCGCATCGGGCATCTGGTCCAGGGCCTGGCGGCCCAGGGCCTCGATGGCATCGGCCACCGCGTCCTGCCCCGGCTGGCTGGCGTGGAACACGCCGTTGATGGCCAGGCGCTGGTTGGCCAGGCCCAGGGCGCGCAGCTCCAGCGCGGTGCGCGCGGCCTCTTGCATGGGTCGGGGGTCGGGGCGGGTGACCAGCACCACGGTGGTCAGGGCCGGGTCGCTCAGTGCGGCCAGCGCGGCGTTGAAACGGGCCTCCTGCATCTTCAGGCCTGAGTGCGGGCCCAGGCACGACGCCCCCCGGTCGTTGCCCGCCAGAAACCCGGTCCAGGCCTTGGGCAGGCTCAGCAGGCGCAGCGTGTGGCCGGTGGGGGCCGTGTCGAACACCACGTGGTCGAACACATGGCCGGTGTCACTGCCCTCGCTGGCCAGCAGCGCGGCAAATTCGTCGAACGCAGCGATCTCGGTGGTGCAGGCGCCCGAGAGTTGCTCGCGCACCGCGGCGCGTTCATGGCTGCTGGCGGTGGCCTCCAGCTGCGCCAGCACGCGCTGGCGGTAGGCCTCGGCGGCGGTATCGGGGTCGATGTTGAGCATGTGCAGCCCCGGCACCCCGGGCACGGCCACTGGCTGGTTGGACAGCGGCACGCCCAGCATTTCATCCAGGTTGGAGGCCGCATCGGTGCTGACCAGCAGCACCTGGCGGCCCGCATCTGCCAGGGCAATGGCCGCCGCTGTGGACAACGAGGTCTTGCCCACCCCGCCCTTGCCGGTAAAGAACAGGAATCGCGTAGGCTGGGCGAGCAGGCCCAGACGAACCACAGCGGAATGGTGCGAGGCAGATGCGGCAGCGTTCATGCCATCAGCATGGCACAGCCCCCACCTTTTTTGTCTGGCGCAAGTCCCCCACGGACCCTACACCCCGCAGCCCATTGACCTGCATCAAGAACGGAGGGTGGATGCCGCGCTGCACAACACAACAGGCACCACCCCGCCGGCGGGTCATTCCTTGATGTTCGCCGCCTTCACGATCGCGGCATACCGGGCGCTTTCGGTCTGCACAAACCGCGCAAACTCGGCGGCGCTTCCCTTGCCCGCCACGGCGCCACCATCGGCCAGCTTCGCGCGCACATCGTCCATGCGCAGCACTTCGCCCAGCTCGCGGTTCAGGCGTTCCACCACGGCGGGGGGCGTCTGCGCGGGGGCAAACAGGCCCGTCCACGAGACCATGTCAAACCCTTTGAAGCCCGCGGTCTCGGCCACCGTCGGCACGTCGGGCAGAGAGGGCAGGCGCTGGTCGTCCGTCAGGGCGATGGCCTTGAGCTTCTTGCTGTGGATGTGCGGCGCCGCCGTCACGCTGATGAGCACGGCGAGGTCCACCTGGTTGCCGATCACATCGGTCACGATCTGTGCGCCACCCCGGTACGGCACATGCACCATGAAGGTCTTGCTCTGTTCCTTGACGCGCTCCATGGCCAGGTGCAGCACCGTGCCCACGCCCGAGGTGGCGTAGCTCAGCTGTCCGGGCTTTTCACGCGCCAGACGCAACACATCGGCCAGGTTGTTCGCCGGCAGCCCGGGGCGCGCCACGATCAGCATGGGGGCGGTGGTCACCAAACCCACCGGAGCCAGGTCCTTGAGGGTGTCGTAGCGCACGGCCGCAGGGTTCACCAGTCGTGCAATGGCCGCCGGGCTGTCAGCACCCAGGACCAGCGTGTAGCCATCTGGCGCCGCCCTGGCGGCCTTTTCCATGCCGATGACGCCGCCAGCGCCTGCCACGTTGTCCACCACCACGCTCTGTTTCAGGCGTTCTCCGAGCCTTTGCGCGATGAGCCGCCCCGTCACATCCACATTGCCCCCGGCACTGAAGGGAACGATGAGCGTGATGGGCTTGGCGGCGGGCCAGGCGGCCTGCGCGTGCGCAGCCATGCTGGCGCCTGCGCCGAGCAGCGCAGCCACCAGGGGCCACGCCAGGCGCCGTGGCAAGAAGGACGGTACAGGGAAGAACCGGGAGGGAAACATGCAAGGACTCCTTCAGGGGGGGACGGCAGAGAACAGGTTTGTCTGCGCCAGTTGCTTGTCAAACGCTGCCAGCCACTGCGTGGACCATGCACGCCGCGTGCCATCGTCAATCCAGGCGGCATCCAGTCCATTGGCCAGGAAACCGCGCAGGTCCCCGGCACCAAAGCCGAAGTCGCGCACCATCATGGCCCAGGCCTGGGTGGGGTTCACGTGGTGCAGCGTGGGGTCATCGGTGTTGGGGTGAATGCGCAGGCCCGCCGCCGGCATGTGGCGGATGGGGTGGTCCAGCGCCCAGCGTTCGGGGGCCAGGGTGCGCAGGTAATACGAATTGGTGGGGACCACGGTGAAGACGATGCCCCGGTCAGCGCATTCGCGCACCAGGGCCGGGTTGTCGAGCACCGTGTAGCCGTGGTCGATGCGGTCCACCTGCAGCACGTCGAGGGCCGTGCGCACGTTGTTCCAGGGCATGCCGAACTCGCCCGCATGGGCCGTGGTCCTGAGCCCGCCCCGGCGCGCCAGCGCATAGGCCGGGGCGAACCATTCAGGCGGGTGATCCACCTCGCGGTAGTCGATGCCGATGCCAATCACCTCGTCGCGCCGGTGGGCCAGCACCCATTCGACCATTTCGGTGGCGGCCTCGGGCGGGGCCTCGCGGTCGATGGCGGCAACCAGGCGGCCCGTGATGCCGAAGTCAGCCTCGGCATCTGCAATGGCGCGCACGATGCCTTCCAGCGCCTGCGGATAGGCCAGCCCCGATTGCCGTGCGGTACCCGTGGGGTTCCAGAAGAACTCGGCATAGCGCACGTGGTGCGCGGCGGCATCCTGCAGGTATTCGTAGGTCAGGCGGTGCAGGTCATCCGGGCTGCGGATCAGTTCGGCATCCAGCGCGCGCAGCACCCGCAGCACGCCCACGGGTTTTTCGCCCCGGGTGTAGAAGGCCTCGATCTCGGCATCGCCGATGTGGGCGCCCGCCCGGCGAACGAGGCTGGTAAACGTATCGCGCCGAACGGTGCCGAGCAGGTGACAGTGCAGCTCCACCTTGGGCAGGGCGTGGAGAAAGGCGTACAGCGGATCTGCGGGTGCGGCAAAGGTGGGCATGGCCGCATGCTATGCAGCGCGGTGTGATAGCGGAAGTGATTTAATTTGATGTTGCAATAAAAGCAACTTATGAGCAAACACCCCGCCACACGGCCCGCGGCCGAGCGCCCACCCGCGCACCGCACGCCCACGCTGCGCCAGTTGCGCAGCTTTCAGGCCGTGGCCCGGGCCCTGAGTTTTCGGCAGGCGGCTGAGGCCCTGTCGCTCACGCAGCCCGCGCTGTCCGCCTCCATCCGCGAGCTGGAGGCCGTGCTGGGCGCGCCCGTGCTGGAGCGCAGCACGCACCACGTGCGCCTCACGCCCCAGGGCGCCCTGCTGCTGCCGCAGGTGGAACGGCTCATCAATGGCTACGAGCAGGGAGTGGATGGGCTGTACCGCACGCTAGACGATGGCAAGCGCACCCTGCGCGTGGCCGCGCTGCCCTCGGCCATGCACCTGCTGGCCGAGCCGCTGCGGCAATGGCTGGCGCAGCACCCGGACGTGGACCTGCGCCTGCAGGACCCCCTCAACGACGATCTGGTGGCCGCGCTGCAGCGCGGCGAGGTGGACCTGGCCTTGGGCGTCGCGCTCGATCTTCCGCCCCATATCGAGACCTTCCCCGTGGCCCACGACGACCTGGTGGCGGTACTGCCCATCCGCCACCGGCTGGCCCGGCGCAAGCGGCTGGCATGGCAAGACCTGGCCGGCGAACGCCTGGCCCTGTTCGCGAGGGGCAGCACCTACGACCTCGCAGTGGCCACCTTGCGCCAGCACGGGGTGGACCTGGCAGCGGCAGACCGGTTGCTCTACAGCGAATCTCTCTACAGCCTGGTGCGCTGCGGGCTGGCGGTGGGGGTGATTTCCCGGCTGTACACCCACAACCTGGACGCGGCCGCCGTACGGGTGAGCCCGCTGCACGCACCGGTGATCTCGCGCCGGGTGGCGCTCATGGCGCACGCCCCCATGGGGGCGCGGCCCCCGCTGGTGCAGGATTGCCTGGAGTTCCTCACTCAGGCGCTGCGCACGGGGTAAGCCGCCTGGGCGGAGACAGCCCTGGCAACCAGTCGCACCGGGCTCAGTGCCCGTGCGCCGCCCCGCTCATCTTTGGCAACACCGAATGCCACGCCGACGGCAGGGGCGTGGGTCGCACGTACCCGGGCAACGGCGGTCAGTACAGCGGCAGCCTCACGCTAACCCATCTGCCCGCGGGCACGGTGTTGACGATGACAGCCTCGTTGGACTTGGGGCGGGGTTCGGCACTTCGGAACCCTCGCTGTGCGTGGTGGTGGTGGCGGCCGGGTCGGGTGGCGGGCCCGTGCGCGGCCCTGCGGCCATCCCCCGCGCTGGGCTGGCGCGGCCGTCGGCCATGGTGGTGGGTGCGGGCGCGCTGCGGCAAAGGCACGCAAGGCGCACCAGAACTGCCGGCAGCGGCCGCTTTGGCACAAATGGAAGGAGCGGGTAGCGGGCGCAAGCGGCGCTTGCCTCCTGCCTGTATCTACCATGCGACGCGATGGATTGCCGGGTTGCCCGTGCCTGATGTACAAAGGCGCGAAACGTCCATCGCCCCGCCATGCCCGCCAGCCATCCCACGCCGCCATCGTCCATCCGCCTGGCCTCCAGCGACTTCGCCGGGCCTGACAAGGCCGCCGCGTTGCGCGAACTGTATGGGCGCGAGCTGATGCGCGTCGATCTCTGGAGCCATGCCAATGCCCAGGGCTCTTTCGAGTTTTCCACCAGCGTGACGACCTTGGGCCAGGACGTGGTCCATGCAAGGACGCTGTGCACGCCCGCCCACCAAGCGCGCTCGCGCGCGCTGATGCAGGACGGCTGCGACGACATTTTTCTGGCCACCAGCCGCGCCCCCATGGTGCTGCGGACCCCGCACGGTGAGCAGCACTTGCCTGCGAACAGCATGGTCGTGGTGTCAAAGGCGCGCGAGTACGAGGTCATCACGCCCTGTGGCGGCCCCACGGCCTGCGTGCTGATGCCGCACGCCAGCATCGCGCCCCTGGTGCCGCGCCTGGAAGAGGCTCCGCTGCTCGTGCTGCAGCCCGGTGCGCCCAGCGGCGCGCTGGCCCTGGCCTACGCCCAGCTGCTGGCCGAAAGCGCACCGCTGGCGCCGCCGCAGCAGGATCTGGCCGTGGCCCACCTGCGCGAGCTGCTGGCGGGCGCCATCGCCCCGGCCCTTCAAGCCCACCTGCCGCCAGGGCGTGCGGCACAGGCCACCCCGCGTCTGGCGCTGATCCGCCACGACATGCAGGCGCGGCTGGGGCAAGCCAGCCTTTCGCTGGAAGAGGTGGCGCGGCGCCACCACCTCACGCCGCGCCAGGTGCAGCGCCTGTTCGCGCAAGAGGGCACCTGCTTTTCCGACGCGCTGCGCGAGGCACGCCTGGACCGCGCCCGCGCGCTGCTGCAGGCCCCCGCGCAACGCCAGCGCCGCGTGCTCGACATCGCGCTCGACTGTGGCTTCGCCGACATCTCCACTTTCAACCGGGCCTTCCGCCGGCGCTTCGGGCTGGCGCCGTCCGATCTGCGCTAGGAGCCTGTCGGACTGGGGCATGTCGCCTGGTGCATGGCGCTTTTGTCGCGCCGTGCGCAGACGGCCGGGCGGTTCTTTTGAAGAATCGCCGCGATGCTGTTCACACCCGCTTACACCGCGCCGGCCCTGGCGGCCGCCCTGCTCCTACCCGCTGCTGCATCGGCCGCCACGTTCACGGTGAACGACACAGGCGACGCCCCCTTGAGCGTCTCCGTGCCCTGCAACGGCGGGATCACCCCCTGCACGCTGCGCGCCGCCATCGAGGCGGCCAACAACAATCCCGCATCGGCCGACACCATCAATTTCAACTTCTCGAGCGGCTCCGTCACCATCGAGCCCCAAAGCCCGCTGCCCGCCATCGCCGGCGTGACCACCATCGACGGCTACGCCCTCGGCGCAGGCATCCCAAACACCTTGCCCGTGGGCAATGACGCCTACATCAGCACCCGCATCGACGGTGCCAACGCGGGCGCGGGCACGCACGGCCTGCGGTTCGTGCCGGGCGCATCCGGCTCGGTGCTGCGCGGGCTCGCCATCACCGGTTTCGGGGGCCACGGCGTCGTGCTGGACGGGCAAGGCTCCGCGAACGGCTTGGTGGGCGTGGCCATCGCGGGCAACTTCATCGGCACCAATGGCAGCGGCACGGGCGGCGACCAGACCGGCGCGCTGGTCAACCTGTTCTCGGGCATCTATATCGACAACAGCGCCAGCAACACCACGGTGGGTGGCGCCAACCCGGCCGACCGCAACCTCATCGTGGCCAGCAGCAGCGGGCGGGCCGTTTCGCTGGGCGCCTCTCCAGGCACGCTGGTGCAGGGCAACTACATCGGCACGAACCGCGCGGGCACGGCACGCGTCAGCACCCATACGGGCATTGCCGTGGCCAGCCCCCAAGGCGCCGGCAGCATGGTGCGCGGCAACGTGATCGGCGCCGCCGATACGGGGGTGATCCTCCATGGCGGCGCCCGCAATGCAACGCTGCAGGGCAACGCCATCGGCGTGGGCGCCGACGGCACGGCCAGCGTGGCGGGCAGCGGCAACGGCGTGTACATCACCGACGGCGGACTGCCCCTCAGCCCGTGGTTCATCCACATCGGCGGCACCGACCCCGGCGAGGGCAACACCGTCGGCCATTGGGGGGGCAACGGCATCCGCGTGGAGCACAGCTCCGCGCCCGCTCCCGCCCTGCGCTACCACAGCTTCACGAACAACAGCATCCACGGCAACGCGGGCCGGGGCATCGCGCTGGTGGACACCGCCGGCAGCGACCCGGCCACGGTGAACAGCGGCCAGCCCGCACCCGCCATCACCGGCGCCACCAGCACGGTGGTGAATTTCAGCTTCAGCAGCGTGGCAAACACCACGCAGCGCTTCGAGGTGTTTGGCAATACCAGTTGCGGCACGCCGCAAGGGCGCGTCTTCCTCGGTTCGCTGCAAACGGGCACCGACGGCAGCGGCCAGGTGAACGGCAGCATCAATCTGCCGCCCCAGCCCGCAGGCACCTACCTGAGCATGACCGCGACGCGCTATTTCAGCGGCGGCGGCGGCAACAACCAGGAAACCTCGGAGTTTTCGGCCTGCGCGCAAGTGCCGGGCGGCCCCGCGGGCAACCCCAGCGCCATTCCGACACTGGGCCACGCGGCACTGGCGCTGCTCGCGGCCCTGCTGGCGAGCCTGGGCGCTCTTAAAAAGAGAGCTGCTCGCGCTTGATGTGCGGGCGCTAGAGGCCAAAATGATCAAAAAAATACTGCTACCCGCCCTGCTGTGCGCCAGCGCCGCGCAGGCGGCCACCTACACCGTCAACGACGCGGGCGACGCCGCCGACGCGAACCCGGGCGACGGCCTGTGCGCCACAGCCGGCGGCACCTGCACGCTGCGCGCGGCCATCGAGCAGGCCAACGCCCACATCAGCGCGGACACCATCGCCTTCAACTTCGGCGGCGTGCCCACCACCATCAGCCTCGCCACGCCGCTGCCGCCGATCACCTACCCGGCCACCATCGACGGCTATACCAACGGCGGCACGCCCAACAGCGCGGCCACGGGCACCAACGCGGTCATTACCGTGCGCATCGACGGCGCGAACGCCGGAGCGGGGGCGAACGGCATCCTCTTCTTGAACGGCGCCTCCGATTCGGTGCTGCGCGGCGTGGCCGTCACGCGCTTCGGCGGCGCGGGCGTGATGGTGAACGCCCAGCAGATCTACAACCTGAACATGGTGCGGGTACTGGGCAACTTCATCGGCACCGACGGCAGCGGGTCGGCCGACGACGCGACGGGCCTGCTGGCCAACCGGCGGGGCATCTCCGTCATGCTCTATGCCCAGGCCACGCTCGTGGGCGACGGCACGCCCGCCGGGCGCAACCTGGTCGTGGCCCGCGCCGATGGCCAGAGCTTTTACCTCGAAGACCAGGTGGTGGACACCCACATCACCGACAACCTCATCGGCACCGACCACAGCGGCAACCAGCCGCGCGGCGGCGCGCCCATCGCCATCAGGGTGATTGGCACCAGCGGCATCACCATCCAGGGCAACGTGATCGGCGCGCGGGAGACGGGCATCGAGATAGCGAACGAAAGCCACGGGAACGCCATCGTCTCCAATCTGATCGGCGTGGGCGTCGACGGCACCTCGCCCATCGGCGGCAGCGGCCACGGCGTACTCATCCGCCACACCCAGAACGCGAACGGCGCCTTCCCCTTGCGCACCCGCGTGGGCGGCGCCAGCGCGGGCCAGGGCAACACCATCGCCCACTGGGGCGGCAACGGCATCCGCGTGCAGCGCGACGAGCTCGCCGTGGACGCGCCGGAAAGCAACCGATGGCTGGGCAACCGCATCCACAGCAACGGCGCCTTGGGGCTGGAGCTAATCGATCCTGCCACCCCCCCCGCCATGGGGGCCGACCCCGCGCAGCCCCCACCCATCTGGGCCGTGCACATGCCCATGATCGCCAGCGCCACCGGCAGCGCCGCCGGCACGCAGGTGAACACCACGCTGATGGACAGCCTGCGGCCCAGCAGCACCTACCGCGTGGAAGCCTTCGCCAACACCGCCTGCGACGCCAGCGGCTATGGCGAGGGTCAGGTCTTCCTGGGCGCCGCCGATGTGCAAACCTATCCCAGCGGCGGCTGGGCCGGCACGCTGGCCTTTGCCGCCCTGCCCGCCGGCTACACCCACGTGGCGCTGACGGCCACCGTCATCGGCCAGGACGGCTATGCGGCCAGCTCGGAGTTCTCGCGCTGCGTGGTGGTGCAGATGCAGGGCGATGGGCCAGGCGGCGGACCCGGCGCGGCCACCCCGCCCACCGTGGCGCCGGGCAGTGCCAGCGGGCCAGCGGGCCAGCCCTTCAGCCACCCCCTGGCGCAATACGTGACGGCCACCGACGGCGATGCGCTGCAGCCCTACGCGCTGCTCGGCACGCTGCCGCCGGGCGTGGCATTCGATGCCGCCACCGGCCAGCTCTCCGGCACGCCCACCGCGCCCGGCATCTACCCGCTGCTGCTGTCGGCCACCGACAAGGACGGCACCGCCAGCGCCGTGTTCACGCTGACAGTCACGGGCGCGGGCGGCCCCGGCAGCGCGGTGGCCGTGCCCACGCTGGGGCACGCGGCGCTGGCGCTGCTGTCGGCCGTGGTGGCGGGCCTGGGCGCGCTGCGCCGGCGGCGCGGCGGCTGAGCTCGGGAATCTTGCGAGGTCTCCACTTGTGCCCGGCCTTTGCGCCGGGCTTTTTTACGCCATCAGTGCCCATGCGCCGCCCCGCTCACCAGCGTGACGATGACCATGCCCGCGACGAGCCAGGCGATCTGCAGCACCGTCTCGCGTGCCGTGAGGCGCTTTTGCAGTTGCGGGATCAGGTCGGCCAGCGCCACATACACAAAGCTGCTGGACGCCACGGCCAAGAAGTAGGGCAGCAGGTCCTGCAGCTGCCCCACCAGGAAGTAGCCCACCACGCCGCCCAGCGCCGTCACGGCGCCCGCCAGGGACACCTTGACCAGCGCCATGCGGCGGTTGGGGCTGGTCTGGCGCAGCACCACCAGGTCGCCCATGTGGTGGGGCACCTCGTGCGCCAGCACCGACACGGCGGCGATCACGCCCAGCCGGATGTCGGCCAGGAAGGCGGAGGCGATCAGGATGCCGTCGCCAAAACAATGCACGCTGTCGCCCGTCAGCACGGCCCAGCCGCCGGATCGCGGGGCATGGTGATGGTGATGATGGTCGTGCCTGCCGCCGTGTTCAGCGCCGAGCGGATGTGCCGGCGCCTGCGCCACATGGCTGTGCTCGTGCCCGTGGTGCCAGAGTTCCGCCTTGTCCAGCAGGAAGAAGAACACCACGCCCACGAGCAGCGTGGCGAACAGGTCGTGCGCGCCCGCCTGGCTCTCGAATGCCTCGGGCAGCAGGTGCATGAAGGCCGTGGCCAGCAAGGCGCCCGCGGCCAGGCTGAGCAGGTGCTGGGGGCCGACGCTGTCCGGGCGCCCGCCCAGGCCCAGCCGCATCAGCAGCGCGGCCAGCCACACGCTGCCAATGCCCGCGGCCAGTGTGGCCAGGATGATTGCTACCAAAGTCATAGCTTCTTGCGCTTTATAGATATGCCCTGGAGCCTATTTTCGTTCAAATACCGCATCCCGGATGCGAGATTAAAAAAGCCGCCCCGGGTGGGGGCGGCTGCGGTGGCCAGGGACTTCCCCTGCCGGGCCCGCGTGGGCCCACGCTGCCTCAGGCCACGCCGTGTGTCTTGAACCAGGCCAGGGCCCGCTTCCAGCCGTCCTCGGCCGCTTCCTTGCGGTAGCTCGGGCGGTAGTCGGCATGAAAGGCATGGGGCGCGTCCGGGTACACCACGAATTCCGACGCCTTGGCCTGCGGCGAACCGCTGGCCAGCGCGGCTTTCATCTTATCAATCGTGTCAAGGGCGATGCCCGTGTCCTTCTCGCCGTACAGGCCCAGCACCGGCGCCTTGAGGATGGGCGCGATGTCCACCGGGTGCTTGGGCGTGAGTTCGCCCGGCTGCCCCACGAGGCGGCCATACCAGGCCACGCCCGCCTTCACGGGGCCATGCGCGGCGTACAGCCAGGTGATGCGGCCGCCCCAGCAAAAACCCGTGATGCCCACGCGCGCGGCGTCGCCGCCATTGGCGGTGGCCCATTGCACCGCGCCGTCCAGGTCGGCCATCACCTGCGCATCGGGCACCTTGGACACCACTTCGGCCATGAGCTTGGCCACTTCGGTGTACTGGGACGGGTCGCCCTGGCGCGCATACAGTTGCGGCGCGATGGCCAGGTACCCGGCCTTGGCGAAGCGGCGGCAGGTGTCGGCGATGTATTCGTGCACGCCAAAGATTTCCTGGATCACCAGCACCACGGGCAGGCCGGTCTTGCCGGCGGGCGCGGCGCGGTAGGCGGGCACCTTGAAGCCGTTCACGGTAAAGCTCACCTCGCCCGCCGTGAGCCCGTCCGCCGGCGTGGCGATGGCCGTCTGCGCCATGATGGGCGCGGCCGCGGCCGCATAACCCAGCCCCAGGGCAGCCTGCAGCGCGGTGCGCCGCGTGGCGCCGGCGTCGGTGCTGCGGCCGGGCAGCAGGGCCCGGGCGTCGGAATGGAGGTCGTCATTGAACATCGGGTTTCTCCAGGAAAAGAAGGATGGGCAAGGGATGGGAACCGCAGTCTAGGGGGTTTGCCGCATCCCCGCTTCCCTGGGTACCGAAAAACAGGGACCGCTGCTAGACTTTCCGCAGACCGGCACCGCACCCAGCCGCTGGCCCCCTGGTTGTGCGCCACCACGGCGCGCCCTGGGGCGGTCGATCCCTTCACCAGAGAGACCCGTGACCGCCACCTTGGGAAACCCTGCACGATGAGCCCGCCCCCACCCCGCGAAGACCCGCTGGCGCTGCCGGTGGCGGGGCTCTGCGGCGTGGGCGGGCTGGCGCTGCTGGGCTGGGCCCTGGCGGGCCAGGATGCCGGCAACGGCACCGCGCGCGCCATGCTGGCCGCCGCGGGCGTGGCACTGGCGGCGCTGGCCCTGCTGCACGGGCGGCTGGCGCTGCGGGCCCGGCGCCTGCGCCGCGACGCCGCCGCGTTGCGCCAGGCGGCCGGGCGCGCCAGCATGCAGCTGTCCGCCACCCTCGACATCCTGCCCGACGGGCTCGCGATCTACGACGCCGAAGACCGGCTCGTGCTGTGCAACGCGCAGTACCGCCAGGTGGCCGCGGACTCCGTGATGCCGCTGGAGTACGGCACCCGCTTCGAGGACGTGCTGCGCCGTGCCGCGCAATCGGGCAGGATCACCGCCGCCCTGCCCGACACCGAGGCCTGGCTGCGCGAGCGCATGGCGCGCCACCGCTCTCCGGCGGGCCCCGAGGTGCAGGAGATGCAGGGCGACCGCTGGCTGCGGATCACGGAACGTGGCCTGGACGGCGGGGGCGTGGTGGTGCTGCGCACCGACATCACCGAGGCCGTGCACAGCGAGCGCGCGCTCAAGCGGGCCCTGCACGACGCCGAGCGCGCCGAGCGCAGCCTGCGCGAGGCGGTCGACGCCATGCCGGCGGGACTCGAAATCTACGACGAGACCGACCGCCTGGTGCTGTGCAACAGCCACATGGAGCGCCTGCGGCCCCACCTGCGCTCGGAGACCTCCCTGGGCAAGACGTATGAGGAACTGCTGCGCGAGGGCCTTCGCCAGGGCATCCCCGAAGCGGCGCAGGGCCAGGAAGAGCTGTGGCTGGCGCACGAGATGGCGCTGCGGGGCCACCGCCCAGGCCCCGAGGTGCGCCATGAAGGGGGCGGCGCGTGGATCCACATGCACGAAAGCCGCACGCCGTCGGGCATGACGGTGTGCGTGCGCCTGGACATCACCGACCTCATCGAACAGCGGCAGGCGGCCGAGGCGGCCCGCCAGGAAAGCCAGCACACCCGCCAGCTGCTCGAGCGCGCCGTCGAGGCGCTGCCCGTGAGCATCGAGATCTTCGACGAGCAGGACCGGCTGGTGCTCTACAACCAGCAGCTGTCGCGCATGTACCCGCACATGAACTACGCGGAGCACCTGGGCAGGAGCTTTGCCGACATCCTGCGGCATTCGGTGGACCGGGGACTGATTCCGTCCGCCCACGGCCGCGAGGAGGCCTGGATCGCCGAGCGCCTGTCCGAGCATGGCAGCCGCACCTCCACCCTGGTGCAGCGGCTGGCCGACGGGCGCTGGATCAACATCTACGAGACCCGCACGCCCGAGAACTACGTGGTGGCGGTGCGCCTGGACATCACCGACCTGATCGAGCAGCGCCAGGCACTGGAGGCCGCGCAGGAGGCCGCGCACAAGGCCCGCGAGCTGCTGCAGGACGCCGTGGAATCGCTGCCCGAGGGCTTTGCCCTCTTCGATGCCGACGACAGGCTCGTGGTGTGCAACGCCCAGTACCGCAAGCTGTACCCCATTTCCGCGCCCATGATCGTGCCCGGCAGCACCTTCGAGCAGATCGCGCGCTACGGTGTCGAGCGTGGCCAATACCTCGACGCGGTGGGCAACGAGGAAGACTGGATCGCGCAGCGCGTGGCCGACCACCGCTCCGCCAGCCAGGCCGTTCTGCAGCGCCTGCCCCACGGCCGGTGGCTGCAGGCCGACGAGCGGCGCACCCCGCAGGGCGGCATCGCCGGCGTGCGCACCGACGTGACGCTGCTCGTGCGCAAGGAGCAGGAACTGGCGGCCGCCAACGAGAAGCTGGCCCTGCTGTCCACCACCGATGGCGTGACGGGCATCGGCAACCGGCGCCGCTTCGACGAGCGGCTGGCCACCGAATGGCTGCGCTGCGGCCGCCACCAGGCGCCGCTGGCGGTGGTGCTGATCGACATCGACCACTTCAAGCTCTACAACGACCACTACGGCCACATCGCCGGCGACGCCTGCCTGCGCCACGTGGCGCAACTGCTGCAGGCCACCATCCGCCGCGCGGACGAGGTGGCCGCCCGCTACGGCGGTGAAGAGTTCGTGCTGCTGCTGCCCGACACCCTGCTGCCCGATGCCGTGACCGTGGCCCAGCGCTGCATGGACGGACTGCGCGAGGCCGCCCTGCCCCACCCGCGCTCGCCCACGGCCCCCATGCTCACCCTGAGCATCGGCGTGGCCAGCCTGGTGCCCCGCCCCGATACCGGATCGGACACCCTGGTGCAGGCGGCCGATGCCGCGCTGTACCGCGCCAAGCATGGCGGACGCAACCGGTTCGAGGTGTTCTCCCCGCCGCCCTCCACGCTCACCGCGGCATGAAGTCCGGCGGGTACGTGAGCGAATCCACCAGCAGCAGGTGAGGCATCCGCATGCCCGGTTTCACCCACCCTGGGTGCAATGGGCGCGGTGAAGCATTTGTCGTACACGCGGTGTGCGTGCTGAACCAGGCCATCCCCGGGATTCAGGCCGGGTGGGCCGCAGGCCGGGCGGGTGGCAGGGTCGCGTCGCGGTACGCATGCCGAGCCAATGCGCTGGCCAGCACCAGCGAGGGGTTCACCAACGCCACCCCGTCCAAGCGCGGGCTTTCGCTCAGCGCCAGCGGGATCTCGGTGCAGCCCATGATGAGCGTGGACACGCCGTGGCGCCGCTGCAGCGCCCGCGAGACGGACTCGAACCGGTCCCGCGCCAGGGCATAGTCGCCGGCCTTCACGCCGCCGTAGATGCCCTGCATCAGCGCGTCCTGCTCCGCGAGCGTGGGCACGAAGCACTCGATGCGGCTGTACGCCAGCTCGCGCTGGTACAGGCCCGCGTCGTAGGCGCCCCGGGTGGCCAGCAGGCCCACGCCCTGCACCCCGGCGGCGGCCAGGCCGCCCACCACCTCCTGCATGCCGTGCAGCACCACCATCTGCGGGAACCGCTGCTGCAGCAGGCCATGCCAGGCATGGGCCGTGTTGCAGGCAATGGCCACCACGCGGGCCCCCAGCGCCGCGAGCCGCCCCGTGGCCTGCAGCATGGGCTCGGCCGGCTGGTGCGCGCCCGCACGGGTGTCGCTCAGCGCCGCCGTGCGGTCCGGGATCGGCACCTGCGCCAGCCAGTGCTCGGGATAGGCCTGGTCGTGCACGGGAATGCCCAGCGCGCCCATGCGCTCGGTACAGGCCTGCACGAACAGGCGCACGAAATCAGCCCCCGCGGCGGGGCCCATGCCCCCGAGGATTCCCACCACCTGCGGCAGCGGGCCGTGGCTTGCGGACACTGGCATGTGCTCTGCGGCTCGCGCCTCAAAGGGCCGGCTTGTCGCTCTGCGCCACCAGGTTCTCGCGCAGCTCGGTGCTCATGGGCAGGTTGAGGTTCTGGTTGCGTGGCGGCACGGGCGAGCTGAACCACTTGGTGTAGAGCTTCTCGAATTCGCCGGACTTCATCATCGTGCCGATCACGCCGTTGACGAGCGCCTGGAACTGCGGGTCGTCCTTGCGCAGCATGCAGGCGTAGGGCTCGACCTGCAGCGAGTCGCCCACCACCGCCCAGTCGGCCGGATTGCGCACATTGCCCATCAGGCCGAAGAGCAGGATGTCGTCCATGGCGAACGCCTCGGCGCGGCCGCTGTCGACCAGCAGCACGGCATCGTCGTGGTCCTTGCCCAGCACGATGTCCAGATCGAGGTTGTTGTCCCGGCTGTACTTGCGCAGCACCTGCGCATTGGTGGTGCCGGAGGTGCTCGCCACCTTCTTCTTGGCCAGGTCGGCGTAGTTCTTCACGCCCGACGACTTCTTGGTCAGCAGGCGCGTGCCGGTGTAGAAGTAGTTGATGGCGAACTGCACGTCCTTGCCGCGCGTGCTGTTGTTGGTGGTGGAGCCGCATTCCAGGTCGATGGTGCCGTTCTGCAGCAGCGGGATGCGGTTCTGCGAGGTGACCGCCTGCAGCTCCACCTTGAGCGCAGGGTTGTTCACGCGCTTCTTCACCGCGTCGACCACCGCGTTGGTGATGTCCACCGCGAAGCCCACCGGCGCGCCCGGGCCGGCCAGGTAGCTGAAGGGCACCGACGACTCGCGGTAGGCCACGGTGATCTTGCCCGACTCGGCAACCTTCTTGAGGGTGTCGGCACTGGCCACGGTGCTGGCCAGCAGTCCGGTGGCCACGATGGCGGCGGTGGTGAGGGCAGAGAGCTTCATGGAAATCCCTTTGTGCAAAAGCAGATGGATGGAGGGGGAGCAAGCGAACGAACGTGAATCATGGAATGAATGCGGAAAATCCGGACGCAGGGGCACTGTAGGAATTTGCGCCGCCCTTGAACAATTCATTTGCACGGGTAGGCCATGACGAAAAGTTATGCCGCCAGACTGGTGCACGCCATCGCACCATCCGCGGGCCTCTTTCCACGAGGCCCTCGCAACTTCCGCACCCGCGCGCCCCCTTCCCGTGCGCGCATCCACATAACTTCCCGGCATGGCTGCCCCGCGCATTGGCATTGTTCAGGCGCCGGCCCGCGCCCTACATTGCGCTTCCATCCACCAAAAAGCCCACAAGATGCAGGTATGTGTCCTCGGCGCAGGCATCGTCGGCCTGGCCACCGCGTATGAACTCCACCAGCGCGGCATGCAGGTGACCGTGGTCGACCAGGCCCAGCCCGGCGCCGGCGCCAGCGGCGGCAACGGTGCGCAGCTGAGCTACAGCTACGTGCAGCCGCTCGCGGACGCGGGCATCTGGGCCCAGCTGCCCCGGCTGCTGCTGTCGCCCCAGTCCCCGCTCAAGCTGCGCCCGCAGTGGGACCCCCACCAGTGGCGCTGGGGCGTGGCGTTCCTGCGCGCCTGCAACCGGCGCACGTCGGAGCAGAGCACCCGGCAACTGCTCGATCTGGCCGCGCTGAGCCGCCGCCGGTTCGAGGCCATGCTGCGGGCCGAGCAGCTCGACTGCGACTTTTCGACCACCGGCAAGCTGGTGCTGTACGACACGCCCGCGGGCCTCGCGGGCGCGCGCCGGCAGATGGAACTGCAGCGCCCCTGGGGCCGCCCGCAGGAGGCCGTGTCCGCCGCGCGGTGCGTGGAGCTGGAACCCGCCCTCGCCCATTACGAGCGCCACATCGCGGGCGCCATCCACACGCCCAGCGAATGCGCGGCCGATTGCCTCAAGGTCTGCCAGGGCCTGCAGGACCTGCTTGCTGCGCGCGGCGTGCGCTTCGTGCTCGGCGCCCGGGTGGAGGCCTTCGTGCGCGAGGGGCAGCACATCCAGGCCGTCCACACCAGCCAGGGGTCCATCGAGGCGCGGCAGTTCGTGCTGGCCTTGGGCAGTGCCAGCCATGCCGTGGCGCGGACACTGGGCGTTCGCCTCCCGGTCTACCCGCTCAAGGGCTACAGCATCACGCTCGATGCCACGGGCGACGCGGGCGCCGCGCCACGCGTCAACGTGACCGATGCGGCGCGCAAGGTGGTGTTCGCGCGCATCGGCCAGCGCCTGCGCGTGGCGGGCATGGCGGAACTGGTGGGGCACGATGCGCAGATTCCTCCCGCGCGCATCCGCAGCCTGTGCCAGGCCACGAGCGCGGTCTTTCCACGCTGCAGCGACTTTGGCGAGCTGCGCCCCTGGACGGGCATGCGCCCGGCCACGCCCACCGGCGTGCCCGTGGTGGGCCGCCATGTCCGTGCGCCCGCCAACCTGCTGCTGAACACGGGGCACGGCGCCCTGGGTTTCACCCTCGCGTTCGGCACCGCGGCCCAGGTGGCGCAGCTGCTCGCGCCGGCCTGAGCGTATGGCGCTGCCCGTGCCCGCCACGGCGGGCTGCGGGAGCGCGCCGCCAGCTCAATCGGCCACGGGCAGGCCCACGGATTCCATGGTCTCGGCCACCGCCTGGCGCATGCAACGCGTCATGGCGCTGGCCAGCAGCGAGCTGGGCCGGTTCACGGTGCGCAGCGACTTGATGGGCACGGCGATATGGGGCGCGAGCGCCAGCACATCGACCTTGCCGCGGTCCGCCGATGCGGCGGTGCACGCATCCACCACCGCCACCGCATGCCCGTGGTGCGCCAGCGCCAGCGCCGCGTGGTAGGTCTGCACGGTGATCGCCGTCTTCAGGCCCACGCCCGCTTCGCGGCATGCATGGTTGACCACGGTGCCGATGGGGTCGCGCACGTCCAGGCGCACCACGGGCGTCTCCACCAGATCGGCCAGGTGCACGGTGCCCGAGCGCACCAGCGCCGCATCGAGCATGCCCTTGGGCGCCACGCAGAGCATGCGCCCATCGGCCAGGTGCTCCTGCGTGAGCGAGGGGTGCGCCACGGCGCTGAACACGAAGCCCACGTCGGCTTCCTGCAGCACGAGGGCCGAGACGATCTGGGGCGAATGCAGCGCATCGATGGTGATCACCACGTCCGGGTGCGCCTGGCGAAAGAACCGCAGCGCGCGCGGCAGCACTTCGTAGCTCAGCGCCAGCACGCTCAGGATGTGCAGCTCGCCTTCGCGCCGGTCGCTCTTCAGGCTGTTGGCCAGACGCTGCACGTCGTCGAGCTGGGTGAACAGGCGCTCGATGTGGGGGTAGAGGGTCTGCGCCTCGGTGGTGGGCACCAGCCGGCCCTTGAGGCGGTTGAACAGCGGAAAACCGAGCTGCAGCTCCGCGTGGGCGAGGATGCGGCTCACGGCGGGCTGGGTGACGTTGATGAGGCGGGCCGCCGCGCTCACACTGCCGGTGAGCATGACGGCGTTGAAAACTTCTATGTGGCGAAGGCGCATGGGGCAACGATGCAAGGAACGCGCCGGGCACGCAATCCTTGAATCTCCCCATTGCGGAAACGGGCTGCGGCAGCCCGGTCGGGCGGCTAGCTGGCGGCCGTAACGGTTCTCTCAGCTACAGCTACAACGACATCGACGGCCGCGCCGCCATGGCCGCGCGCCAGCGCAGCAGGTGCGGGTGCTGCTCGCCCGGCTTGTGCTTGACCACGCGCGCAAAATCCACCGCCACCACGGCCGTGATGTCGGCCACGCTGAAGCGGTCGGTGGCCATGAAGTCGCGCCCCGCCAGGCGCTCGTTGAGCAGCTGAAAGAACTGCCCCACCCGCACCAGCCCACGCTCGGCCAGGGCCGGGATCTGCGGATAGTCCACCGCGCCCGGCAGCGCCCGGTTGGCCATGGCGGGCGCGCTGTTGCGCAGCGCCTCGGCAATGGCCTGCAGGCCCTCGAACTCCATGCGCCAGTTCCAGCTGGCGATCTCGGCCTTCTCTGCAGGCGTCTCGCCCAGCAGTGCAGGCTGCGGGTAGCGCGCTTCGAGATACGCGGTGATCGCCGCGTTGTCGGTCAGCAGCAAACCCTCTTCGGTGCGCAACGCGGGCACCGTGCACTGCGGGTTGATGCGCCGGTAGGCCTCGCCCAGTTGCTCGCCATTGCGCAGGTCCACCTGCACGGTGTCGTGGGCAACGCCCTTTTCTGCCAGCAGGATGCGCGCACGGCGCGGGCTGGGCGCGGTGGCGCAGTCGTACAAAGTGATCATGGTGACGCCTTGCAAGAAAACTCAGCGTGCGGGTGAAGAAGCTGCTGCCGCCGCCTCGATCTTGTCCTGCGTCTTGGTGTCAAAGTCGCTGGCGTCATGCCGCTCGCGCAACTGGCTGGCCGGGTCGCCATTGACGCGGTTGACCTTGCGCCCGCGCTGCACCGCCGGGCGCTTGGCAACTTGCTCGGCCCAGCGCACCACATGCGTGTACTCGTGCACCTGCAAGAACTCGCCTGCGTTGTAGGCCTGCCCTTTCACCAGCAAGCCATACCAGGGCCAGATCGCGATGTCCGCCACCGTGTACTCATCCCCCGCCACATACTCGGTCACGGCCAGGCGCTGGTTCAGCACATCGAGCTGGCGCTTGGCCTCCATCGCATAGCGGTCAATCGCATATTCGATCTTGACCGGCGCATAGGCATAGAAATGCCCAAATCCGCCGCCCACAAACGGCGCACTGCCCATCTGCCAGAACAGCCACGACAGGCACTCGGCCCGCGCCGCGCCATCCTTGGGCAAGAAGGCGCTGCCGAACTTCTCGGCCAGGTACATCAGGATGGCGCCGGACTCGAACACCCGCACCGGGTTGGCGGCGTCGGTGCGGTCCAGCAGCGCGGGGATCTTGGAGTTGGGGTTCACGGAAACAAACCCGCTACCGAACTGCTCACCCTCGTTGATGCGGATCAGCCACGCGTCGTACTCCGCGCCGCTGTGACCCAGCGCGAGCAGCTCTTCCAGCATGACAGTCACCTTCACGCCATTGGGCGTGCCCAGCGAATACAGCTGCAGCGGATGCCTCCCCACGGGCAATTCCTTGTCGTGCGTGGCACCGGCGATGGGCCGGTTGATGCTGGCGAACTGGCCGCCGTTTTCCTTGTTCCATTGCCAGATGGCGGGTGGGGTGTAGGGGGTGGGATCGGGCATGCAGGGGCTCCAGGCAAATGTGGGAGAGGCGGCCACGCGGCCACGGGTTGCCTCACGAGTTTAGCGGCGACCCTGCGCGCCTGCATGGCTACCACCCATGCCCTTTCCGGCGTCCGCTTCCAGACTCTTTCATGGAGCAGGGCATGCCGGGGGCACCGCAGAGCGGGGTCGACCAGGCAGCCTCGGTGGCCCGCACCGGAGGACTGCGGCGCGGCTCAGAACGTATGCGCGATGCCGCTGCTGATCCCGGTGGCTCGGCTCTTGGCGGCCGCGCCCTGGTAGCCCGCGCGCCAGCGGGTACGGTCCAGCTCGGCGTAGAGCTTGGTGCGGCGTGAGAATTTATATTCTGCAAACAGCATGGTCCGGCGGTACCCGTCCTCCCTGGCCCCGGTGCGCTCGCGCTCCACGCGATACCACGCCGCTGTGAGGTCGATCGTGTTCGTCGCCGACCAGGTGGCGCCGGCCGAATGGGTGCGCTGCCCGGTGCGGGCCGCTGCTGACGTCTGCGCATGGCTGCGCGCGGTGTTGACCGCCAGGCGCACGCTGCCGGACTGGTAGGCAGCGCCCAGCGTGGCGGCACGCAGCGGCAGGTCTGCCGCCGTGGTGAACCGCTGGAAAGCCCCCGAGATGACCCAGCCCCCGGCCGTGTACGCCAGGCCGGCACCGGCCGAGTGCTGGGCAGCGGTGGACCCGGCGTTTTCACCCACGCTGTACATCGCCCGGGCCGTGACCGGACCGAAGAAACCGGTGTATTTGAAGGAGTTGTCCAGCCGGTACGACCCGCTGGAAGACCCGGTGGCACCGTACTCCACCCCGAGGCCGTGGTTGCTCAAGGCCGCAGTGACGATGTTGGGATTGAAGGCCGCAAAGCGCATACCCACGGCATCCACCGGGCTGACGGCATCGGCCAGCAGATTGGTCTGACGCCCAAGGGTGACCTGCCCCCACGAACCACCGACGCCAACGATGGCGGCTCGATCAAAGAACTTGGTGACGTTGGCCGTGCTGCCCGTGTCCACGTTCAGGCCCGTCTCCAGGTTGAAGAGCGCGTACATGCCATCGCCCAGGTCCTCGCGGCTGCGGAACCCGATGCGGCTGGTGTTGTCGACCCCGCTGGCCAGGCCGGTGGCCGACGCGGCGGCCGGTGCGTTGGCGGAGGTCATGCCCGAGGTGTGCCGCACGCTGGCGTCGACGATGCCATACACGGTGGGGCCACCCTGCTGGGCAAATGCGAAGGCCGGCACACTCAGTGCGGCGACGAGGACAGGAATCAAGCGGGTCATAGGACTCTTTTGTCGTTGTAGTGATGTGCGCGCAGCCGCCAGCCGCACCGTGCAAAGCCGGTGCCTGTCGTGTCTGAGGTGCGCGCAGGAAGGGGCATGCGCCCCGGGCGCAGGGGGCGTGCCTGGGCGGTGCCGGGAGTCGCCGCGTCAGCGAGCGGTGGCGGGCTCCATGCCGGTACTGCGGATGATGGGTGCTGCAGCCGACGCCGAAAGGAAGCGGATCAGATGGCGGGCCGCTTCCGGATTGGCCGACCCAGCCGCCACCCCGGCCGAGAAAAACACGCGCTGCTGCACTTCGTCCGGCAACGGGCCGACAAACTCCAGCTCCTTGAACGGCAACAGCTCACTCACCTGCTGAAAGCCGATCTCGGCATCGCCGCGCAGCACCACCGCGCCCACGCGTTCGCTGAATATCTTGGTGGCCTTGTCCTTGATCTGCTCCGCGACACCCAGACGCGGGAACAATTCGGTCGACAGATAGACGCCGCTCGCGCTGGCCGAGTAGGCGATGGATTTGGCATCGAGCAGCGTCTTCTTGAGCGCATCGACCGTGCTGATGTCGGGCTTGGGCGTGCCCTTGCGCACGCTCATGCCGATCATCGAACGCGCGAGATCCACGCGGCTGCCCTGCTGCACCTTGCCCTGGGCAATGAGTGCCTCCAGGCCCGAATCGGCCAGGATGACGATATCGAACTGCTCGTTGCGGGCAAAACGGCTCGGGATCGAATCGGGCGCGTTGCCCATGGATGCACCCCGCTCCGTGACCACCTTGTGGCCGGTGGCCTGCTCGTACAGCGGGATCAACTGGTCGTACGCAGCCGAGAAGCCGCCCGATGTGACCACGCGGATCTCTGCGGCCTGGACGCTGGCCGGCACGGCGCCCGCCATGCCCAGGCCCACCGCCAGCGCGGTGCCCAGCATGGCGTTCAGGAATCGTCGGCGCGGCGCCCGCGGGGGCCGGGTAGTCGTCGAATGGACGGATTGCATGTCTTGTCTCCTGATGTCTTGTTGGAATGCGGGGCGCTGCGCCTCAGTCCGCAGTGATCTTTCGCTCGCGCACGATGCGGCCCCACTTGCCGTGCTCTGCCGCGATGAACTTGCCCAGTTCTTCCCGCGTGCCGGGCGCAGCCGTCTGGCCGTGCTTGAGGAGGTTTTCGCGTACCTCGGGGGTGTTGAGCACCTTCACCAGCTCGACATTCCAGCGGTCGAGCAACGGCTTGGGCGTTTTGGCCGAAGCCACGAACGCATACCAGTTGGTGGCATTGAAGCCCGGGAACGTCTCGGCCACCGTGGGCACATTGGGCAGGTAGGCGGGGCGGGTCAGCCCGGTGGTGGCCAGCGGCACCAGCTTGCCCGATTCGATGTGGGGCAGCGCCGTTGGAGGCGCTGCATAGAACGACGTGACCCGTTCGCCCAGCACGTCCTGCAGCGCCGGGGCGCCGCCCTTGTAGGGCACATGCACGGTATCGATCTTGGCCACATCGTTAAGCAGCTCGCCCGCCAGGTGGGAGGCAGACCCAGGGCCGGTCGAGGCAAAGTCGAGCTTGCCAGGCTCACGCTTGGCCTTGGCCACGAATTCGCCCAGGGTTTTGATGCCGGTGCTGGCCGGCACCACCAGCACATTGGGGAAGCTCACGCCCATGGTGATGGGCGACAGATCCTTGAGCGGGTCGTAGCGCACGGCCATGAAATGGGGCGCGATGGTGAGCGGCCCGATCGACCCAAACAGCAGCACCGAACCATCCGATGGACCGGTGGCGACCTGCGTGTGCGCCAGATTGCCGCCCGCGCCTGGCTTGTTGTCCACCACCACGCTCTGGCCAATGTTTTCGCCCAGCTTCTTGGCAATCAGCCGCGCAGCGATATCCGCCGAACCGCCGGCGGCAAAGCCCACGACCAGGGTGACCGGCTTTTTGGGAGGGAAGTCTTGAGCCTGGGCTGTGGTGTGGGCCAGCGCAAGGCTGACCGCCAGGGTGGCCGCCGCGATCAGTGAACGTCGTTGCATGTCGGTGATTTCCAGAAGCGGCCGAAGCACGGTCGGCCTTGCTAGGAGCGCAAGTCTAGGCAGGGCACAATGGTCTGTGAATTGCAATTTAAGGAGCGACTGTTGCATGGCACGCATCAAATTCGATATGGGTGAACTGCAGGCATTCGTGGCCACCGCGGAGAAGGCGAGCTTCCGGCTTGCCGCCGAAGCGCTGTGCCTGTCGGCACCCGCCTTGAGCCGGCGCGTGGAGCGGCTGGAGCTGGCCCTGGGCGTGCGACTGCTGGAGCGCACCACCCGCAGCGTGGAACTGACCGCCATCGGCCAGGAGTTTCTGCACGAGGCTCGCACCGCGCTGGCCGGGCTGGATGCGGCCGTGCAGCGCGTGAGCGACCAGGTACACCTGCGCCGGGGGCGGGTCACGATTGCTTGCATCCCGTCGGTGGCAAGCCATCTCCTGCCCCGTGTGCTGCGCGGCTTTGCAGTCGCGCAACCTGAAGTGCAGGTGCATGTCATGGACGAAAGCGCAAGCCAGGTCCTGGACGCCGTGCTCAGCGGCGCGGCCGATTTCGGGCTCAGCTTCACGGGAAGTCAGGAGTCTGCCGTTCGCTTTGAAGCCCTGACCAAAGAGCGCTACATGCTGGCCATGCCGCGCAGCCACCGCTGGGCCAAGCGCAAGGAAGTGCCCTGGGCCGAACTGGCCGGGATGCGGCTGGTGTCGGTATCGCGCGACAGCGCCAACCGCCTGCTGCTGGACCAGGCCACGGCCGACCTGCCCGAGCAACCGGTGGCTTGGTACGAATGCAATCACGTGGCGGGCGCGCTGGCCCTGGTGGAAGGTGGCCTGGGGCTGGCCGTTCTGCCCCAGCTGGCACTGCCGCCTGCTCACGCCGAGGTCTGCGGCGTGCCCCTCAGCGCACCCGACTTGTGGCGCACCCTGGGTCTGCTGCAGCGGCGCGACCGTGTGCTGTCACCCGCGGCTGACGCGTTGAGGGCACGGGTGAAGCAGTTGCACGGCGCGGGTTGAGGAAGACCCGGCAGCCGCAATGCGTACTCTGGTGTGGCTTACCCACGGGCAATTCACCGTCACACGGCGCACCAGCGATGCGGGCTTGATGCTGGCTGCACCTTCCGAACCTGGAGAGGCTTGTCTTTGGAGTACCACTTCACTTCGAAGGTCGGCTGTTCGTGTTCTCACCCAGGGCGTAAACGGGTCTTGCGAGCAGCTAACTAGCCGCTTGTCTCTCCCGCGAGACGGCGACGAAGGCAACGACATAAAATTTGATAGCTGCCAGCGATTGCTGGATGAGCGCCGGGGCAAAAATACCGAAATTTCTGCCTCCCCGCGTCGGTTCTCTCCTGGGCCTCAGTGGGCCTTGTCCCAATTCGCCCCCACCCCCACCTCGGCCAGCAGCGGCACCTTCAGCGCAGCCACCTCCGCCATCAGGCGCGGGATGTGGCTCTTGAGCCAGTCCACCTCGCCCTCGGGCAGCTCGAACACCAGTTCGTCGTGCACCTGCATGATCATCTGGATGCTGGGCTTGTGCGCGTCCAGTTCCTTCTGTACGGCCACCATGGCCAGCTTGATCAAATCCGCCGCAGTGCCCTGCATGGGCGCGTTGATGGCCGCGCGCTCGGCGCCTGCGCGGCGGGGGCCGTTGGGGGAGTTGATCTCGGGCAGGTACAGGCGACGGCCAAACACGGTTTCGACATAGCCCATGGACTTGGCGGCGGCCTTGGTGTCGTCCATGTACTGCTTCACGCCGGGGTAGCGCTGGAAGTATTTGTCGATGTAGGCGGCTGCGGCCTTGGTTTCTATCCCTAAGTTCTTGGCCAGGCCGAAGCTGCTCATGCCGTAGATCAGGCCGAAGTTGATGACCTTGGCGTAGCGGCGCTGTTCGCTGCTGACCTGCTCCACCTCGACGCCAAACACCTCGGCCGCCGTGGCGCGGTGCACGTCCAGGCCCGCGTGGAAGGCGTGCAGCAGCGAGTGGTCGCCGCTGAGGTGGGCCATGATGCGCAGCTCGATCTGCGAGTAGTCGGCGCTGGCGATCACGCGGCCTGCGGGAGCGACGAAGGCCTCGCGCACGCGGCGGCCTTCGGGGGTGCGGATGGGGATGTTCTGCAGGTTGGGGTCGTTGCTCGACAGGCGGCCCGTCACCGCCACGGCCTGCGCGTAGTGGGTGTGCACGCGGCCCGTTCGCGGCAGCGCCAGCTGGGCCAGCTTGTCGGTGTAGGTGCCTTTGAGCTTGCTCAAGGATCGGTGCTCCAGCAGCTTGGCGGGCAGGGGGTAGTCCTCGGCCAGTTTTTCCAGCACCTCTTCGTCGGTGCTGCGCGCGCCGGTGGCGGTTTTCTTGACCACGGGCATGCCCAGCTTGTCGAAGAAGATTTCGCCCAGTTGCTTGGGGCTGCTCAGGTTGAAGGGCTGGCCTGCGATCTCATAGGCCTCGGTTTCGAGCTGCAGGATGCGCTGGCCCAGCTCGTGGCTCTGCGTGGCCAGGGTGGGCGCATCGATCAGCACGCCGTTGCGCTCGATGCGGTACAGCGCCTCGCTGCTCTGCATCTCCAGCTCGTAGATGAAGCGCAGCTTGTCGTCCGCCTGCAGCAGCGGCCACAGCGCGTTGTGCACGTCCAGGGTCTGGTCCGAGTCTTCGCACGAGTAGGCGGCGGCCTTGTCCACGGGCACCTGGGCAAACGGGATCTGGTGCGCGCCCTTGCCGCACAGGTCTTCATAGGTGATGCCCTTGCGGCCGGTGTGGCGCTCGGCCAGGCTGGTCAGGTTGTGGGGCTTGTGCACTTCGAGCACGTAGCTTTGCAGCATGGTGTCGTGTGCGTAGCCCTGCACCTCGATGCCGTGGTTGGCGAACACATGGCGGTCGTACTTGATGTGCTGGCCCAGCTTGTGGTGCCTGGCGTTCTCCAGCCAGGGCTTGAGTCGGGCCAGCACCTCGTCCATCGGCAGCTGCGCGGGTGCGTCGGGGCCTTCATGCCGCAGCGGTATGTAGGCGGCCTCGCCGGGCTGCACACTGAAGGAAATGCCCACGATCTGCGCACGCATCTCGTCGAGCGAATCGGTTTCAGTGTCGATCGCCGCCAGCGGGGCCTTGTGCAGGCGTTCCAGCCACTGGTCAAAGTCGGCCCAGTTGAGGATGGTGTCGTACACCACGGTGCGGTGCTGGGCTTCTTCGGCCACGGTGCTGGCCGAGTGGTCGGCAAACAGATCACCACTTTGACCGGGCATGGCAACGGTGGGAGCTGTGGTGGCGGGGGCCGCTGCGCCCTTGATCGCGCTGGCCAGGCCCTTGAAGCCATACTTTTCGTAAAACGGCAGCAAGCCGGTGTTGTCTGGCGCGTCCAGCGTGATGTCGTCAAACGCAGGCAGGCCGGGGATGTAGTCGGCCAGCGCGCAATCGGTCTTCATGGTGACAAGCTGACGGCTCAATGCCAGCTGACCGCTGGCAATCGCCTCGCGCAGATTGTTGCCCGCCGCGCCCTTGATGGCGTCGGCGTTGGCAATCAGGTTATCGAGCGAGCCGTATTCTTCCAGCCACTTGGCGGCGGTCTTGGGGCCTACCTTGGTCACGCCGGGCACGTTGTCCACGGTGTCGCCCACCAGGGCCTGGTAGTCCACCATCAGCGTGGGTGGCACGCCAAACTCTGCCGTCACGCCCGCCACGTCGCGGCGCTTGCCGCTCATGGTGTCGATGATGGTGATGTGCTCGTTGACCAGTTGGCTCAAATCTTTGTCGCCACTGGACACAATGACCTCAATGCCCTGTGCGGCTGCTGCGTTGGCCAAGGTGGCGATCACGTCGTCGGCCTCTACGCCGGGCACGGCCACCACCTTCCAGCCCAGCAGGTCCACCACCTCGTGGATGGGCTCGATCTGGCTGCGCAGGTCGTCTGGCATGGGCGAGCGCGTGGCCTTGTATTCGGTGTAAAGGGCATCGCGGAAGGTGGGGCCCGAGGCGTCGAACACGCACACGGCATAGTCGGCCGTCACCTCCTTGCGCAGGGCCTGCATCATGTTGATCATGCCCCGGATGGCGCCCGTGGCGGCACTGGTCGGGTCGCCCGGCACGGCCCGCAGGTCGGGCATGGCGTGGAAGGCGCGGTAGAGGTAGCTGGAACCGTCCACCAGCACCAGGGTCTTTTTGTTGCTCATGCGGCAATTGTGCACGGCCGAGCCCCGCCCAGCCCGCGCCCTACAATCGCCCCATGCGCGCTCTTCACCTCCTTTTGCTGCTGGGCATTGCCTCCGGCACCGCCCTGGCCCAGAGTTCAAGCCCAAATGCCCCCCAGGGCACGGCAGACACGCGCGAGGCGCTCTCAAACCAGGAGCAACCTGCAGGCCGTTCCAACCAGCGCACCGAGCGCATCCATGTCGAAGACGCGGGCAACCGCGTGGATGAGCTGCGCGTGGGCGGCCAGACCCAGATCATTTCCGTGCAGCCCAAGACCGGCAACCTGCCCGGCTATGAAGTGCAGTCGCCCGACGGCGCCCGCAGCCGCGCGGGCAGCAACAGCGGCGCGGAGACCACCACCGCCCCGCGCGTCTGGAACGTGCTGAAGTTCTGAGGCCCCTGCGGCGCCGGGCAGCGCCACCGCGCTGCCCCCCATGAAGCCGCTGCACGCCCTGCCCTTTTGCTGTCAGTTTTTCATTTCTTTGTAACCCCCCTGAGCGATGGCCGTCTTTACCGAAGTCTCCAACACCGAGGCGCGCGAGCTGCTGCGCCGTTTGCAACTGGGTGAGCTGGTGGAGCTGCGCGGCATCGAGGGTGGCATCGAGAACACCAACTACTTTCTCACCAGCGACCAGGGCGAGTTCGTGCTGACGCTGTTCGAGCGCCTCACCGCCGCGCAGCTGCCGTTCTACCTGTACCTGATGAAGCACCTGGCGCACGGTGGCGTGCCCGTGCCCGATCCGCGCGCCGACCAGGACGGCGACATCCTGCACACCGTGTGTGGCAAGCCCGCCGCCGTGGTGAACAAGCTGCGCGGCAAGAGCCAGCTGGCGCCGCAGGCCGCGCATTGCGCCGCCGTGGGCACGATGCTCGCCCGCATGCACCTGGCGGGCCGCGACTTCGACCGCCATCAGCCCAACCTGCGCGGCCTGCCCTGGTGGAACGAAACGGTGCCGGTGGTGTTGCCGCACGTCGGCGCAACCCAGGCCGCCCTGCTGCGCTCCGAACTGGCCTACCAGAACCATGTGGCCGCCGGCGCCGCCTACGCGGCCCTGCCGCGCGGCCCCGTGCACGCCGACCTGTTCCGCGACAACGTGATGTTCGAGGGCGAAGAGCTCACCGGCTTCTTCGACTTCTACTTCGCGGGCGTGGACACCTGGCTGTTCGACCTGGCCGTGTGCCTGAACGACTGGTGCATCGACCTCGCCACGGGCCAGCACGATGCCGGGCGCGCCACCCGCATGCTCGACGCCTACCAGGCCGTGCGCCCGCTCACGGCGGCCGAGCGCGAACTGCTCCCCGCCATGCTGCGCGCGGGCGCCCTGCGGTTCTGGATCTCGCGCCTGTGGGACTTCCACCTGCCTCGCGAAGCCTCGATGCTGACGCCCCACGACCCCACGCACTTCGAGCGGGTGCTGCGCGCCCGCATTGCGCAGCCCGTGCACGCCTGAGATGAAGCCCCTGGAGCCGCCCGTGGGGCCCGCCCCCACCACGGGGATGTCGCGCTCGCGGCGGCGCGGCCCGTGCGGCATGTTCCGCGCCGGGGCCGACCCCGCCGCAGGGGCCACGGCGGGCGCGGAGCGCCCTGGATCACCGGGGCACGAAGACGCGAAGCGCCTTTCTTGACCGGCCCGGCGGAAAATCCGCGTTCGGGCCTTCGCGGCAGGGGGGATCCCTTGCACCGCGGCCGGAATGGGCCGCTGGGGTAAATTCCAAGCTATGCATTGCACTGCCAGCGGAAGCCTCTCGGCTGCCAGCAGTGCCCGGGCGCAGGCCCCACCCTCTTTTCTCCTCCTAAGCATCCATGAAACTCCACATCGTCCCCGCCCGCACCGGCATGGCCTGGGTCAAGCTCGGCATCCGGACGTTCTGGCGGCAACCCATGGCGCTGGCGGCGCTGTTCTTCATGACCATGGCGTCCATGTCGCTGGCCACGCTGATTCCGCTGGTGGGCCCGGCCATCGCGCTGGTGCTGCTGCCCTCGGCCACCCTGGCCATGATGGTGGCCTCGGCGGAAGCCACGCAGGGGCGGTTTCCCACCCCCGCCGTGCTGCTGGTGGCGTTTCGCACCGGCCAGCAGCGGCTGCGCGACATGCTGGTGCTCGGCGCCCTCTATGCGGCGGGCTTCCTGGCGGTGATGGGCCTGTCGGCGCTGCTGGACGGCGGCCAGTTCGCGCGGGTGTACCTGGGCGGCGCCGCCCTGACCAAGGAAGTGGCGGAAGACCCCGCCTTCCAGGGCGCCATGTGGCTGTCCATGATGCTGTACCTGCCGCTGTCGCTGCTGTTCTGGCATGCCCCGGGGCTCGTGCACTGGCACGGCGTGCCGCCGGTCAAGGCGCTGTTCTTCAGCATCGTGGCCTGCGTGCGCAACTTTGGCGCGTTCCTGGTCTACGGGCTGGGCTGGCTGGGCGTGTTCCTGCTGGGGGGTGTGGTGGTCACGCTGGCGTCCGCGCTGCTGGCCGCGGCGGGGCTGGCCGGATCGACCGCGGGCGGCATCATGGTGGGGGCCGCGATGGTGATGGCGGCCATGTTCTTCACATCGGTGGTTTTCACCTTCCGCGACTGCTTCGAGCCCCCGTCCCATCCAGCCTCCGAGGCACCACCCCATGACGACGCACCGCCCCCACCCGCACCAGCTCCTGGGCCGCACTGAGGACGAGCTGGCCTGGTACCAGCGGCGCGGCCTGCTGCAGGCCGCAGCGCTGTGGATGGCCACGGGCGGCTGGGTGGCCGCGCACGCCCAGTCGCGCAGCAACATCGTGGAGCTGCGCGGCCAGGTGCTGCGCAACGGCGAGGCGCTGACCCCGCAGCACAGCATCGCCGCGGGAGACCGCCTTGAAACCGGGCCCGGCGCCACCGTGGTCTTTGCGGTGGGCGACGGCGCCTTCCTGGTGCGCCAGAACTCGCGCGTGGCGCTGGAGGGCGAGACGCCCACCGCCGTCAGGGTACTGCGCCTGGTCAGCGGCGCCGTGGCCAGCGTGTGGGGCCGGGGCGCGGAGCGCCAGGTGATCCTGCCCACCGCCACCGCCGGCATCCGGGGCACGGGGGTGTACGCCGAGGTCTTCGCCGATCAGGACAACCGGGGCTACTTCTGCAATTGCTACGGCACGGTGGACCTGGCGGCGGGCACCGAAAGCCTGGTCAGCGAGGCGTCATACCACCAGTCGTTCTGGGTCGAGAGCGCGCCGCGCAATGGCCGCCTGCTCACCCCGGCCGGCGCCATCAACCACACCGACGAGGAACTGGAGTTCCTGGCCAGCCTCATCCACCAGCGCACGGCCTGGCAGATCGCCGGGCGCAAGGGCACCAAGGACGGCAGCGGGCAGATGGGTTACACCGCGACGCCCGGCGCGGGCGGCACACCCGCCGCCACGCCGGCACGCCCCTCGCCCCCCGCGCCGCCCCCACCGCCGCCGGGTTCGGACTACTGAGCCCCTGCCCCCAAACAAAAAGGCCGGCCCCCCTGGGCCGGCCTGCAAGCAACCAATCCATCAAGGAAGGTGAGAGGCCCATTCCCTCTCACACCGCCCCGTCAGGTGCCCACGTTGCCGCCGTCGTTCTTCGTGATCACGATGGTGGCCGAGCGAGGGCGCTTGCCCGCGCCGTAGCCGGCGTTGGCGGGCCACTGGCTCTGGAACTTGGCGGGGTCGCCCAGGTTGGCCATGCCGGTGGACTCGCCCGGGTGCTGGATGTTCACGAAGATCGTCTTGCCGTCCGGCGTTTCGGCCAGGCCCGTGATCTCGCAGCCCTTGGGGCCGACCAGGAAACGCTTGAGCGTGTCGGCCGTGGCGGCCTTGCCCACGGGCGAGACGATGTCGAACTTGCTGCCATCCGCCTTGGTGTAGGTCAGCGTCTTCTTGCCGCCGTCGCCCACCTGGCCGGGCACCGCCGCCAGCATCATGCAGTTGCTCGCATCGGTGTAGGCGCCGTCATCGGTCTGGATCCAGCAGATGCCCGTGGCCTTGCTGAAGGCCAGGCCATCGGGGCTGGAGAAGTCCTGGTCGTCCGTCAGGGCCGAGATGTTGATCAGCGTCTTGTCGGCACTGGCTTCCGCGCCGAACAGGTACACGTCCCAGGTGAAGGCCGACACGGACGCACCTTCCTTCAGGCGCACCATGTGGCCGTTGGGGTTGCCTTCCTGCTTGGTCGTGCCCTTCATGTCGGTGTAGGCGCGGGGGTTGGCCGCGTCGGGCAGGTACTGGCCGCTGCCAGGGTTGGCGCTGCGGGCGCTGTTGTTGGTCAGCGTGAAGTACACCTCGCCGTTGGCGGGGTTCACGGCGTTCCACTCGGGGCGGTCCATCTTCGTGGCACCCACGGCGTCGGCGGCCAGGCGGGTGTTGATGACGATGTCGGCCGCGTCGGCGAACTTGTACGTGGCATAGCCGCTGATGGCGGTGTTGGTGAGCGACAGCTCCACCCAGCCGCCGGTGCCGTCGGCGTTGAACTTGGCGGCGTACAGCTTGCCGCTGTCCAGGTACTTGTCGCCGATGGCCAGGCGGTCGCTGGCGTTGGCGTCGGCCGGGTTCCACGTGGCGGTGGACACGAACTTGTAGATGTACTCGCCGCGCGAGTCGTCGCCCATGTAGATGGACAGCGGCTGGCCGGCCACCACCTTGCCGAAGGCCGCGCTCTCGTGCGCGAAGCGGCCCAGGCCGGTGCGCTTCTTGGCCATGCGGGTCTTGTCGTAGGCGTCGATCTCGACGATGTAGCCCATGCCGTTCATCTCGTTGCGGTAGTCGTCCGTGCCGTCCACCGACGTGCCGGTCTTGCTGTTGTTCCAGCGCTGGTACTTGTCGTCGGTGCCGCCGCTTTCCCAGCCGTGGCGCGATGCGGCGCCCTGGTTGCGGCCATAGCGCTTGAGGGCCGTCACGCTCTTGTCGTTGCCGCGCGCGGCATCGTCGGCGGAGCCACGCGTGAAGTAGCCGAACCAGTTTTCCTCACCGGTCAGGAAGGTGCCCCAGGGCGTCTTGCCCGTGCCGCAATTGTTCAGCGTGCCGCGCGTGGTGGTGCCGGTGGGCGAGAACTTGGTGAACAGCTGCGCGCTGCCGCGGGCCGGGCCCGAGATCTCGATGGGGCTGAGCGACGTGAGGCGGAAGTTCAGCGCGGAGTTCTGCGCGTAGGCCCACTTGCCGCCGGACTTGGCCACTTCGATCACGGCGATGCCGTGGATGGCCGTTTCCTTGTCGATTTCCGCTGCGGGACGGGGCAAGGTGGTGGTGCCGCCGTTGGCGTGCAGGAAGTACGAAGACAGCTTCTCGTCGGTGGTGGCTTCGTGGTTGATGGCCAGCAGGCCGCGCTCGGTGGCGTTGTCGCTGCGCTTGCCGTCGGCGCCCAGGCCGAACCATTCCATGCCGTCATGGTGGTCGCCGGCGCGCTTGTCGAAGTCGCCGTCGGTGCCGTCGTTCTTGTACGCGGACACGCCCGCGGCAATGGGGTCCCCCAGCGCGAAGATCACGCTGGCGGTGTAGCCCGCGGGCACGGCCACCACGTCGGCCAGGCTCTTGGACACGGCGCCGAAGCCCAGCAGCTTGGGGCCGGCGGGGGGAGGCGTCACCACGGGGTCGTCGCTGCCGCCACAGGCACTCACGCCGAACCCGGCCAGCACGGTGGTGCCGACGGAGCCCACGCCGCCGCGCAGCAGGCCACGGCGCGACAGGCGGGCGCCCAGCACCGCGTCGAACGTGGGGTTGGCGGAGGTGTTGGCGTTTTCGTTGTTGAAGTCGATGGCCTGCTCGGGCGTATCCACGCGGTGGGTCATGGGGGTTCCTCGGGTTGTTGGTTACAAAACCCCTGGAGCGTAGAAACCGCGGGTGACATCCCCGTGAAGGTTTTGCGTCGGTTTGATGACAGGCGTTCCCGGCCAGGACCCAGGGAATTCAGCAAATACGAATCACTACCATTTGTATAATCCCTTCTCACTCCCGCCCACCCAGCCAGTCGTCTGTGCCCACGCTCGCGCGCAGGCCCCTTCCAGCCAGTGCGGCCCCGCCATCCACACCCATCCTTCGCGGTGCCACCACCGGCCCATGGCCCCGTGCGGCAGCCCGCGTGATTCCCTGGAGACCACTGCATGACATTCCCCTCCCTGAAGACGTCCCTGCTGGGGGCTGCGTTTTTCGCGGGTAGCTTCGCCTGCGCCTTCAGCACCGGCGCTGCCGCCCAGACGGCACCGGCGGCGGCCCCGCAGGCCCAGGCGAAACAGGCGGTGACGGCCCAGGCCGTGGCGGCGCACTACGCCCAGCTGGTGCATGCCAACTACAGCGACACCCTGGCCAGCGCGCAGGCATTGCGCGAGGCCGTGCAGGCCTTCACCGCCAAGCCCTCGGCCGAGACCCTGGCAGACGCCCGCAAGAAGTGGCTGGCCGCGCGCGAGTTCTACGGCCAGACCGAGGCCTTCCGCTTCTACGGCGGGCCCATCGACAACGACAACGGACCTGAGGGCCGCATCAACGCCTGGCCCATGGACGAATCGTTCGTCGACAGCGTCCAGGGCAAGCCCAACGCGGGCCTCGTGAACAACCGCAAGTTCGCCATCAGCAAGAAGAACCTGTCCGCGCAGAACGAGCGCGGCGGCGAGGAGAACATCGCCACCGGCTGGCATGCCATCGAGTTCTTCCTGTGGGGCCAGGACCTGTCCGAGACCGGCCCGGGCGACCGCAGCTTCGAGGACTTCGTGGACGGCAAGGCCCCCAACGCCGACCGCCGCCGCCAGTACCTGACCGTGGTGACCGACCTGCTCATCGACGACCTCACCTCGCTGGTGAAGGCCTGGGCGCCCGACGCCAGGAACAACTACCGCGCCCGCTTCGCGCGCGGCGGCCAGGAGTCCGTGCGCAAGATGCTGGTGGGCCTGGGCTCGCTCTCGCGCGGCGAGCTGGCCGGCGAACGCCTGGAAGTGGCCCTGAACAGCCAGGACCAGGAAGACGAGCACTCGTGCTTCTCGGACAACACCCACCGCGACGCGGTGACCAACGCCAAGGGCATCCAGAACGTGTGGCTGGGCGAGTACCAGCGCGCCGACGGCAGCGTGGTCAAGGGCGCATCGCTGCGCGACCTGGTGGCCGCCAAGGACGCGGCGCTGGCCGACAAGACCACGAAGCAGATCGCGGCCTCGGTGGCTGCCGCCGAAGGCATCCAGGCACCGTTCGACCGCGAGATCATCGGCGGCAAGGACGCACCGGGCCGTCAGCGCATCCAGAAGACCATCGACAGCCTCACGCAGCAAAGCAAGGACCTCGTCGCCGCGGCCAACGCGATCGGCATCACCAAACTGACCCTGGTCCAGCCCTGAGCATGAAGCCTGCGCAAGCCATTGCCCGCCGGCGCACCCTGCGCCTGGCGGCAGCCAGCACCGCCGTCATCGTCGCACTCGCCGGCTTCGGCGGCCTGGGCCTGCAGTCGTTGACGGCGGCGCCCCAGCCCGACCCGCTGGGCGAAAAAACCGGTGGCGAGACCACGGTGTTCGCCACCGGGCGCAATGCCTTCTCGTTCCCGGCCGCCAACCTGACCGATGAGGAGCGCACGCGCTTTGTCATCGGCAACTCGTTCTTCCGGCGCAACTGGGTGGAAGCGCCCGCCTCCACCAAGGCGCGCGACGGCCTCGGCCCGCACTTCATCGCGCGCTCGTGCGGCGGCTGCCATGTGCAGGACGGGCGGGGCGAACCGCCAGCGATCTTCAACCGCCTGGGCGAAACGAAGGACCCGACGGTGGCCCTGCTGATCCGCCTGTCCATCCCCGGCACCGACGTGCACGGCGGGCCGGTGCACGACCCGGTGTACGGCGACCAGTTCAACAACGCGGCCATCCAGGGCGTCAAGCCCGAAGGCCGCGTGACCCTGCGCTACGACACCATCAAGGGCAAGTTTGCCGACGGCACGCCCTACACGCTGCAAAAGCCCACGTACGGCTTTGCCGACCTGGGCTACGGCCCCCTGCACAAGGACGTGATGACGAGCCCGCGTATCGCGCCCCAGATCATCGGCGTGGGCCTGCTCGAAGCCATCGCCGAGGCCGACATCCTGGCCAACGCCGCAGACCAGGCTGCTGCCCCCGGCCCCATCAAGGGCGTGCCCAACAAGGTGTGGGACGGCCCCGCCGGCCGCATGATGGTCGGGCGCTTCGGCTGGAAGGCCAACGTGGCCACCATCGCGCACCAGACGGGCGGCGCCTTCCTGGGCGACATGGGCATCACCTCGCGCCACTTCGCGCAAGAGGCCTGCACGCCCACGCAGAAGGACTGCCTGGACGCACCCAGCGGCAAGAGCGGTGGCGACCAAGGCCAGCCCGGCGTCGAGATCGACGACAAGACCCTCGCCGACGTGATCTTCTACCAGGCCACGCTGGCCCCGCCCGCGCGTCGCAACATCAACGACGCGCAGGTGCTGCGCGGCCAGGCGCTGTTTGCGCAGGCCCAGTGCGCCACCTGCCACCGCCCGAGCTACGTCACCAAGGAAGGCCCCTTCCCGCAGCTGACCAGCAAGGCCCTGAACGGCCAGCGCATAGCGCCCTACACCGACCTGCTGCTGCACGACATGGGCGAGCGCCTGGCCGACGGCCGGCCCGACTTTGGCGCCAACGGCCGGCAGTGGAAGACCCCGCCGCTGTGGGGCACGGGCCTGATCAAGGACGTGAACGGCCACACCCGCCTGCTGCACGACGGCCGTGCGCGCGGCGTGCTCGAAGCCGTGCTGTGGCACGGCGGCGAGGCCGAGGAGGCCAAGAACCAAGTGCTCAGGATGAAGAAAGCCGACCGTGACGCGCTCGTGAAGTTCGTGGAGTCGTTATGAGAATTTACCCCCACGCTCCCCACTCCGTGTGGTCGCTGCCCCCCGAGGGTGCCGCGTTTTCATCTTGGGGCGGCCCGGCAATGAAAACATCCCTCCTTGCAGCCGCCCTGCTGCTGGCCACCCTGCCCCCTCTCACAGCGCAGGCACAGTCTGCGGCGCCCACTGCCCCCCCCATCCCAGCCTGGCAGCGCAACGCCGTGCCGTTCTACGACACGGTGCACGCCCTGCAAGGCATCTACGGCCACTGGGCCCTGCCACGCGCACAGGACTTTGACCGCGATGCCCGCGCCCTGGTGCCCGCCGTGGCGGCGCTGTGCCAGGCGCCGGCGGCAGACGGCAAGGCCGCGCTCGACTCCGCACGCGCCGCCTGGCAGGCCACGGCCCGCGCGTGGGAGCAACTCGCCGCCGTGTCCGTGGGCCCCGTCATCGCACGCCGCAGCCAGCGCGCCATCGACTTCACGCCCACGCGCCCCGCGCTGATCGACAAAGCCATCGCTGCCCAGCCCCAGGGCGCCAAGGCCTTCGAGCGCATCGGCACGCCCGCCAAGGGCCTGCCCGCGCTGGAATGGCTGCTGTGGACGCGCCCGGCCCAGCCCGGCAGCCCCGCCTGCGGCTACGCGCACGAAGTGGCCCAGGATGTGGCGCGGGAATCCGCCGCGCTCGCCAAGGCCTATGCCGATGCGGCGGCCACCGACTGGGGCGCCGAGGACGAGCAGGAGGCGTCCACCCAGGCCATCGGCGAATTCGTGAACCAGTGGGTGGGCGGCATCGAGCGCCTGCGCTGGGCGCAGATGGACAAGCCGCTGCGCGCCGCTGGATCGGGATCCGGCGCCCGCACGCCCGACTACCCCCGCACCGCCAGCGGCACCACGCTGGCGGCCTGGGCGGCCACCTGGGGCGGCCTGCGCAGCCTGACCACCCTGCACGCCAATGCCGACATCCCCGCCGCCGGCGAGGCGCTGGTGCCGCTCGAGATGTACCTGCGCGGCAAGGGCCTGAACCCGCTGGCCGACAAGCTGCGCCAGGCCACCGGCAAGGTCGATGCGTCGATGGCCCAGGTGCAGAAGTCCGGCCTGCAGAACAAGGCGGCCATCCAGCAGGCTGCCAGGGACCTGGCGGCGCTGAAGTTCCTGGCCGAGTCCGAAGTGGCGCTCGCGCTGCAGGTGAGCATCGGGTTTTCGGACGCGGACGGTGACTGATCTTCTGCACCGCCGCCACGCGCTGGCCCTGCTCGGGGGCCTGGGCGCCTGCGTGCTTGCGCCAGGAGCTGTCTTCGCCAAAACCGGTGACCGCGTGCACCTGGCTGCCGCATGGGAACACCAGGGCAGCTTCCACATCGGCGTGCTGTCCACGCAGGAGGGTGCCGGGCAGGCGCTGCAGGTCCACGCATCGCTGGAAGTGCCCACGCGCGCCCACGGCCTGTGCGTGCTGCCTGACGGCTCCGTGCTGGCCACCGCCCGCCGGCCCGGCGACTGGCTGGTGCGCTGGCAGCCGGACAAAGACAGCGAGCCCCAGTGGCTGTGGCAAGACGGCGAGCGCTCCTTCAACGGCCACGTGCTCGCCAGCGCCGATGGCCAGCGGCTGTACACCACCGAGACCGACGCCGAGACCGGCGCGAGCTTGATCGTGGCGCGCGACGCCCACACGCTCGCGAAAACCGCCGAATGGCCTACCCACGGCATCGACGCGCATGAATTGCTCTGGGACACGCAGGGCGGCAAGAGCAAGGGCCAAGGCAGCGCCGCCCCCACGCTGATCGTCGCCAACGGCGGCGTGCCCACCGCGCCAGAAACAGGCCGCGTCAAGCGCGACCTGGGCACCATGGACTCATCGCTCGTGCGGCTCGACGCCCGCACGGGCCGGCTGCTGGGCCAATGGCGCCTGCAGGACCCCCGCCTGAGCCTGCGCCACCTGGCATGGAGCCCCGATGGAACCACGCTGGGCATCGCGCTGCAGGCCGAGCACGACGACGCAGCCGCCAAGGACGCCGCCCCGGTGCTGGCCCTGTTCGACGGCACGGCGCTGCGCGTGGTGGCTGCACCCCAGGCCATCGCCCAGGGCATCCACGGCTACGGCGGCAGCATGGCCGCCACGCCCGCCGGCTGGGCCGTGAGCTGCCCCCGCGCCCACGGCATTGCCACGTTTTCATTGCAGGGCGAGTGGCAGGGCCTGGTGCCCCTGCCCGAGGCCTGCCCCCTGGCGGTGCAAGGCGGAGCGCTGTGGGCAGGCGGCCTGGGCGCCAGCCTGCAGGGCGCGCAGGCCGCCGCGCCCCTGCGCCACCCGCATGGCCGGGGCTTGCAGGATGTGCGGCTGGACAACCACTGGGTGCTGGCGCAGAAAATTGGAATGAAAAGTGCCCCCAGCGCTTGATGGACAAGCGCAACCAGCTATATAAAACATAGCAACCAACCCGCAGGCCTGCTACTGCTGCTGGCGCGCGTAGCGGCCGGGCGCCAGCCCGACATGGCGGCTGAACGCCGTGCTGAACGTGCTGGCCGAGCTGTAGCCCACGCGTTCCGCGACCTCATGAAGCCCCACGCCGCCACCGCTGCGCAGCAGGTTCTTGGCCAGCGCCATGCGCCAGGCGAGCAGGTATTCCATGGGCGGCACCCCCACGGCGCGCAGGAAGCGCTCGAAAAAAGTGGACCGTGACAACGCCGCCTCCCGGGCCAGCGCGTCCACCGTCCATGACCGCTCCGGGGCGCTGTGCATCAGGCGCAGGCCCACCGCCACGCGGGCGTCCGCCAGCCCACGCAGCAGCCCGGGGGGCGCACCATCGCGGTTGCTCGATCGCAGGGCCTCGATCAGCAGCACCTCCACCAGGCGGTCCAGCACCAGTTCACGGCCCGGCAGCGCGGCCAGGCACTCTTGCCGCACCAGTTGCACCAGGGTCGGCAGCCGCTCCACGCCGCGCACGTGCAGCATGTCCGGCAGCAGCGACACCAGCAACGCGGCGTCGGGGGAGTCGAACTCGAAGTAGCCGCCCAGCATGCGCATGTCCGGCGGGCTATCGGGCGTGCCATGGCGCAGCCCATGCTCGCCGTCTGGCGCGGGCATGCGGTGGGGGTCCATGAACACCGGCGCCGCCGGTTGCTCCATGCCCGACAAGGTGAACCCCGGTGTCGCGGGCAGAAGCACGAAGTCGCCCGCTTCCAGCGCCACGGGCTCTTGCCCCGCGAGGGCGAGCACGCACTGTCCCTCCAGCATGGTGCAAAAGCTCGGGCTGCCGAACTCGCCATAGCGCACGGCCCAGGGCCCCGCGCCGCTGATCAGCTTGGAGAACACGGCGCGCGGCCGCAGCAGAGCGATGACCTGCGCGAGGGGATCGACCACGGTCGGACTCCTGCAAAAGAAAATCAGACTTTTGATTGTAGTTAATCCGGCTCCGGCTCGATATCGTTGCACCACTTTCTATCGCAACCCATCCACGGAGTTTCACCATGAAGACCATCCTGATCACCGGCTGCTCGTCCGGCTACGGCCTTGCCACCGCCCGCCACTTCCACGCCCAGGGCTGGAACGTGATCGCCAGCATGCGCACCCCGCGCACTGACCTGCTGCCGCCATCGGACCGCCTGCGCATCCTGCCGCTGGACGTGACCCGGTCCGACAGCATCGCCCAGGCGCTGCAGGCCGCAGGCCCCATCGACGTGCTGGTGAACAACGCGGGCCTGGGCCTGTTCGGCGCCTTCGAGGCCACGCCCATGGCCACGGTGCGCGACATCTTCGACACCAACACCTTCGGCACCATGGCGGTTACCCAGGCCGTGCTGCCGCAGATGCGCGGCCGGCGCGCGGGCCTGGTGGTCAACGTCACGTCCAGCGCCACCCTGGCACCCATGCCGCTCGTGGCCGCCTACACCGCCAGCAAGACCGCCATCGAGGGGTTCACCGCCTCGCTGGCCTTCGAGCTGGAGGCCTTTGGCGTCCGCGTGAAACTCGTGGAGCCCGGCTATGCGCCCACCACGCAGTTCACCGCCAATGGCGCCGAGCGCATGCAGGGGCTGATCCCTCCCGCCTATGCGCCCTGCGCCCAGTCCGTCTTCGCCGCCCTGGGCCAGCCCGCGGCCGTGACGACCGAGCAGGATGTGGCCGAGGCCGTGTGGGCGGCGGTGAACGATGCGTCAGCGCGGCTGCGCTATGCGGCGGGCGCGGATGCGGTGGCGCTGGCGGGCGCCCATGGCGCAGGCACCTTGGCGCATTGATGCGCTCTGTGGACTCGCAAGCGCGAACCCTCCGGGACGCGCAAGGTCACCGCCCGGTGAACATGAAATACGCCAGCACGCACACCGCCAGCGCCACGATGAGCCTGGCAATCCAGGGGGTGACCAGCCACGCGCCCAGGGCCAAGGCCACACGGCCCCACACATGCGGCGACTGCAGCGCGTTTTGGGGTTCCGCGGGCGAAGCGCCCTGGGCCTGCAGGGGGTAGCCGCAGGACGGGCAGGCGGGCGCCTTCGACGAGACTTCACGCCCGCATTCCGGGCAACGCACAAGGGCCATGGTCTACCTGCCTTCCCGGAGCGGCACGCCGATGAGGATCTGAACGCGCCGGTTGAGCTGCCGGCCCTGCGGGTCGTCCCGGCCGTCCGGCGTGGTGTTGGGCGCCACGGGCTGGCGCTTGCCCTGGCCCTGCACAGCGGCCTGCCGGCCTGTCTGGCGGTGCAGTGCACGCGCCACGGCCTCGGCGCGGCGCAGCGACAGGCTGTCGTTGTAGGCGTCGGTGCCTTTGCCATCGGTGTGGCCCACCACCGTGAGCGGCGCCGCCGCATAGCTCTTGATGAGTTCCGCCGCCTTGTCCAGCGAGGACGCCGCGTCCGCGCGCAGGTCGGATTTGTCGAAATCGAACAGCACGTCCGCCGGCAGGTCGATGGAGATGGCCTGCTCGGGCGTGGGCCGGGCCTTGAGCTCCGCCAGCAGGGCGCGCGTCTGCTCCAGCCGCTCCCTGGGCACCTCGGCCTCGCGCAGGATCGTTTGCGGCCCTGCGCTGCGCTGCAGCGTGGTGTCCTGGCGCCGTCCCACCAGCCCGCCCGCGGGCTCCTGCGCGCGCAGCGTGGTCGATGGCGCGCCCGATGCGGGCACCAGCCGCGTGGGCACGGCGCCCAGCGCCCGGCCGCTGCGCACGACCTCCAGCGCATGTGCCGGCCCGCAAGCCGCCAGCGCTATCAGCAGGGCGCAGGCCGGCGCGACGGCGTGCGCCCCGGCGGCCGCCAAGCCCGGATCCCGCATCAGCCGCCCTGCAGCGGCAGGTCGACGACCAGCCCCGGCGCCACGATGTTGTCGCCCTGGTTGCCATCGTTGAACACGAGCTTGAGCTTGCGCGCCGACGGCGCCACGGCGCCCATGAACACGAGCTGGCCGTCCAGCGTCTCGCCCTCGCGGATGGTGATGTCACGGTTGTTGTCGGGCCGCTTGATGTGCAGGCGGGCACCGCTCTCATCCTGCAGGTAGGTGTCGGCCAGGGCCAGCATGGTGGTGTCGGTGATGCGGTTGGCGAACGAGATGCTCACGTCGAGCACCGTCGCGTCCGCGCCGATCTCGACCGCCTTGACGCGCACCGTGACGCCCGCGGCGGCCACGCCCTGGATGGACATGGGGACCTTCTTGGGCGTGGCGGCGGCTGGCGCGGCCGCCGGTGCCGGTGCTGGCGCTGCCTGGGTTGCAGGTGCAGTGGGTGCGGGGCCCGCGGCGGGCACGGGCGCGGTCGCCGCAGCCACCTGCGGCTCCGGCGCGCGCTCCTTGCACGCTGCCAGCACGACGGCGGCAGCGGCCACGGCCAGGGCCGCCCCCCTGCGCGATGGCGTCCACACGGGAGTCGTTGAATTCATGGTGTCTGGTGCTCCTGGTTCATCAATCACTGTCCATGGTGGTTGCCGTGGCGCGGTTTGCGAGGGGGGGCTGCGGAACGGCGGGTCGGGCGCCACGCATCAGCGAATGCGGATGCTGTTGGTCTGGCCCGCCGCCCCCCCTGCCTTCGGGGGCTGCGGGCAATCGCCGGTGCGCACGTCATTCGCATTGCGGCCCTGCACGATGACCGTGCGGCCCTCCAGGCGCGCGCCCGATACGTCCACGCTGTTGACAGAGGCCGAGCCATCCGCGGCGCAACGTGTGCCGGACGCGGTATTGCCCGAGACCTCAATGCGGTTGCCCGCGCCCGCGCCGCTGGCAGCGCTGGTGGCAGGCTGCACTGGCGCGGCAGGCCGTGGCACGGGGTTCGCGCGGCCCTGGCGAGGCGGGTCCAGCGGCCCGGCGCGCTCGGGCCCGATGGGCCCCACGGGGCCGACCGGACCCACGGGCCCCACCGGGCCTGCGGCCCGGACCGTGGCACACGCCAGCAGCAACAGCAGCGCGAACAATGATGTGCCGTTCATGGTGGGAAAACCTCGCATCAGGGCGGTGCCTTTCCGGGCGTTCCAGGCAAGCTGCCCCCAGGCACCGCAGCCGGCGCCGGCGCACCCGAGGCCGGGCGGGGCACGGCCGACATGCCCGGCAGGACCGAACCCGGCCGAACGGCCCCCGCCGCCGCGGGCCGCGGGTCACCGCCTTTGTCGGAGCCCTCCCCCGCAGCCTGGCGCTGGATGCGCGCCTCCAGTTCCGATGCGAAGCGCTCGGCCAGGGCCACTTCTTCCACGGCCATTTCCGCGCCCAGTTCGTTGATCACCGACACCACATTGCGGTGGGTGCCGGTGTCGGGCTGGCTCATGCGCTCCAGCAGGCGTGCATAGCCCAGGGCCCGCACGTTGTCCTTGGGGACGCCTTGGCCCTTGCGGTTCATCTCCGTCAGGCGCTGCATCGCGCGCGGATCGCCGCGCACGGCGGCCAGCAGGTACCAGCGGTAGGCCTGGCCCATGTCGCCCAGGCCGGACCGGGGGTTCTGGTACGCATCGCCCACGAACGAAAGCAGCTGCGGGTTCTGCGTGTTCAGGGCTTCGCGCTTCAGGCGCTCGAGCTCGTTGCGGTAGATCGGCCCCTGGCAGCCCAGCTCGGCCACGCCGCGCTCCAGCGCCTCGTTGCACGCTTCGAGGAAACGCGCACCCGCCGTGGCCCCGGGGGCCGCCGCCTGCTGTGCCGGCGCGGGTGCAGGCGGCGGCGGAGCGGCCGGCGGCAGCTGCGCGAAGGCGGGCGCATGCAGGGCAGCCCCCACCACCCAGGGCGCGCAGCGGTAGAACATGCGGGCGCCACGCATCATGTGCCAGCCTTCGTGCCCGCCGGGGTGCCGCCGGGCGCTGGCGCCGCACCGGCCAACGCGGGTGCCTGCGCCGTGTCCCAGGCCATGGGCACACCAAAGAACAGGGGCTCAAAACCCTGCCAGGTCATCACGTCCACGGCGCCCAGGGAGGGGTACCGCTGCGCATACACCTTCTCCAGCGCCTGTCGGGTCTCGTCGTCGTATTTCTGCGTCACCTGCAGCGGCTCGCCGTACTTGCGCAGCGTCACCTGGATCAGCCCCAGCTTGAGCTCGGGCGTCAGCCCGTTGTAGGCCGCGCGCATGTTCTCCACCACCACGGGGTCCGGCGTGCCGTTGGGAATGCAGCGCCAGTACGGCGTGTTGGTGGCCTTGCCGATCAGCTCCAGCACGCTCAGGTCCACCAGCGTGCGGATGGCCGAATGGCGCCCCTGCAGGTACTTGCCTTCCAGCTTGAAGCCGAAGGCATCGCCGTAAAAGCCCAGGCTGGCGTTGTCCTCGGAGCTGAAGTTGAGCACCTTGACCACGTTGGAGGCCTGCACCTGGGGCACCATCTGCTGCGTGGAGAAACTCACGAGGTTCAGGTCCAGCGCCAGTGCCGAATAAATGGCCGTGCGCTTGATGTCGCCTCCCAGCGTGGTCTTGCCGTTGCCCTTGCCGAACTCGATGCCCGCCGAATTCACGCGCCCCGCGCCCGCGATGGCACGGTCGAACTCCGTGAGCGCCCCCGTGATCAGGAAGTCCGGCATGGTCACGCCAAACTTGGCGCCCAGCTGGGCCTGCGACACCAGGTAGTCCGGGTGGTAGGGCACATAGACCACGCGCGCACCGATGCGGTTGACGGCCGTGCGCACCATCTCGGTGATGTCGCCGGGAATCTCCGCCCCCACGAGCGGGCTGGAGAGGTTGGTGGCATCCAGGATGCTGCGCGTCTGCATGTAGATGACGGGATCGCCTTCCTTGTAGACATCGAGCATGCGCCCGAAGCGGCCGAGCGCCAGCGCGTAGGGGCTCAGGTTGGTGACCGGCAGCAGCTTGTCGGCCTCGCGCTCCTGCAGCAGCGTATTGGCGTCCTTGAGGGCGTTTTCCGTGGATGCACAGCCAGCGAGCGTGGCCACTGCCAGCGCCAGCGCTCCCCATCGCAATGTTCTTTTCGTCATGGTTCTTTGTTGTGGTGGTGGTATCAAAAGCCCCGCTCTCCCGGGGCTGCAAGGCAGAAGGCCCGCGGCCGTCAGCGGCCGGAATTGAGGACGGTGATGTTTTCCACGCCCTTGCCTTCCACGTACAGCGTCACGTTGCCGTTCACGTTGCCCTGGATCACGGGGCTGGCGATGCGCAGGGTGCCGTCGGGCGCGCGCTGCACATCGGAATACGTGGAACGGATCACGATGTTCTTTTGCCCGTCGGGCAGCTTCAGCGTGCCGTCGGGCTGTACCAGCGCGCTCTGGTCCACCAGCGTGTTCTGCGAGATGGCGCGGTTCACGCGGGCCTTGGCACTCACCGACGGATAGACCCCGTCGTTGAGCCGCACACCGCTTTGCGCCATGTCCTTGTAGGCGCCCAGCTGTTCGCCGTAGTTCACCAGCTGGGCCTGCGCGCCGGCGCCCATCAGCGCCAGTGCCCCTGCCCCGCACCAAAGGCCCAGGGCGCGCAGCGTGCGCCGATGGGAGTTTTCGTCCAGATTTTTCATTGCGACTCCTTCATCCACTGAAAACCAAAAACGCGCCGCTGCGCACCCGCCAGGCAGCGCCGCCCTACATGCTGAGCAGGTTCACGGCCGGCAGCACCGTGACGGACTGGTTCACCACGCCCGTGGAAGGGATGGCGTACGTGTAGCCGGGATTGGCGGCAAACGGGGTGTTGCCCGCCACGCCGACCACGCCGGTGATGGCCCCGCCCACATTGCGCACGCTGCCAGAGGTCATGCCCGCCGCGGCGGCCGACATGTTTCCGACGATGGTCACCGCGCCCGTGATCACCCCCTGGTTGACCACCGAGTTGGACACGCCGCCCACGGCCGCATGGCCCTGGTTGCCGGCGATCACGACCGTGCCCGCCATCACGCCGTGGTTCACCAGCGAGTTGACCGTGCCGCCCAGCGTGGCGCTGCCCCGGTTGCCCGCGATCAGCACCCGGCCCGAGAGCTGGCCCCGGTTGTCCACGCTGTTGACGGTGCCGCCGCCCGTGGCATTGCCCTGATTGCCGGTCACCACGACCTGCGCGCCCGCCATGCTGCCGCTGTTGTTCACACCGTTGACAAGGCCGCCGCCGCTGGCCCGGCCCGTGTTGCCCGCGATCAGGATCTGGCTGCCCTTGATGGAGCCCGATCCCGTGACGCTGTTGACCTTGCTGCTGACACCCTGCGCACTGGCCTGGTTGCCCAGGATGGTGATGCTCGACGCCGTGATGCTCCCCCCGCCGCGCACGCTGTTGGCCAGCCCGCCGCTGGCCGACCCCGCGTTGCCGATGATGGTGATCTGGCTGCCCGAGATGCGGCCATCGCCCACCACGCTGTTGATCGCCCCGCCATCCCGCGCCGAGCCCTGGTTGCCCAGGATGGTGATGCTGCCGCCCTGCAGCGTGCCCGCGATGTCCACGCTGTTGGCCACCCCCTGCTCGCCCGAGCCCTGGTTGGCGGTCACGGTGACCGACGAGCCGGCCACGCGCCCACGGCCCTGCGCGCGCACGCTGTTGGCCAGCCCGTCCCGGCTGGCGGCGCGGGCGCTGCCCTGGTTGGCCACCACCTGCACCGCGCTGCCCTGCAGCGTCCCGTCGGCCTGCACGCTGTTGGCCAGCGCCGTGCTGCCCTGCTCGGCCTGGGTGGACACCGCCGTGTTGGCGGCCACCAGCGCCTGGACCCCGTCCACGCGGCCACCGGAGCCCTGCGAAAAACTGTTGGCCGCCGCCAGGCCCTCGGTGGCGAACACACGCCCCGCCGTGTTGCCCATCAGCTGCAGGCTGGCCGCGCGCATGCCCCCCAGCACCTGGATGGCGTTGGCATTGGCCTGCCCCACGCCCCTGCCAAACGCGGCAAAGCCGCCCACCGTGCCCTCGCGCCCTTCGCTGCGCACGTCGGCCGCCGTGTTGCCCGCGAGCGTCAGCGTGCTGGCCTCCACGCGGCCCTGGGCGTTGACCGACAGCGCATTGGCGTTGATGCGGCCACCGTCCGCGTTCAGCTGCCGGGCCGTATTGCCCACCACCTGCAGGGTGCTGCGGGCCAGCGCCGTGGCGCCCGAGCCATCCATGTACAGCCCGTTGGCCGCCAGCACGCCATTGGACTTGGTGCCCACGCCCAGTGCCTGCGCGCCACTGCCGGCGGCGCGGATGTCCTCGCCCGTGTTGCCCGCGATGACCACCGGGCTGCCCTGCACCCGCGCGCCACGGTAGGCCGCCAGCACATTGACCAGGGCGGTGCCTCCGGGCGCGTGCACGCCGCGCGCGGAGTTCCCGGCGATCAGCCAGGGCGACGATGCATCCACCAGCGCATCGTCGTGCAGCACCAGGGCATTGGCGGCGGCCCGCGCGCGGCTCTCGCGCCCGGCCAGCCCCCCCGCGCCGGAGACCGAATCCGCTGCGGTGCTCATGTCGCTGGCCGTGTTGCCACTCAGCACACCCGCCGCCGACAGGCGCGAGGGCGCGCCCGCGCCGTTTTCCAATGCAATGCTGTTGGCCAGCAGCGCGCCTCCGCGTGCCGTCAGCCGCGATGCGGTGTTGCCCGCCAGCGTCAGCGTCTGCGCATCAAGCTGCGACCCCGTGACCGCCAGCGTGTTCGCCAGCGCGGCCGACTGCTGGCTGGCCGAAAACAGAAGCCCCCCGCCCGCCTGCGCCGCATAGCCGGTGGACCGCACCCCGTCGGCGCGGTTGCCCGCCAGGGTCAGGGCGGTGTCCTGCACGCGGCCCTCGCTCACCATCAGCGTGTTGGCCGCGGCCAGCCCGCCCGAGCCCGTGATGGACTGGCCGTGGTTCCCGCTGACCGTGACGGCGGCGCGCTCCAGCGTGGACTGGTGGTCCGCCACCACGGTGTTGGCCAGTGCGCGGCCATTGCGCTCCAGGGCGCCGACGAGGCCACCGCCAATGGTGCCCGAGCCTGCGGCCGTGCGCACCTGGTCGGCCACGTTGCCCGCCAGCAGCACGGTGCCAGCCCGCACGGTCGCGTTGTCCAGCCACAGGCTGTTGGCCGCCGCCCCGCCCCCGGTCGCGACCACATCGCGCGCCTGGTTGCCGCTGAGGCGGTGCACGGGCCCCTCGGCCAGTTCGCCCCGGGTCACGGAGATGGTGTTGGCCAGGGCCGAGGCGGACACTCGCACGTCGGCCAGCGCCCCGCCGAGAATGGATCCTTCACCGCCCCAGGCCTGCACGTTGCGTGCGGTATTGCCCGAAACGCCCGCCTGGTAGCCAGCCGAACCGGCGAGCTTGTGGTCGGAAAAGCTGATGCTGTTGGCCAGGGCGCTGCCGCCCGTCGCGATGACCTGGGCCGCTTCATTGCCCGCCAGGACCAGTTGCGCGCCCTTGAGCTCGCTCGACGCCAGGGTGACCGCGTTGGCCGCCGCCACCCCCGTCAGATCCACCTGGGCAATGGTGCCGCGCCCCACGCCGGCGCTGCCGCCGCCTGCGCGCACGTCCTGCGCGCGGTTGCCGGTGTGCAGGATGCGGGTGTCCTCCAGGGTGGACCGGGCCGCGGTGAGCGCATTGGCGAGCGCTGATCCGCCGATGGAGGTGACGCCACGGGCCTCGTTGCCGACCAGCGCCACCTCGGAATTGCGCACGTCGGTCGCATCCAGCAGCACGCTGTTGGCCGTGGCGCGGCCGGGCATCTGCAGCGAACCGGTACCCAGCAGCACCTCGGACTTGGCGCCGAAGGCCGCGACGTCGGCCGCGCGGTTGCCCTGCACGATCAGGCGGCTCGCCGTGAGCTGCTTCGTACCCGTGGCGCTGGCCGCCAGCACCATGTTGGCGGTGGCGGCACCGCCCAGGGCGTGCACGAAGCCCGTCACCTGGTTGCCCAGCACCTGCACCTGGGACTGGCGCACATCCATCGCTGCCAGGCCGATGCCGTTGGCCTGCGCGGTGCCCGCCAGGTCCACGCGCATGCCGACATTGGCCAGGGCGGAGCCCTTGCCGCCGGTGGAGATCACCGGTCCCGTGGAGCGGTTGCCGAGCACCTGGATCTGGCTGCCCGCGTCCACCTGCGTGCCGGCACTGTTCTTGTGCCAGCCCACCCCGGCGAGCATGGACTCCTGCGCCTGACCGCGCAGCGGCGCCAGGGCCACGGAAAGACCGAGCAGCCAGAGCGCCGCGGCTTCATGGCGTTGCGTCTTGCGCGTTGTGTGCACTCACAGCCCCTTTTCTGGATGGACAGGATGGTCGGACGGCTTGCGGTCCGGCCGGCGGCTGCCGGACGGACCCGCGGCACGCCGGTCAGTTGATGTTGACGCTGTTCACGTTGGCCGTGCCGCCGATGGCCTTGATGTCGGTGGCTTCGTTGCCGCTCACGGTGATGTCCGAGTTGCGGATCTTGGAGCCGGTGATGTTGACGCTATTGACGTTGGCCACGCCTTCCATCGAGATCTCGGCCACCTTGATGCCGGCCTTGCCGCCGCCAGCGATGACGTTGGTGGCCTTGTTGTTGGTGACGGTGATGCGGCTGTTGGTCACTTCGGAGCCGGCGGAGCCCTTGCCCGAGATCAGGCCGGGAATCGCGACGTTGCCGCTCTGGGCGAAAGCTGCGCTGCAGGTAAATGCGAGTGCTGCGACGGTGGTAATGGCAAGTTTGCGCATATCAATAATCCTTCGAAGGGTTGAAATTAATTGACGAAGCAGCCGCTTGCGGCCTGCGAACGAATTCTTGAGGCGCGCACCCGTCCACACCGTAAAGAAATGTAGGCCCGGCCCGGGCTGGCATTTTCCGAGTTATCCACAGGTCGTACCTCCCAGGATCCGCGCTCTGAGCCGCACGGGGTTTTGGCATGTAGGACAAGCACTTACTCCGCCAGCGGGTGCATTCCCACATTTGAACGATGCCGCCGCACTTCCATAATCCACCGTAAAAACAAACAAGTCTTTACACTTCAAATCATCATGAAACCCGCAATAACATTCAGAAATCCATACTTTCAAGAAAATGAATGGAATCTCCTGTTTTATTGTCACAAATATGAAATCAATTATCTTTCGTGGCTTTTTGTATATGGGGGCCGTGGGCGCCCTGGCGGCCTGCTCGCCCGCGGCCATCACCTATCCCAGCGATGCGCAGATTTCGGCGGCCCTGGAGACGCAGTTCGCCAGCGACCGCCACAGCGCCGCTGCGCGCGACCTGATCCGCACGCTCGGGGGCGAGAAGGGCAAGCTGCGCTATCAGATCCACCAGGTGATCTACCGCCAGGGCTCGTATGAGGCCCGCTACGACGCGGTGCTGGTGATGGGGCAGCCGGGGACCCAAAGCCTCCTGGGGCTGTACGGCAGCATGATCCCCGAGGCCGAGCGCGCCAAGCTGCCGCAGGCCAGCCTGGAGGCCTATGAAGGCTGGCTCAGGCAGCAGGCCGAAACCCTCCGGAAAACCTCGGCACAGCAGGCGGGTGCGCTGGAGGCGACCCTGGAACTGCTGGGCAAGTGCTACCGGGACCAGCAGGCCGGGGCCGAGGTCACGGTGATGCAGGGCCTGGGGGCGCTGATCTCGCCCGAGCGCAGCGGGCTATACGCTGAAAAGCTGGCGCTGCCGGACACCACGGCGCGCTGCCTCCCCGCCTAGCCGGCCGTGCGTTCGCGCAGCGCGGCCAGGATGTGCCTGGCCGCTTCGCCCGGGCTGCGGTGGGCGGTGTCGACCACCAGCTGGTTGTTGTCCGCCGCCCAGGGCACGTAGTCGTGCCGGCACACGGCCTCCCAGAGGGGCGGCACGAGACCGGGTACGTCGCTCACCCGCTGCTCGACCCGCCGGCGGTGCTCGGCGGGATCGCCGCAGACCACCTCCACGGCCAGCATCGGCGCCTGCGCGTCCAGGGCCACGCGGTGCCAGGACGCGCGCGTCTCGGCCCAGGGGTTCACGCAGTCCGCCAGAACGGACAGTCCTTGCGAAAGATGGGTACGCGCCAGGGCATATGCCACCACATAGCCCGCGGCCCCCACGCCACTGCCCCCCAGCGCGCCGCAATCCCGCAGCGCCTGCTCGATGGTGTCGATGCGCAGGTACACCGCCGGCCACTGCCCCAGCAGCGCGCGGGCGATCGTGCTCTTGCCCACGCCCGGCAGCCCGCAGAGCACCACCAGCGCGGGAGCGGCGGGCGATGATTTCAATCAGTCCACCACCGTGAGCTTGGCCACCGACAGCGCCAGCCACTTGGTGCCATGGCGCGGAAAATTGACCTGCGCGCGCGCGTCGTCGCCCGTGCCTTCGATGGCCAGCACCTTGCCTTCGCCGAACTTGGTGTGGAACACCGCGATGCCCACCCGCAAGCCGTGGGCGGGCGCGGTCTTCTGCACGGGCACCGGCGGGCTGGCGAAGGTCTCGGACTTGAAGCCAAATGAGCCTCTAGCGCTTGACCCATAAGCGCCAGAAGCTCCTGAATTAGGAGCAAATGAGCCAAACCCCTGCTGCTTGGGCGTGATCCACTTGAGCGCGCCCTCGGGCAGTTCGTCAAAGAAGCGGCTCTTGATGTTGTAGCGCGTCTGGCCGTGCAGCATGCGCGTCTGCGAATGGCTCAGGTACAGGCGCTTCCTCGCACGGGTGATGGCCACGTACATCAGGCGGCGCTCTTCCTCCAGTCCGTCGCGCTCGCTGGCGGAGTTTTCGTGCGGGAACAGGCCCTCTTCCATGCCGCCGATGAACACGCCGTCGAACTCCAGGCCCTTGCTGGCGTGCACGGTCATCAGCTGTACCGCGTCCTGCCCGGCCTGGGCCTGGTTGTCGCCCGCTTCCAGCGCGGCGTGCGTGAGGAAGGCGGCCAGGGGCGAGAGGGTTTCGCCCGTGTCCGCGTCCACGATGCCCGGCACGGGCTTGAGCGGTTCGTCGACGACCGGGGCATCGGGATCCAGCCCCTGGCTGACCGCGCTCTGCGTGAGCGGCGTGCCATGCTCGTCCAGCGGCAGGGCCACGGCATCGCGGCCAAACCCCTCCTGCGTGACGAAGCTCTCGGCCGCGTTGACCAGTTCTTCCAGGTTCTCGATGCGGTCGGCGCCTTCCTTCTCGGTGCGGTAGTGCTCCACCAGCCCCGAGGATTCGAGCACCTGCTCGATGATGCCGCGCAGGTTCAGGCCCTGCGTCTGCTCGCGCAGCACGTCCACCATGGCGACGAAGGCGCCGAGGTTGGCGCCCGCCTTGCCGGGCACGGCGCTCACGCCATCGTGCAGCGAGCAGCCGGCGGCGCGCGCCGCGTCCTGCAGCACCTCGATGCTGCGCGCCCCGATGCCGCGCGGCGGAAAGTTGACCACGCGCAGGAAGCTCGTGTCGTCGTGCGGGTTCTCCAAGAGGCGCAGGTAGGCCAGCGCGTGCTTGATTTCGGCGCGCTCGAAGAAGCGCAGGCCGCCGTACACGCGGTAGGGCACGCTGGCGTTGAACAGCGCCGATTCGATCACCCGGCTTTGCGCATTGCTGCGGTAGAGCACGGCGATCTCCTTGCGCTCGAAGCCGTCGCTGCGCACCAGCTGCTTGATCTCGTCGACCATCCACTGCGCCTCGGCCAGGTCGGTGCTGGCCTCGTACACGCGCACGGGCTCGCCGGGCCCCTGCGTGGTGCGCAGGTTCTTGCCCAGGCGCCGGCTGTTGTGGCTGATGAGCGTATTGGCCGAGTCGAGGATGTTGCTGTAGCTGCGGTAGTTCTGTTCGAGCTTGATCTGCTGCTGGACATCGAACTCGCGCACGAAGTCGGCCATGTTGCCCACCCGCGCCCCGCGAAAGGCGTAGATGCTCTGGTCGTCGTCGCCCACGGCGATCACGCTGCCGCGCGCCTCGAAGCGCCCGCCAGTGTCGTTGCCCGCCAGCTGCTTGAGCCAGGCGTACTGCAGCTTGTTGGTGTCCTGGAATTCGTCCACCAGGATGTGCGCGAAGCGGCGCTGGTAGTGCTCGCGGATCGGGTCGTTGTCGCGCAGCAGCTCGTAGCTGCGCAGCATCAGCTCGCCAAAGTCCACCACGCCTTCGCGCTGGCATTGTTCTTCGTACAGTTGGTAAATCTCGACCTTCTTGCGGGCATCGCTGTCGTGCGTGGGCACGTCGCCGGGGCGCATGCCCTCTTCCTTGCAGCCGGCGATGAAGTACGACAGCTGCTTGGGCGGAAAGCGCTCGTCGTCCACGTTGTGCTGCTTGCACAGGCGCTTGATGGCCGAAAGCTGGTCCTGCGTGTCCAGGATCTGGAACGACTGCGGCAGGCCGGCCGCCTTGTGGTGCGCCCGCAGCAGCCGGTTGCACAGGCCGTGGAAGGTGCCGATCCACATGCCGCGCACGTTCACCGGCAGCATGGCCGACAGGCGCGCCACCATTTCCTTGGCGGCCTTGTTGGTGAAGGTGACGGCCAGGATGCCGCCAGGCGTGGCGTAGCCGTTTTGCAGCAGCCAGGCGATGCGCGTGGTGAGCACCCGCGTCTTGCCCGAGCCAGCGCCCGCCAGGATGAGCGCATGCCCCGCCGGCAGGGTGACGGCGGCGAGCTGCTCGGGGTTCAGATGGGCCAGGAGGGGCGACGCAGCCGAGGGCGCATCAAGGGAGGTGGGCGCCAGCACATCTGGCCCCCCCGGGAACGGGTCTTGTGGGAACATCCAGCCATTGTAGAAAGCGCCCCGCCGCCCTCCCATTCTTTTATGAAAAACACTGCCCGCACCCTGGCCAGCCTCGTGGCCCTTGTACTCGCCCATGCACCCGCGGCCACCTGGGCCCAGGCCAGCTGCAGCAGCGACGGCACCCCACGGCCCACCGCCCTCTTCGAGCGCTTCCTCAGCGCGGACTGCGAGGCCTGCTGGACGGACCGCGCAACCCCCGCGCCGACCGCCGGCGCCGGCACGGCGGTGCTGGACTGGATCGTGCCCGGCGCGGCGGGCGAGGATGCACCGCTGGCCGCCGCTGCCGCCCGCGACGCCCTGGTCCGGCTGGAGGCGCTGGGCCGCAAGCCGCCCCAGGCCACCGACGTGCACACCGCTGCGGTACAGGCAGCCCGGCCTGCCGGACTGCGGGTGGCCCACGGCATGCCGTTCAACGACTACCTGGGCACGGCGATCGCGTTCACCCCAGGCCGGACCGCCGCGCCTGGCCCCCTGGAGTTCTACCTGCTGCTCGTGGAGGCCGTGCCAGCGGGAACCGATGGCACGGCCGTGCCCCGGAATATCGTCAGGAACATGCTCCACGGCGCATGGGGCAAGCCCGGCCAGCGGCCGGTGTCGGGATTGGGGCCATCGAAATGGATGGAAACACGGTCCATGCGCATCCCCGAAGGGGCGCAGGCCGAGCGGCTGCGCATGGTGGGCTGGGTGCAGGATGCCCGGGGGACGGTCATCGCCGCGGCGCAATCCACCTGCCGGTGATACCGGTAATACCACCATCGTTATAGGGTGGAACGGACAGGCGGGTAGAATCAATCACCGGGCCCAAGTTTCTTGGCGTCCGGTTTTTTTGTGCCCGCGCACCGCGGGGGTTCGGAGCGGCCTGAACGGCCCCGCCCACAAAGCCGGTCCCAAGCCAAGCGCCCACCGCCGCTGAAATTGTTTGGCTGCGTCCCTTTATGGAGCTTGGAATCTCATGGAAATCTTCGACTACGACAACGTTCTCTTGCTGCCGCGCAAGTGCCGGGTGGACAGCCGCTCGGAATGCGACGCCAGCGTGGAACTGGGCGGACGCTCGTTCCGGCTGCCCGTGGTGCCCTCCAACATGAAGACGGTGGTGGATGAAAAGATCTGCACCTGGATGGCACAGAACGGCTACTTCTATGTCATGCACCGCTTCGATCTGGACAATGTCCAGTTCGTCAAGGACATGCACGCCCAGGGCTGCTACGCCTCGATCTCGCTGGGCGTGAAGCAGCCCGACTACGACACCGTGGACCAGTTGGTGGCACTGGGGCTCACCCCCGAATACATCACCATCGACATCGCGCACGGCCATGCCGACAGCGTGCGGAACATGATCGGCTACCTCAAGCAGCACCTGCCCAAGGCCTTCGTGATCGCCGGCAACGTGGCCACGCCCGAAGCGGTGATCGACCTGGAAAACTGGGGGGCCGATGCCACCAAGGTCGGCGTGGGCCCGGGCAAGGTGTGCATCACCAAGCTCAAAACGGGTTTTGGCACGGGCGGCTGGCAGCTCTCGGCGCTCAAGTGGTGCGCGCGCGTGGCCACCAAGCCCATCATCGCCGACGGGGGAATCCGCAGCCACGGAGACATCGCCAAGAGCATCCGCTTTGGCGCCAGCATGGTGATGATCGGCTCGCTGTTTGCGGGGCATGAGGAATCGCCGGGCCAGACCGTCGAGGTGGACGGCGCGCTGTACAAGGAATACTACGGTTCCGCGAGCGACTTCAACAAGGGCGAGTACAAGCACGTCGAAGGCAAGCGCATCCTGGAGCCCGTCAAGGGAAAGCTGGCCAGCACCCTGATCGAAATGGAGCAGGACGTGCAAAGCTCCATCAGCTACGCGGGCGGCAAGAAGCTGATGGACATCCGCAAGGTGAACTACGTGATCCTGGGCGGTGACAACGCAGGCGAGCACCTGCTGATGTAGCACGGGCGGCCGGCACGGCAGCGCCGGCCCCTTGCGCCGCCACGGCACATGCAGATGGCGCAGCCCAGGCCAGCGGGCGCCACCCCAGCGCGAAGCCCGAGGGGCGGGAAACACGGGCAGCGCCGCAGGGGATTGCCCCCACTTCAGGCGCGCAGCAGGTTTTGCGCCATGTGGTGCAGGTCATGCCCCGGCCTGGCCAGGCAATCCACGATGCTGAAATGGTGCAGGCCCGGCAGTGCCTGGCTGCGGGGGACGAAATGGCTACCCCAGGCGTCCTGCATGAGCTGGTTCTGCCGCAGGAACTCCGTACTTTCATCGGCCCCCACCACGCAGTAGAGCGTGCCCGCCGGCGGCTCCAGGAGCCGCGCGGGGCTGCACTGAAGGACCTGCTGCTCCGTCAGGTTCAGCACCGACTGGTACATGGGGGTGTACATGATGGGCTCCAGATCGTGGATCCCGGAAATCGACAGCGCATTGCGCACCAGCCCATCGGGCAGCCCCTGGCCGACCAGGGGCCACACGCTGGTAAGCAGCATGGCGGCCAGCTGCCCTCCCGCCGAGTGCCCGGCCACCGTGATGCGCCGGGGGTCCCCGCCGTGGCTGGCGATGTGGCGCCACACCCATTCCAGTGCCTTCTCCATCTGCCGCACGATATCGGGAATGGTGACCGGCGCCTCCGGCGTGCCGGGACACAGCGCGTAGTTCACCACCACCACACAGAAACCGGCCTGCGTGAAGGACGGGGCAATGAACGAATGATCGGACTTGTCCAGCGAGCGCCAGTACCCGCCGTGCACGAACACCAGCACGGGAACACCGTCATCCGAGGCACGTGCGGACGGGAAAATATCCAGCGCCTCTCCCGTCCCGGTACCGTACGCCACGTCCAGCACGCACGGGTGGCTCGCCCGCACCCGGGCGGAATCGTCGGCCCAGCGCTGCAGATAGGCCATGTGGTCGGGCACCAGCGCGCGGTTGTTGTACATGCGCTCGAGCCAGGCGGGGTCGTGCAGGGGCAGGCTCATGGATGAAGTCTCCTGTGGCGGTGCGGCATCATCATTCCAATCCGACCATGCTGCAAGCTCCGTGACAGGGTGACGCACCAAAAAGGCACATGATGCACAGAGAGACAACCTTCCTGGGTGAATGACGCCATGACCACCACAACGCTTCGCATTGCAGTCCTCGGCATCGGAATGATGGGCCTGCCCATCGCGCGGCGCCTGAAGGACGCTGGACATCAGGTGCACGCATGGAACCGCACCCGCGCCAAGGCGGAGCCCCTGGCTGCATCCGGCATCACCGTGCATTCCCTGGCCGCCGATGCCGTCCAGAACGCCGACGTGGTGGTCAGCCTGCTTGAAAACGGCCCCGTGGTCGGCCAGGTGCTGTTCGAGGCCGGCGCGGCCAACGCCATGCGCAAGGGCGCGCTGTTCATCGACATGGCCTCCATCCAGCCCCGCGAGGCCCGGGACCACGCCGCTCGCCTGGGCGAAATGGGGCTGTCCCACCTGGATGCGCCGGTGTCCGGCGGAACCGTGGGTGCGGAAAACGGCACGCTCGCCATCCTGGTCGGCGGTCGCCCCGAGGATTTTGCGCGGGCCCAGCCTCTCTTCGCCGCCTGCGGCCGCGCCACCCACGTCGGACCGCATGGCGCTGGCCAGCTCACCAAGCTGGCCAACCAGATGATCGTGGGCATCACCATTGGCGCGGTGGCGGAGGCGCTGCTGTTCGCCGCCAAGGGCGGGGCCGACATGGCCAAGGTGCGCGAGGCCATCCAGGGAGGCTTCGCCGACAGCCGCATCCTGCAACTGCACGGCCAGCGCATGGTGGAGCGCGACTTTGCCCCGCGCGGCCGCATGGCGGTGCAGCTCAAGGACATGCGCAACGCCCTGGCCACCGCCGGCGAGATCGGCTTCGATGCCCCCATCACGGCCCTCTTCGAGACCCTCTATGCCGAAGGCGTCGAGCATGGCCTGGGTGAACTGGACCACAGCGGCCTTTTTGTGGAACTCGCAAGCCGCAATGCGATGCAATAATTTTTTGCGGCGCTTGCCAACTCGCAGAAAATTGGTGCATAATTCGAGGCTCTGCAGCAATGCAGACAGATTAACAAGTTTGGGTTCTTAGCTCAGTTGGTAGAGCAGCGGACTCTTAATCCGTAGGTCGAGTGTTCGAGTCACTCAGGACCCACCAAACTAAGCCGCAAGGCTAAAAAAGCCGCAGCTATCGAAATGGTAGCAGCGGCTTTTTTCATTGGCCCCGATATGTGACGTTTTATGTGACGTGTCACATATACAGTGTTTCTGGAACCGGTGAAAGGCCATGCGCTAAGGGATAGGCAGTTGCCCGCCTCCCTCGATGTACCGCTGGCGCAGCCAAGGCGACATGTGGCCTATCACTGCATTTGCGCGTTCAACCGAGGGTGCGCACAGCCAGGACTGGGGCCAGCGCCGCAAAAACCCATCGTCCCATTGCGACCCTGCAAGCACCATCGTGGATGCGTCGCGCCGCTTGGCAATGCGCGGTTGCCACAGCCCGACCTGCAGTTGGCGGTCGCCTTCCAAGTCGTACAGCGCGGTAGTCCAAACCCTTTCGTCTTCGGTGCTGACCAGCAGCCCAAGGGGCATTGGCCGGCGCCGCAGCAGTGGAGCCGGCAGGAACACACCAGCGAAGCGAAGGGGCACGACACAGGCGAGCAGTCCATGATTTCGGCGGTTCCCTTGGTCGGCTTGACTGCCTGGCGCAGCGCTACTGGGCGGGGTGATTCCTGGTAGGTCCATGGGGCATCCTTTGATAACTGTATAAATATACAGCCACCAATTCCCGCGCCCGTCGCCACCCAACATCAAAACCCGTCAAATCCCGTCATGCGGAAAGTATGCAAATGCCGCTGCGGCCCGCGCCTGCTGTAGTTTTCCTGTTGGCGGCCGGCACAGCAAAAATGGTCACTTTAGAGAGAGGGGAGGCGCGGGGCACTCTGCGCGCCGGAACCCCTGGGTGCCCCGTCTGGGCGGCACGGCCGGGCAGGCGCCGCCCGGGGCCACGGCGGGCCATGGCGAGGCCGCCAAGGGGCCTGAAGCGCGACCGGAAGGGGTCGGGCGCGGTTTTAGCGCGCGGCTCTCTATGGGCGTAAAAAAGGCCACCGCATGGGTGGCCTGTGGGTGGGGTGGATGTGGCTACTGCTTGCCGCTGCCGGCATCGCTGCCCGACGACTTGATGGCGTATTCGGTAAAGCGCATGACAGGCTCTCCTATCCAGTCGTTCAATTCCGCGAAGCGGGCCTGCAACGGCTCAATCTCGTTGCGTGCGAACACCTCGGCAGCTGGGGCCACGGCACCGAACCCGCCCGTATTGCTGGGCACCACCCCCATGAGCTGGGGCGGAATGCGGTGGGCCGCCAGCAGGTCGTCGCGGCTCACGTTCTTGATGTTGAAAAACTCGTCCTTCGCGGCCACCTCGGACAACGGAATCACCTGAATGCCATCCTTCTTCCCGTTGGGCGCGTGCATGAACAGGTTTTTGAAGTTGCCCGGACCCTTGCTTTTCTTCAGGGCCTCGCGCAGCGCGTCCACGTCGCCCTGCTGCTGCGCTGCATCCGACAGGTACAGGATGAACCCCGCGTGGGAGCCGTTGTTGTAATACTTTCGCCGGAACAATGTCGCGCTCTCATTGAGCCACGCCGATTGCAAGGCGGCCAGGTACTCGGGCAGGCCGTACACCTCCTGATTCACGTCCGGCTCCATCAGGTGGAACACCGACCCCCGTTTGAATTCGTGCTCGTCCTTGTAGCCGTGCACGAAAAAATAGTTATCCAACTCGCCACCACGCCGCATGAACTTGGACAGGGAGTGCCGCAGGTGCAGCGTCCCGCCCAGGCGATTGCGGGGGCGTTCCAGATAGGCATTGCCGAACGTGAGGAAGTCCAGCGCGAATTTGCTGAAGGTGGCCCGGTCCAGCAGCTTGTGCGGAATGAAAGTGCTGGCCAGCACATTGCGCTTCACGTAGAGCGCGCTCGCATGGTGCGGGCTCGCGCGGAACGACTTCGCCAGGCCGTCCCAGCTCAAGGGCGGTTCGTACCACTTGCCGTTGTTCCAGCTTTCCACATAGTCAAGAATCTCTCCCTGCATCACGGGCGCGGGCTCGCCGAACGTGAAGGCCTCAATCCGCGAGGACGTGCCCGCCGATGGGTCGGTGGCCAGGTCGGCCGGGCTGTCGCCAGCTGTCATTAGAAAATCTCCATCATTGATTGGTTGGTGCTGGTCGTGCCTTCCAGCGGCTCGTTATCGAGGGCGTGCATGCATGCCCATGCCAGATCAGCGTGCCCCGTCTGTTCGGTGCGGCCGGCGGTGTAGGTGGCCTGGCTACCGCTCGCGGTCAAGGTGCGCTTGATCGACATGAACGCCTGCGCCAGATCAATGCCCGTGGGCCCGTTATCGAATTCAAGGCGCCCTTTGCTGATGATGTTTTTGGCTTTCAGCACCAGCATGGTTTTCACCTCGACCGAATACTTGATGGACTTCGCCGCCGGGAAGAACTTGCTCACCAGCTCGTACACGCCTTGGCCCATGCCCGTGGTGTCGATGCCAATGTGCGCCACGTTGTAACGCTCCGTGATCTTCTTGATGGCGTCGGCCTGGGCCTCGTAATCCAGCCCACGAAACTGCATCGTTTCGAGCACACGGAATTTGCCGCCGGGCGTGGCGGGCGGTGCCAGCACCACCAGGCCGGCCGAGTCGCCAGACCGCGATGGGTCATACCCGACCCACACCGGGCGATAACCAAACGGCCGCATAGCCAGCTGGTGAACATCGCTCCACACTTCCCAGCTGTCGACCATGCATGTCTGCAGCTCAGTCAGCGGGAAAATGCTGAACGTGTCGTCCATGAACCCGCACATCAGCAGGTTCGCGAATTCCTCCGGGCTGTATTCCGTGCGCAGTTCCTCGATGTCGAACAGGTTGCACCCGCCGTGCAGCGCATCCATAACCGTGACAATCTGGCGCCAAATCTTGTCCTCGCCCGTGAAGCCGCCGCCCAGGCGCGCGTGCGACAGGTCCAGATTGATGCGGTCGGCCTTTGCGCGCTTCCTGTTGTAGCGGTCCCCACTCCACAGCGCGTAGGCTGGGTGCTGGATGCTGCTGGGCGTAGAGAAATAGGTCTTGCGCCAGTGCTTGTGCATGGCCATGCCAGACGCCACTTTGTTGAGTTCCTCAAACTTGCGCGTCCAAAAGCACTCGTCAAAGTAAAAATTGCCGTGGTAGCCCTGCGCCGTCAGCGCGTTGGTCCCCAGGAAATACAGCGTTGCGCCATTGCTCAAAACAATGGGATCGCCCGACAGCTCCACCCCGCAAGCCTCCTTGGCGAACGCGATGATGTACTGTTTGAAAATGTGCGCCTGGGCCTTTGATGCCGACAAGAAAATCTGATTGCGCCCAGTCTCCAACGCATCGGCCAGGGCCTCCCGGGCGAAATACCACGTCGCGCCAATCTGCCGCGACTTGAGAATGAACCGCGTGCGCTGGTCGTGCGCCGCGCGCCAGGTCTTTTGATACCCGAACAGGGAGCCCGCGAAACAGTCCAGCAGCTGCTGGTGCTCGTTCTCGTTGAAGTGGTTGCGGTCGGACTGTTTCTTGGGCTTGTCGTTACGGCGATTGATAGCGGGGTTTAGGTCCGCTTCCTTGCCCGTTTTTTCGTACTTGTGCACGCGGGCGAAACGCTCCATCTGGCGGCCGAGCAGGTCGATTTCCTTGTAGTCGCCGCCGGTCTTGTTGTCCTTCATGACAAGCTGCGCCATCCGCGTTTCAATGACCGCTTCCACACGGTCCACGGGTTGCGCCTTGTCCCACTCTTCGGCATCCTTCCACCCCTGCACGGTGGAGCGCGGTTCCTCGATATAGGCCGCAATGGTTGTGACCTTCCACCCCTGCCAGTAAAGGTGCCGCGCCGCGCGGCGCCTGTCGGCCGCCAGGCCGTCGCCGGGCAGGATTGAAAAGGGCAAGGCTTTGGTGATGGCTTCGGCGGGCATGGGGCCAAGTTTGGGCCGCCACGCTGTGAAAAAGCACACGCTCCCCTGCCCTACTGCATGTGCCTGAACGCTGCACATGCGGCATTCATTGATGGGTTCGCGCGACGGCGAGACGATGGCGACTACTGCAAACCATCGCTCTCAACGCAACCGAGGAACCCCAGCACCATGGCACAGAAAACCAATGAAAAGACCGACGCAAAGCCCTTGAAGTCGCGCTTCTTTCGCGTGGCCACCGAAGGCGCCACCACTGACGGCCGCGCCATCACCCGCGAGCAAATCACGCAGATGGCGAAGAACTTCGACCCCGCGAAATATGGCGCGCGGGTGTGGGTGGAACACATGCGCGGCCTGTATGCGGACAGCCCTTTCCGCGCACACGGCGATGTGCTGGCCGTGGAAGCCCGCGACGTGGAAGAAGGCAAGCTGGCGCTGTTCGCGCAAATCAAGCCACTTCCCGAGCTTGTGGCCATGAACAAGGCCCGCCAGAAGATTTACACCAGCATCGAGATTCACCCCAAGTTCGCCGACACGGACGAGGCGTACCTCACTGGCCTGGGTGTCACCGACAGCCCGGCGAGCTTGGGCACCGAGGTGCTGACCTTCGCGGCGCAAAAGCCTGAAACCAGCCCGTTCGCCGAGCGCAAGAGCCATGCCGAAGCGCTGTTCAGTGAAGCGGTGCACACCGAACTGGTTTTCGAGGAAGACGAAACACCCGAGGCCGAGCCCAAGGTGTCCAAGTTCTCCACCGTGCTGGATGGCCTGGTGAAGCGCTTCACCGGCAAGACGAAAGACGACGACGCCCGCTTTGACGAAGTGCTCAAGGGCTTTGAAGCCTTCGGCACCTATGCCGAGGAACAGGAGGCGGCGCATGAAGCCCTGAAGACCGCGCACGACGCCCTGGACAAGAAATTCGCCGACCTGATGGGCAAGCACGACGCCCTGGTGAAGCGCCTGGAAGCCACGCCCGAATCTGGCTTTACCGCTCGCCCGCCGGCCACTGGTGGTGACGGCGCCGTGAAAACCGACTGCTGATCCCAATCCACCCCAAACGCTCCCAAACGCTCCCATTCGCCCCATTCATCCCAACAGGAACCGACATGCACCCCAATACCCGCAAGGCCGTCAACGCCTATTGCCGCCAGATTGCTGCCCTCAACGGCGTTGAAAGCATCGGCGAAAAGTTCACCGTTGTGCCCTCCGTGGCCCAGACGCTGGAAACCAAAATCCAAGAATCTGCCGAAGTGCTCAAGCGCGTCAACATCGTGCCCGTGCGCGAGCAGATGGGCCAGAAACTGGGTCTGGGTGTGGGTGGACCTGCGGCAGGTCGCACCAACACCAAGCTGAAGGATCGCGCCACCCGCGATCTGTCGGCCATCGACTCCACGCAGTACCACTGCTTCCAGACGAACTTCGACACTCACCTGGACTACGCAAAAATCGACCTGTGGGCGAAGTTCCCGAACTTTCAGCCGCGCCTGCGCGATGCCCTGGTCATCCGCCAAGCCCTCGACCGCATCATGATCGGGTTCAACGGCACATCCGCCGCCGTCGAAACGGACATTGCGGCAAACCCCATGCTTCAGGATGTCAACAAGGGCTGGCTGCAGCAGCTGCGCGAAACCGCGCCCGAGCGCGTCATGGACGAAGGGGCGGCAGGTGCTGGCGCCATCAAGGTGGGAGACGCCGCCGGTTCCCACTACAAGAACCTCGATGCGCTGGTGTTTGACGCCTTGAACCTCATGGACCCCTGGTTCCATAACGACCCGAGTCTGGTAGTTATGGTGGGCCGCGACCTGCTGCACGACAAGTATTTCCCCATGGTCAACGTGAAGCAGGCTCCCACCGAAGAACTGGCGGGGCAAATCATCATGGCGCAAAAGGCTATCGGCAACGTGCCGGCCGCTGCGGCGCCCTTCTTCCCGGGCGGCTCCATCCTCATCACCAGCTGGGACAACCTGTCCATCTACTGGCAGGAAGAAACCCGCCGCCGCATGTTCACCGAGAACGCCAAACGCGACCGATTCGAGAACTACGAAAGCGTGAACGAAGCCTACGTGGTGGAGAACGTGGGCAAGGCCGTGCTGCTGGAAAACATCGAGCTGGTTTGAGCGGGCGCCCCATGACTTCCCCCGCCAAAGCCCACAAACTGCGCGTGCTGGCCGAGCTGTCGGCCAGGGCCGCGCCCCATGGACAGGAGGTCCGGGGCAGCGCCTATGAACTGATGCGGCGCCAGCTGGCAGAGCACAAACGCGTGCTGCGTGGCATCCAGTCGGTTGAACGCAAGATCGAGGCAAAGCGCGAGCTGCTGCCCATGTACGACGAATACCTGACCGGAGCCATCGCGGGCGGCCAGGGTGGGCACGACATGGTGCTGGCCACGCTGATGGTGTGGCACATGGACACCGGCTCCTGGCGGCGCGCCCTGGAGCTGGCCGGCTATGTGATCGCCAACGGCCTGGCCATGCCCGAGGAATACACGCGGACCCCGGCCGTGATCCTCATCGACAACGCCGCCACGGCAACGCTGGACGGGACCCTGTTCGGCGATGAGGCCGTGCGCGTGCTCGCCGATGTGGCGCAGCTCACCGAGAGCCACGACGCACCAGACCAAGCCCGCGCCAAGCTGCATAAGGCTATCGGCTATGCCCTGGTGGGCCGCACCCCTACCCACACGCCCGACTACACCACGGTGGACGAAACCAAGGCCCGCGCGGCCATGGCGCACTTCACCCGTGCGAACACGTTGTTTGCGCAAGTCGGCGTGAAAAAAGACATGGAGCGCATGGAGCGGCGTTTGAAGAACGCCGCGCCCGCCTCCTAACCGAGCGTACCCCGCACCCTGGCGGCTCCTGTGTCTGCCTCACTGCAATGCGCAAGCAACGCACGAAAGGCAGACACAGGACCACCGCCACCTGAACACCCGCCATGAGCTTCATTGCCTCCGCCAATCCGCCCATCTCCGAAGAGGATGCACAGGTCAACAATGACCCGTGGTTTCCCAGCATCGAGGCATCCAAGGTCCGCGCGTCGTGCCTGCTGGATGGCACGGTCACGGCCGTGCGCCTGGCTGACGCCATCGAAAGTGCTATCGACACCGTGAACGGCGAGCTGCGCGATTACAAGACCGCGCAGCTAGCCCAGGGAGTGGCATCGCTGAGCGCGGCCGGTGACGGCCGGCAGGCAGGCCGCTACCTGCGCGCCATCCACGCGCACGTGCAGGCAGACCTGGCCGAGGTGTATCGCGAAATCGACACCACGCCGCATAACGACAGCAAAACAGAACGCATCCGCGAACGCATCGAAGCGAAGGTGGCAGAGCACCAGCGCCGGCTGCGCTGGGCCATCTCCGACCTGTTGGGCCGGCCCCGAAACACCGTGGAACTCATCTGATGCGCGCCGTTGCCCAAGAGCACGAAATGCTGGACGAACTGTGCCAGCGCACCACGGGCGCCACGGCCGGCGTGGTGGAAGCCACGCTGGCCGCAAACCCGGGCCTCGCTGCGCTGGGGCCGCGCCTGCCTGTCGGCACCGTGGTGCAGATCGTGGTCCCGCCCAAGCAACCAAAAAAACAAACCATCAACCTGTGGGACTGAAACACCATGGACCGTGAAAGCATCCTTAAAGCCTTGGGCATTGAAGTCGCCAAAGCATCGCCACCCGTTGCCGTGGTGGCCCATCAAGCCGCGACCGGGTGGACCATGAGCCACACCCTGCAGGCTCTGACCATCGTCTATGTGGCTGTGCAGCTGGGCTACCTGCTGTGGAAGTGGCGCAATGAACGCGCCGAACGCAACGCCAAGCGCGCCGCCTACGGGGTGGAGCCATGAGCACCACCCTGCGCCAGGGCCTGGCCCGCGTGGCAGTGGCCTGCCTCACCATGTCAGCGGCCGGCTTTGCCGCCTGGACCGCCTCCGAGGGCGACGGCCCCACCAGCGTGCAGGCCGATGGCGTTGTGGTGCATCTGCCCTACATCCCCACGAAAGGTGACGTGCCCACCATCGGCCACGGTTCCACCCGGTACGAGGACGGCACGCCCGTGCGCCTGACCGACCCGCCCATCCCGCGCCAGCGCGCCCAGCAGCTCGCCCGCAACCTGCACACCCAGGATGAAAAGCGGTTCAAAGCCAGCCTGCCGGGGGTGTTGCTCCATCAGGGCGAATACGACCTCTACGAAGACTTCGTGGGCCAGTACGGCATCGGCAATTGGCGCAAGCCTGGTTCCCCTCGCACCTGGCTGCTGCGGGGCGACTACCCGGGGGCGTGTGAGGCCCTGCTGACCTGGCGGTTTCAGGCCGGCCGGGACTGCAGCCTGCCGCGGAACTGGGGGCCGCAAGGCTGCAGGGGCGTGTGGACCCGTCAACAAAGGAGGCATGCCAAATGTGTGTCGATGCTCTGAAAAAGGCCGTCAAGGTCATGGCCATCACGGCGGCCGTGTTGGTGGTGCTGGTAATCGTGGGCCTCGCCGCCCTCTACTTCACCTTCTGCGGTGGCCACCCGCACGGGCTGTGCTGACATGCTGACCACCCTACGCGCCAACGCCTGGAAATACACCGCCCTTGCCCTCGGGCTGGGCCTGGGCTTCGGGCTGCTGATGCAGACCCTGCGCCTGGCCGAAGCCCGGCTGGAAACCGCCCACACCGAAAACACCCTGCAGGCCGAGCGCACCACAGCCGCGCGGGCCGCCCTCAAAACCTCGGAACGCTACCGCAAGCTAGGAGAAAACCACCGTGACGAAATCGCCCAAAACGACGCCGCGGCACAAGCCGCCCTTGCTGCTGCTGATGCTGGCCGCGCTCGCGCTGTTGATGCTCGCAACCGGCTGCAGCGCGACCTTGCCGACTACCTCACCCAGCACCGTGCCGCCGCCCAGGCTCGCGCCGCTGCCGGCCAGTGCGCGCCAGACACCTCTGCCGCCGATCTGCTCGCCGACCTGTTCAGACGCGCTGATGAAAGAGCGGGAGAGCTGGCGCACATTGCTGACAATGCCCGCCCGCGTGGCCTCACCTGCGAGCGAGACTATGACAGCGCCCGCGCCATGATGGAGGCCGCCCAGAATGGAAAAACCGAATAGCCTGCGCGACACGCTGACCAAGGCATTGCCAGCGCTCAAGAAAGACCCGCAGAAACTCGCCATCTTCATCACGGGCGGCCGGGTCATGCACACCGGCACCGAGGCGCTGTCCTGGGAATACGCCTACACCCTGCGCGCGCTGCTGCTGGACTACGCTGGCCACGCCGATGCCGTCATGGCCCCGTTGGTGGGGTGGATGAAGCGCAATCAGCCCGAGGTATTCGACAACCCCGAGCGGCGCGCCCGCGCCATCCGTTTCGAGGCCGAGTATCTGAACGCCAAGGCCATCGACCTGCAGATCGAACTGGAGCTGACAGAGCGCGTTATCGCCCGCCCGCGTGCCAGCGGCCCGGCCGGTGCGTTGGACCTGATCCACCCCAAGGAACCACCGCCACCGCTGGCGATCCTGCAGGCCGAGCACTGGGAGGTGTTCCTGCGCGACGAGAAGCTGGCAGAGTGGGACTACGACCCCCGATGAAATACCTGTTCACCGTCTGCTTTCTGCTGTGGGAGGGCTATCAGCGCATCCGTGGTCGTTGGCGCCGCTGGGTGCGTGCCCGCCAGCGTGGGGACCACTGAGCCATGGCCGACAACTTCATGCAGCTGGAAGGCTGGCTGGCGCCACTGCTGGACCGCCTCACCGATGGCGAGCGCCGCAAGCTCGCCCTGGAGATTGCGCGCGAGCTTCGCCGCGAGAACGCCGCCACCATCCGCGCGCAGCACGGGCCAGACGGCGAAGCCTGGGCGCCGCGCAAGAACCCACTGCGCGACCAACGCGGGCAGCTGCGCAAACGCAACGCCCAACGCCTGTTCGCAAAGCTGGCCGGCGCCAAGCACCTGCGCGCGCAGGTGGAGGGCGGCGACGCCGTGGTGGCCTTCGCCGGGCGCACCGAGCGCATTGCGCGCGTGCATCACTTCGGCCTGCGCGACAGCGTGAGGCCCGGCGGCCCGGAATACGACTACCCGGCGCGCCCGCTGCTGGGCATTTCCGACGACTTCACCAAGCGGCTGCAGGACCGTTTGCTGTCACACATCGCCGACCGCTGAACTGCTGCATGTGTGCGGCCCGCACACAGGGCAAACCGCGTGCTTTATCGCGCACGCGCGGGCACCATCAATCGCATGGAAAGCCCCGTCGATTTACCCGAATCTCCGTTTGAAATCCTGCGCCGCCTGGAGAACATGGTGCGCGCAGGAACCATCGAAGCGGTGCGCACCGGCAAGCCCGCGCGCTGCCGGATTCGCTGCGGCGGCCTGCTCACCAACTGGATTCCCTGGATAGCCGGCCGCGCCGCTGGCGAAGCGGGTTCGGTGTGGTGGCCGCCTGTCATCGGCGAGCAGGTGCTGATGTTCGCGCCCGGGGGAGACCTCATGAACGCCGTGGCGCTGCCCGGTGCCTACAGCGACAAGAACCCCCAGGGCAGCGACAACCCCAAGCTGTTCCGCATGGACTTCGGCGGGTCCGGCTACATGTCGCACGACGCCGAGGGCGGCCTTCTCAAGATGGAGACCGTTGGAAGCATCGTGCTGGCCGTCATGTCGTCCTCCATCACGATCACAGAGGGCTCCATCGAGCTGGAGGCCGGCGGCAGCAGGCTGACCATCAGCGCCGAAGGGGTGAGGGGAACGCCGGACGTGCTGGCGCAAAACATCAGCCTGCTAAACCACCTGCACCCCGGCGTGAAACGCGGCGGCGAAGAAACGGACCCGCCCGTATGAACCGCAACACCGGTCACGCCATCACCGGACTGGACCACCTGCGCCAGTCGCTGGGCGACATCCTCACCACGCCCATTGGCTCGCGCGTCATGCGCCGCGACTACGGATCGCTGGTGCCCGAGCTGATCGACCACCCCGACAACCTGGCCACCCAGGTGCGCGTCTTCGGCGCCGTGGCGAGCGCGCTGATGCGATGGGAGCCACGTTTCCGGCTGTCGCGCATCGAATCCCTGCGTGACCCTGAACGCAAGGGCGCGGTGCTGTTCCGCCTTCACGGCACCTACGACCAGCGCGGGCGCGTCGGGCCGCTGTCCCTGAGTGTTTCCGTAACGGGCCGCGCAGCATGAGCACCCTCGACCTTTCCGCCCTGCCCCGCCCTGCCGTGGTCGAAACCCTCGACTACGAAACCGTGCTGGCCGACCTGCGCGCCGACCTGCTGCGCCTGTACCCCGCAGCTGCCGAGGTGCTGGCCCTGGAGAGCGAACCGCTCAACAAGCTACTGGAAGTTGCCGCCTACCGCGAACTGGTGATACGCGCCCGCATCAACGATGCCGCCCGCGCCGTCATGCTCCCGTGGGCCGTTGGCACGGACCTGGACAACCTGGCGGCCCGCTATGACCTGGCACGCCTGCCCGGTGAAGATGACGAACGCCTGCGCTCGCGGGTGCTGATGGGCTATCACGCGCTGTCTGCCGCTGGCAGTCCGACCAGTTGGCGCCTTCGCGCAATGTCGGTGTCGGTGGACGTGCGCCAGGTGGATGTGTGGGCCGACCGCCCCGGCCGCGTGAAAGTCTGCCTGCTGGCCCGCGTGGCCGCAAACGCCAACGATGTGACGCCCGACCAGCAGGCCGTGGGCCGCGCGCTGTTCGGCGAACACCCCCAGGCCGGGGCCAATTCCATGTGCTGGCGCGTGGCCGTGCCCGGCGATGCCATCGTGGGCCAGACCGAAGCCGCGCTGCTGGCCGAGGACGTGCGCCCCCTCACTGTCGATGTGGACGTGACGGCAGCGCGCGTGCTGCCCCTCGCCGTGGCGGCCACGCTGGTGCACCCGCCGGGCCCGGACGGCGCCCTGCTGGCCGCTGGCGCTGCCGCCCGGGTGCGGGCACTGGGCGCCCGCGCGGCATTCCGGGTCGATGTGACCCGCGCCGCCCTGATGGCCGCCCTCATGGGCGACGGCATCCGCGACGCGGTGCTGGCCACACCTGCCGCCGACATTGCCGCGGGGCGGGGGGAAATCCCCGTCATCACGTCCATCACCGTCACACCACAGGCGCGCCATGACTGACCGCCACCACCTGCTGCTGCCCAACGCCACGCCCCTGGAGCGCGCGGCATCGTCCGCCATGGGGCCGTGGACCGTGGGCGACTCTGCGCTTTCGACGTTGCAAGATCCGTTGCGCATACCCGCGCACCTGCTGCCCCACCTGGCCCTGGCCGAGGATGTGCCCGTGTGGCCCCAGGGCGAGGCCGAGCGCCGCGCCGTCATCAAGGCCAGCCCGCGTTTGCATGCCCTCATCGGCACGCCCCGGGGCCTGCGCGAACTGGCCCGCCTGGCAGGTGCCCGCATCGAGCGCCTGGAAATGCCGCCCGCCAAAACCTTCCTGGGTTACTGGGACGGTGAAAGCCGCGCAAAGTGGCTGGCCGCCCATCCCGAGATGCGCATCTACAGCCAGCGCGAGCGTGCACCCTGCGAAGGCCTGATGCTGGGCCACGGGTTCGTGGCCGCAAAGGCCGAGCCACCAGCCCGCACCAGCGCCATGGCACGCAGCGCCGTGCGCACAGAGATCCGCTACCCATCCGGCCAGGTGCAACCACTGACCACCCACGGCTGGAGCGCCATGGACCAAGAGCACACCGCCACCGTGGACCTGGCCCGCCGCGCCGGTGCCCGGGGCCAGCACCTGGGCCAGCCGCTGGCCGGTGTGTTGAGCCGCGCAGACGCATCCACCCGCTACTGGCGCGTGCAGAACGTTACCTACCGCGAGCGCCTGCAGCTGCTCACCTTGAAGCAAATGGCGCCATCCCTGGCGCCCCTGTCGCCCGATGCCGAGCCCGTGGCCGAGCGCGCGCCGCGCCCGCATGTGCTGTGCGCCGGCCTGCCCCTCGCGGGCTTCACCGTGCGCAGCGACAGCGCCCGGCGCATGTACGCCCGCATCCGGCTGCACGACCCGGCCGTGGCCAACGTGCCCAAGCACGGCCCCGCGTACCTGGGCTTCACGCGCCTGTCCAGCCCGCCATTCATCGCCCTGGCCCATGTGCGCATGCCAGAGCGGCGCCAGCCCTTCGCCATGGCGGGCAGCGCCATGAATGCCGCGCTGTCGGCCGGTGGCGCCCGCGAGCGCATGGCCCCGGTACTGGACGCCATGGACTGGGCGCGGGCCGCACACGACAAGGTGCTGGTGCGCACCCGGCTGCATGCCACCGCGCGCGCCAGCCGCATCCACAAGGCCGGCGCCGTGCTCGCCGGCCAAACCATCAACAGGAGCTAAACCCCCATGGAAAAAAGCGTCATATTCCGCGACCGCCAAGAGCTGCAGGCCGCCGACCTCAACAACTCCCAGGCCTGGGGCGACGAAGCCCACCGGCATCTCGTGACGGACGCCATCACGGCCGAACGCCAGTTCACGGGCCTCACCGTGTCGGCACGCAGCGCCACCGAGCTGGAGATCGCCACGGGCCGGCTGTATGACGGCCCCACAGGCAAGGTGTACGCGCTGGACGCCGCGCAGGTGCAATCGGTGTTCGCCATGCTGCCCCTGCAGGATCAAAAATGGGTGGCGGTCAGCGCATTCGGTGCCGAAGAAGACACCGATATCCAGCCGCGCGATTTCTTGCTGGACCTGCAGACCCGCGAGGTCGAACCCGAGGCCGTGGCCATGCAGCGCCGCCGTGTGGCGACCGTGCACATTGCCCAGGGCCTGGAGTCCCCCACGCCCGAGCGGCCCGAGCCGCCCACGGGCTACACGCTGATCGCCCATGTGCGCCTGTCGCCCACGGGTGTGCAAGAGGTGGTGCTGGCCGATACGCGCCGCCTGCCGAACCTGCAGCGCATCGACGCCCGCGTGCGCACCGCGGAGGGCTGGATTCTGGCGGCCGAACCGCGCATTGCCCACATCATGAGCGACATCGCCGGGCTCGCGTCCGACCTGGCCACCCGCGCCAGCCTGGAGCATGTCTCCCAGTTGGGCGTGGACATGGCAAAGCTCAAGGAACGGATGGAAATCCCGGATGACTACGTGTTCTACGGGTCCGACCACTTCCTTGACGCCGGCGAAAGCGACCCCGCCCACGCGGGCTACAACGCCGACACTTTCGAGGGCATCCGCCCGGCCATCGCGGCCCAGCAGACCGGCGCCCTGTCGCTGCTCAACCCCATGGACCCCGAGGCCCGCACCAGCGCCGCCGGGCTGATGCTGCCCGCGTTCGATGAAGTCACCCGCCTGCGCATGGAGAACCGGGCGGGCGAACTGGCCATCAACCAATACCAGTACCAGACCCTGAACGCCGTTCAGAAAACCCTGAGCCGCGAGCGCGTGCGCACCGGCGAAACGCTCACCTACTGCACCAATAGCGCCTTCTGGAAATCCGGCGTGTACGACCCGGTAACCGGCATCCTGCGCAGGGGCGATGAAGTGTGGACGGTGGACCCGGCCGACCAGGCGCGGGCCGCCATCGACCACCAGTTTCTGCGCGTCACGCGCGTCTGGATCGACCGCTGGGAGGAACCCTACTGGGACATGGTGACCACCAACTACGTGGTGCAGGGCTCCGTGCTCGCGCAAACCGTGCTCATGGCCCAGACGGGCTGGCTCACCAGTGTGGAAATCTTTGTGACCAGCGCCGACGCGGCCGGGGGCCTCACCGTGCTGGTAACCGAGGCCGCCCTGGGCCAGCCCGACATGGAAAAGGTCTTGTCCCGCGCCACCCTGGCGCCCGGCGCCGTCACGGCCGGCTGGCTCAAGGTGGCCTTGCCCGACCCGCTGCTGGTGGAAGCGGGCAAGCGCTACGCCGTGGCGCTGGTGACCGGCGCGGGCCACCGCGTGGGCTTCACCGAGGGCACGGAATACACGCAGGGCATCCTGATGTACACGCAGGATGGCGCCTACTTCACCCAGGCGGCCGAGCGCGATCTGATGCTGCGCCTGAACTTCGCGCGCTTCACCTCGCCCCGGGCCGTGGTGCAGATGCAGCCGCTGCAGCTGGCGGGCGGTGTGCAAGAGCTGGACTTGCTCTATGACAGCGCCGTGCCGGCCGGTTGCCGCCTGGTGTGGGAGTACCAGACGGGTGGCCTGTGGCGCCCCGTCACTCCCGACACCCCGCCAGCCTTCGGTGGGGCGGCCCTGGTGCCGCTGCGCGCGGTGTTCATCGGCACGCAAGACCTGATGCCCGCCGTTCGCCCTGGCAATGCCCAGGTCACGGTGCGCCGTCGTGGCACGGCCTTTGTGCACGTCAGCACCGACCGCGTGTTGGGCACTCCATCGCAAACCATCCGGGTGCGTCTGCTGCTGGAAGACTTCAGCGCCGCCGCTGGCCATACCGTGGACTGCCGCCTGATCGTGGGCGCCAACACTGTGGCGGCCACATCGTTCCGCGATGAAGTTGTGGACGGCCGCAGCCTGTGGCGCGAGTTCCGCTTTGCCCTGGGCGCCAATACCGGCGCGTACCGCATCCGCATCGACGGCGCCGGCGTGACGGGCGCCCACCCCTGGCACGTGGCCGAGCGCTACGACCTCGCGCTGTAAGCGGAGCCGACATGCCAAAACGATTCGAGGCATACCGCATGCGCGATGGCGTGACGCCGTTGTCCGAGGACTTCTTCAATGGGGTTTTCGGCGATATCGACGCGCGGATCGCAGAACTGGAAGCGCGCCGCGCGGACCTGCAGGGCGTGGTCGATGAGCTGACGCAATTTGGCCTGGCGCGTATCGACACGCTGGTGGGGCCGGCCATGGCCGAAGTGGCCGTCATGCTCCAGCAGCTGCGCGACCGGCGCGACGAACTGGAAGCGGCCATTGGCAACGTGGGCGACCTGGCCACGGGAACGCAGCTGGGCGCGGCCATCGCGGCCGAGGCCACGGCACGAAACGAGGCCATCGCGCTGGCCGTGCAGGCCGAGGCCACGGCGCGCGAAGCTGCCCTGGTGGCCGAAGCCGCGGCCCGCACTGCCGCCATTGCGCTGGCCACGGCCAAGCCCAGCGCGGCCACCTACACCTACAACGCGGCCGGCCGCGTGTCGGGCATCACCGAGGCGCTGCCCGCGGGCGAGCGCATCAGCACCCTGACCTACGACGCCACCGGCCGCGTGGCCACCGTGGCCGAGGCCCTGGCGGGCAAGACGCGCACCACCACCTACGCCTACGACGGTTCCGGCCGCGTGGCGGGCTTTGCGGCAGTGGAGGCGTAAATGTCCGAAGCACTCATCGCCCCCACATACGCCGAAGTCGCCCAGATGCACCGGCATTTCAAACTGCTGTACGGCAACCCGCTGGCACTGGACTACCTGCTTGCCACGCCCGCGCCCACGGGCGCGCAGCTGCAGGCCTGGCTGGCCACGCCCGCCAATCTGGTGGCATTCCAGCAGCTGGTTACCGCGCCCAACGGCGCGGCGGCCGTGTGCGCCAGCGGCGGGGCCATGGCGGCCGTGGCCGGCAGCACCACGGCCATGCAGTACATCCTGGGCAGCAGCGCCGGCCTGAACGCCATGCTGTTTTCCAACACCGCCATGGGCGCGGTGGCGCCCAGCAACGCGGCCATGACGGCAATCATCCAGAGCGCGGCGGCGCGCAATTCCTTGTCGGTCAACCGGCTTGCGCTTGCGGTGGTGGCCGAGAATGCCGGCGCCGTGTCCTTGATGGCCGAGCACGCCGACACCATGGCGGCCGTGGCCGCCAGCGTGGACGGCATCCGCGCGCTGGCCGCCAGCGCCACCGCGATGAATGTGATCGCCGCCAGCGCCAATGCCATGGTGGCCATCCTGGCCAGCGCCACCGCGCGCGCGGCCGTCTACGACTCCACCGTCGCGTGGAACGCCATCGCGGCGGCGCCGGCGGCCCGCGCTGCGCTGTCCAACGCTGCTGTTCAACACAACACCAGCGCGTCAACGCACACCTACCCCACCGGGGTTGCCGCAGGGGTGCGGGTGGCTTTCATCCAGCAAAGGACCACCTCGTCGGGCTATCCGTCCTTCGCCGGGGCCAGCGCCGACACCTATGCCACGGCAAGCGTCGCGTTCATCGACCGCTACGTGCGGGTCACGGGGCTGACGCACCGAATCGAAAACGTCTCATTTGGCACCTACGTGCGCTACGTGGTCATGCAGTAAGGCCCGCCCATGAAAACCCAACTCATCATCATCGACGGCGCTATTGCCGGAACCACCACCCCGGGCGACCCCAACGGCTACACGCTGGTGGACGCGCCCGAGGGATTCGACGGCGACCTGTCGGCCCTGGAATACGACGCCCAGGCCGGCGCGGCGCGCCTGTCGCTCGCGGGGATGAAGGCCCGCCGCATCGCCGCCATCAAGGCCGAGGCCGCCACCCACCTGGCCGCCAGCGCATGGAAGCTGCAGCGCGCCAGCGAGCGCGAGAAAGCCGGCTGGCTGCAGCTGGCGGACGTTGCCACCGTGCTGGCCGAACGCGAGGCCGTGCGCCGCAGCAGTGACGCCGCCGAAGCGGCCGTGCTGGCGCTCACCGATGTGGCGGCCGTGCTGGCCTTCGCCTGGGCGGCCGATGACGTGGCCGTGACCGCGCCCCGCCTGCTCACGCATGAACAGTTCATCCGGCGGTTCACCCCGGCCGAGTGGGAGGCCATGACGGCCGCCGCCCGTGCGAATGCGGCCATGGACGCCTGGATGCGCCGTTTCACGCTGGCCTCGTTCGTGAACCTCGATGACCCGGCCACGGCCGCCGGCGTGCAGGCGCTGGAGCTGGCCGGCATCCTGGCCGCAGGCCGCGCCGATGAAATCCTGGGCGCCGAGCCCTTGGAGGCCGCCCCATGAAAGCCTGGCTGCTGAACCTGGCCATTGCCCTGGACCAGCTGGCCAACGTGCTGTTGGCCGGCGCGCCCGACGAAACCCTTTCGAGCCGCGCGCACCGCATGCGCGCGAAGGGGCACCGCTGGTGGGGGTGGACCGCCGCCGCCATCGACGCGCTGTTCTTCTTCGACCCCGACCACTGCGCCCGCGCCCATGCATCCGAGAAACGGCGCCTGCAGCAACCGGCCGACCTTCGCAACTAACCCCCCCATCCACAGGAGAACCCATGGCTACCCAAGCAAACTACCACCACGGCGTGCGCGTTGTCGAAATCAACGAAGGCCAGCGCAATATCCGCATCATTTCCACGGCCGTGATGGGCCTGATCTGCACGGCCAGCGACGCGGACGCCGCCGCGTTCCCGCTCAACACCCCAGTGCTGGTGACCAAGGTGGACGCCGCCATTGCCAAGGCCGGCACGCTGGGCACCCTGTCCGGCGCACTGACCGCCATCCGCGACCAGGCCCGCCCCATCGTCGTGGTGGTGCGCGTGGCAGACGGCGAGGGCGTGGACGCCGCCGCCAAACTGACGGACCAGAATGGCAAGGTCATTGGCGCCGCCGTGGGCTCGCAGTACACCGGCATGCAGGCGCTGCTGGCCGCAAAGGCCAAGCTGGGCGTGCAGCCGCGCATCCTGGGCGCGCCGGGCCTGGACACCCAGGCGGTATCCACCGCCCTGGTGGCCGTGGCGCAGAAGCTGCGCGCGTTCGTCTATGCCGAGGGCTACGGCGAAGACGTCAGCGAGGTGATGGACTACCGCCAGAACTTCGACGCCCGCGAGCTGATGCTGATCTGGCCCCGCGTGAAGGTGGCCACGCCTGGCACGGGCGTGGTGGTGGACGCTTCGCCCGTGGCCTACGCCATGGGCCTGCGCGCCAAGATCGACGCCGAGCAGGGCTGGCACAAGACGATTTCCAACGTGCCCATGAATGGCGTTCTGGGCATCAGCAAAGACGTGTTTTGGGACTTGCAGAACCCCGACACGGACGCGGGCCTGCTCAACGGCGCGGGCATCACGACGCTGATCCGCAATCAGGGCTTTCGCTTCTGGGGTTCGCGCACCTGCGCCACCGACGAACTGTTCACCTTCGAGAGCGCCACGCGCACCGCGCAAATCCTGGCCGACACCATGGCCGAGGGCCATTTCTGGGCGGTGGACAAGCCTCTGCACCCCAGCCTGGTGAAAGACATCCTCGAAGGCATCAACGCCAAGTTCCGCGAATTGAAGCGCCTGGGCTACGTGCTCGGGGCCAGCGCCTGGTTCGACGAAGAGGTGAACGAAGCGGCCACGCTCAAGAACGGCAAGTTGACGCTGGACTACGACTACACGCCCGTGCCGCCCCTGGAAGACCTCACCTTTCAGCAGCGCATCGGCGACCGCTATTTCGCCGACTTCGCCCTGCGCGTGGGCACCGGCGAATAGGGCCGCACCACACCACCGATTGACCACAGGAGAACACCATGGGACTACCCCGCAAGATCAAGAGCTTCGCCACCTTCGTGGATGGCGTCAACTACGTGGGCGAAATGCCCGAAGTGGGCCTGCCCAAGCTCGCCCGCAAGATGGACGATTACCGCAGCGGTGGCATGAACGCCCCCGTGAAGGCGGATTTCGGCATGGAAGGCATGGAGGCCGAGCTGACGGCCGCCGGCTACATGAAGGAACTGTTCGTCAGCTGGGGCACGCTGCGCCATGACGGCGTGCTGCTGCGTTTCGCCGGCGCCCTGCAAGGCGACGACAGCGAGAGCGTGGACGCGCTGGAAGTCGTCATGCGCGGCCGGTTCTCTGAAATCGACCCCGGCAGCGCCAAGGCCGGCGAAGCCACGGCCATCAAGTTCAAGGCCGCGCTGAGCTACTACAAGCTGACGATCAACGGCGAAACCATCATCGAGATCGACGCCGTGAACATGGTGGAAATGGTCAACGGCGTGGACCGCCTGGCCGAAGTGCGCGCCGCCCTGGGCGTCTGACGCCCGACACATACGCGCGGCCCCACGCGGGCCGCGCCTTCTTTCCTTCTTTTCCTGACCCCTTGCCATGAACACACCGACCCAAACCACCACCGCCGCCGCTCCCGCTGTTGCCATCGCCGCCCCCGGCATCCCCGTGGGCATCGCGCTGGATGCGCCTATTCAGCGCGGCGCCCAAACCATCACCCACGTGCAGGTGCGCAAGCCCAACGCGGGCGCGCTGCGCGGCCTGTCGCTGGTGGAGGTGCTGCAGATGAACGTGACGGCCCTGCAGACCCTGCTGCCACGCGTGACGGAACCGCCGCTGCTGAAACAGGAAGTCGCCCTGATGGACCCCGCCGACCTTGTCAGCCTGGGCACGGAGGTGGTGGGTTTTTTGGTGCCGAAAGCGCAGCGGGAGGCATTCCAGAGCGAGTAGAGGACGCCATGGCCGACCTGGCCCTGGTGTTCCATTGGCGGCCCGTCGACATGGACTCCATGACGGTGGCCGACCTGATGGAGTGGCGGGAGCGGGCGCGCGAGCGCCACGAGCGCCAGGAATGACCCGCTGAACCCTGCGCCATTGGATGTGCAAGAATGAACCATGATCTTTACCGCCCTCACGATTCTGCTGATCGCAGCCCTGGCCGTCATCGGCCTGGGCGTTGCGCTCCTGCCCGTGTATGTGTGGATGCAGGCGCGCGACCGGGCATCCGCCGCCGACTTCGCCGAAGCGAAGCGCATCCTGGGCAACGACTTTCCCGCCTGATTTCCCGCGCTGGCGGCCGTGGGGGCCGCCATGGCTGACAACCTGCGTTTGCGGGTGGTGATGGATTTTGTAGATCGCATCATCGCCCCCTTGAGGCGCGTCAGCGCCGGCAGCAGCGAGGCCGCCCGCGCGCTCAAGGCCGCGAAGGAAAGCCTCAAGGCACTCAACGCCCAGCAGGCCCAGGTGGGCGAGTTCCGCACGCTCAAGAGCGAACTGCAGGACACAGCCGCAAAGCTGGCCCAGGCCCGCGGGCGCGTGGGGGAGCTGGCGCGCGCCTACGGCCAGACGGCCGAGCCCACGCGGGCCATGACACAGGAACTGGCGAAGGCCAAGCGAGAGGCGGCAGCGCTGGGAAACCAGCACGACAGCCAGCAGGCGAAGCTGCAGAACCTGCGCACCAGGCTGTCGGCCGCCGGCATCAGCACGCGCGACCTGGCGAACCACTCGCAGCGCCTGCGCACCGACATTGCCGCAGCCAATACCACCATCGAGCAGCAGACCGCCAAGCTCAAGGCCAACGGCGAGCAGCAGCGCAAGCTGGGCGAACTGCGCAAGCGCCACGGCCAGGACATGCTGCACGCCGGAATGATCGGCGCCAGCGGCGCGGCCATGATGGCCGGGGGGAACAAACTGGCGGGGCCCCTGCGTTCCGTGGTGGGCGCCTTCATGCCGGCAGAAGTGTCGGAATCGCAGCTGCGCGCGTCCATGATGGGCAAGGCCGGCGACGTGGGGCCGGAGTTCCAGCAGATACTGGACCTGGCCACGCGCCTGGGCGACAAGCTGCCGGGCACCACGGCCCAGTTCATCGACATGATGACCATGCTTCGGCGCCAGGGGATGACCTCGCAATCCATCCTGGGCGGCCTGGGCGAGTCTGCCGCGTACCTGGGCATTCAGCTGCAGATGCCCGTGACTGCTGCCGCCGAGTTCGCAGCCAAGATGCAGGACGCCACGCAGACCAGCGAAAAGGACATGATGGGCCTGATGGACATGATCCAGCGGGCGTTCTACTCGGGGGTCGATCCAACAAACATGCTGCAGGGCTTTACCAAGATGGGGGCGTTGATGCCGCTCATCGGGCGTGAGGGCCTCGAAGCGGGCAACATGCTTGCCCCCATGCTGGTGATGATGGATCAGGCCGGCATGAAAGGGGAAGCCGCAGGCAACGCCATCCGCAAGGTGGTGCAGCTGTCGATGGATGCCGAAAAGCTGGCCAAGGCAAACAAGATGCTCAAGGGCGAGGGCGTACAGCTGGAGTTCTATAACAAGGCTGGCAAGTTCGCGGGCTTTGACAACATGTTCGCCCAGCTGGACAAGCTCAAGGGCGTGGACAGCGACGTGAAGCGCATCGCGGCCATGAAGAAGCTGTTTGGCGATGACGCTGAAACCCATGAAGTGCTCAATACCCTGATGAAAAAGGGCATTGCCGGCTACCGCGAGGTGGTGGCCAGGATGGAAGCCCAGGCCGACCTGCGCAAGCGCGTGGACTCCCAGCTCAAGACATTGAGCGCGGCCGCCGAGGCGGCACAGGGCAGCTTCACCAACATGCTCAAAGATATGGGCGCCACCATCGCGCCTGATCTGGTGCTGCTGCTGAACAAGCTTGGCGAAATGGCCAACGCCATGGGCGCCTGGACGCGCGAGAACCAGGGCGCCGTGAAATGGGTGCTGCGCATAGTGGGTGCGCTGGCCATTGGTGCCACCGCGCTGGGTGCCATCGCCCTGGCGTTCGCATCGGTGATGGGGCCCATGCTGCTGTTTCGCTTTGGCCTGGCCCGCCTCGGGATTTTGCTGCCGGGCATCGGCACGGCCTTCAGCGCGCTGTTGACGGTTGCCCGGGCGGTGGGCCTGTTCCTGATGGCGAATCCCATCGCGGCGGCGCTGCTGGCGATTGGTGCGGCGGCGTACTTCATCTGGAAGAACTGGGATGCCCTGGGCGGCAGCATCCCGGCGGTGCTGGCCACCATCGGCGCGCACTTCCTGAACTTCTCGCCGCTGGGCCTGCTGTACCGCGCGTTCGCTGGTGCCCTGAGCTGGCTTGGAATCCAGCTGCCCGCAACGTTCTCGGAGTTCGGCGGCCACATCATCGACGGCCTGGTGAACGGCATCACCCGGCGCGCGGCGGCCTTGCGCGATGCAGTGGTGGGCGTGGCCGAGGCGGTGGGCGGATGGTTTCGCGAAACGCTGGGCATTGCCAGCCCGTCGCGCGTGTTCATGCAGTACGGCGGCTGGATTTCCGAGGGGGCGGCCCTGGGCATAGCCGGTGGCCAGGGCGCCGTGCGTACCGCGGCGCTGGCCATGGCCACGGCGGCCACCGCCACCATGCCGATGGCGGCCGACGCGGCGGCGCTGCGCATCGACAACCGGCCGTCGCTGATGGCCCAGGGCGCCGGGGTGGCCGCGCCCATGGGCGGCAGCACGCACATCAGCATCACCATCAACCCGGCCCCCGGAGCGGACCCCCAGGCCATCGCGCGTGCGGTGTCGGCCGAGCTGGACCGGCGCGAGAGCGCAAAGCGCTCGCGCGTGCTGTCGCAGTACGGCGAAATCGACTAGGAGCACCCATGCTGTTTTCTTTGGGGCAGTTCGCCTTCGGGCTGCAGACCCTGCCCACCGACCAGTTACGCAGAGTGGCCGCATGGCGCCACCCCAGTAGCTCGCGCGTAGGCGCCAGGCCCGCACGCCAGTTCGTGGGCCAGGGCGACGAAGCAATCAACCTGTCGGGCGTGCTGGCGCCAGAGTTCGCGGGGTCCATGCGTTCGCTCGACGCACTGCGCAAGATGGCCGACAGCGGCAAGGCGTGGGCATTGGTGTCGGGCGGAAACCCATGCGAAGTGTTCGGCGCCTTCGTGATCGAAAACCTTACGGAAACACGCTCTGTGCTGATAGACACCGGCGCAGCTCGGCGCATCGAGTTTGACCTACAGCTGATGCGCGTGGACGATGAACGCGCCGAGCCAGCGGGCGGCGTGGACCCGTGGCCGGTGGATGACTATTGGGAGTGGTGGCTGTGATCGCCGCGCCCGACTACCTCAAAACCAGCCAGCTACACCGCGCACCCACGTTCACACTGGTGGTGGACGGGCGGGATATTTCCAAGAAGGTGGAAGCGCGCCTGGTGTCGCTCACCCTCACCGAAGCCCGAGGCGGCGAAGCCGACCAGCTCGACCTGGTGATAGACGACAGCGACGGCCGCATGGGAATCCCTGCCAAGGGTGCAGAGCTGGCCCTGGCCCTGGGCTGGGAAGGCAGCGGCATGCAGGACAAGGGCACGTTCGACGTGGACGAGGTGGAGCACAGCGGATCGCCCGACACCATCTGCATTCGCGCCCGGTCTGCCGAAATGCGGCGCGAGCTGCGCACCCGCGCTGAGCGCAGCTACCACGGCAAGAAGCTGGGCGAGATCGTGGGCGACATTGCGCGGCGCAACGGCCTGCAGGTGCGCATAGACGACAGCCTGGCCAACACCCCGGTGGAGCACATCGACCAGACGCACGAGAGTGACCTGCACTTCCTCACCCGCCTGGCAAAGAAGCACGACGCGGTGGCCACGGTGAAGAAAGGCCGCCTGGTGTTCAAGCCCATAGGCAGCACCAAGGCCGCCAACGGCGACGACTTGGAAACCATCACCATCACCCGCGCCGATGGCGACCGGCACCGCTACCACTCAGCAGACCGCAACGCATACAGCGGCGTGCGGGCTTACTGGCACGACCCGAACGCGGCCGAAAAAAAGAGCGTGCTGATAGGCGATCAGGACAACGAAAAACGCCTGAAAGACACCTACGGCAGCGAGGCCGACGCCATGGCCGCCGCGCGGGCCGAGCGCGGGCGCATCGAGCGCGGCAAGGCCACGATGGAACTAACGCTGGCCCTGGGCCGCCCCGAGCTGATGCCGCAAACCCCGGTGGTACTGCAGGGGTTCAAGGATGTGATCGACAACACGCCATGGCTGGTGGTGAAGCTGACACACAGCCTGGGGGATAGTGGGTTGACCACGCGGATAGATCTTGAAACTCGGGCACTCCCGCCTGTAGCAAAATGAATCATTTGAAACACTCTACTGATACGGGAGGAATTTGATGAGCAACGAGCATAGCTATTTTCGATCACCTACGATACTGCGTGCATTGAATGATATTGAACAATTCATATCAAAAGACACTCATCCACAAGAAAATAGACCCTTATTCACCTTACTGATTATTGCGATTCATGAAATATATAGCATCGACGAACCAGATAATGAAATTTTTCCCAACGCTATAGCGGCGTATAAATCGCAGCTAGACAGACTATTCAGTGATCCAATACTAGGCATTCATGATAACATGGCAGGTCGCCTTCTAGGCATACTCTACTATTTTTTTTCAGAGCGAGAGTTTCATCTAAAAATCCAATCAAACGCAATATCGGAAATAGATCGAAATTTAGAAAAACTTGACGATGCCACTAGGATACTAATATTTCGCATGCGTCAGATGGTTGGAGTAGATGTGGTAAAGCACTATTTCAATCATGCTGACTTTGAAACCATTCGGGAGCTTTTAACCAGCCACTCCGCAGCACATTCTGAAAAAGAAAAGTGGAATGCGGAATTTCAAGCTCAAACCAAAGCCATTGAAGATAATAAACGCTACCTGGATAGCATGCGAACGGAATATGGCTTTGTTGCGCTTAAATACGGTTTCCAAAGGCTCCGCGATGAAAAACGATCACAAGCCGCAACATCATTCAGCTTTTTAGTTCTTTTTGGTGCAGCACTGCTGATTGTGCCTTTTCTGGAAATACTCTACGCGATTGAGAAGGGTATTGACAAAGATATTAGCCTGCCTACGCTATTAGCGCTTGCCGTGCCAATGATCACGATACAAGTGCTTCTGATTTATTTTTTTAGAATTATTCTTACAAATCATAGATCACTTCGTGCGCAACAACTGCAAATTGATTTGCGAATATCAATATGCCAATTTTTCGAGAGCTACTCCGAATTCGTAAAGAAAAATGACAAGCTACAAAACAGCCTTGCGAAATTCGAAAACATGATGTTTAGCAGCATCATGGCCAATGAGGCGGAGATACCGTCTGTTTTTGATGGAACTGAGCAATTGGTGAAAATTGTGGAAGCATTACGCAAATAACATCGCTTTCATCAAGAGCATCCGAAGCGATAGCTGTGGAAGCGTCCAAACGGGCCGGCGGCCTAGCGTGCGCCCTTCCGCCAGTCCCATGGGGGCACAGGCTGCGTATCGGTCCAAAACCTGCGCCCCGTACCTTTGCATCTGATTCTGCAAACTCATACTGGCCGCGCTCTTGCGGCGATTGCTCGCTCGCGTAAACCCGATACCACCAAGCCATGCCGGTGGTCACCATGGCCAGGCCAGCGTCCAAGGTGCGAGGCCCGGAAGATGTAGAAACTGGGTTCACCCACACTGAACACACATGGCGCTGGTAGCGATCCATCTTGCTGCAGCGCAGGTCGGCCCATCGGTTGAAAGTCAACTCACTGAGGGCCTGCCGCGAGCGCGTGCCAAAGGGCTGCTTTTTCTCTGGCGCGTCTATTACCCCCGCACCCAGATGGGCGTGGCATCCACAATGGTGCACACCTTCTCCAGCCGCCCCATACGCACCACTGCGCCCGCCGAGTAGGTGCCGCCCTGGTAGTGGCAGGCCATGGGCGGATCGGGCGCGGCCGGGTTGCGCGGTGTGTCGGCATCGAGCACGGCCGCAATACACGCTGATGCCAACGCTACGCTGACAGCGCCAAAAAAAAAGCCACGGCGGTGGGGCCGTGGTTTGTTTTTGAAACGTATTTGTTGATGTGGGTCACTGCGTTACCCGCTACCACCTGGCCCGCATCGTGGCCAATCATTACCTTCCCTTGTCCCTGCACGTTGTTCCTTGTTGTTGATGTACAGGAACAAATTCTTACATGTGCCGTGCACGGCGTGACAAGGGAAATTTCTGTATCTACTTTGCTCCCGACGCAGGCGCCGCAGGTGCTGCAACTGCTGGGGGAATGTTGATGATGATGGGCTGGGGCGCGGGTTGCGCGGCTGGTGCGGCGTCTTTCGCAACCTGGGCAGCGCCCTGAAAGGTTGCCACGGTCATCTGCTGGATACCAATGCCCGTGCCAATCACTGCAGCGATCATTGAAAGGATGATCGCTACGGCAGAGCCTGCTATCCACCACTTGAACTGCCCCACGTCGTGAGCAACGGTGTCGATTTTTGTTTCGACACGCGCGAGCCGCTCTCGCGTGTCTACGGCGAAATCTTCAAGCTTGGCAATACGGGCTTCCATCACACCATTATCCGGCGGTTGTCCATCACCCTCCAAGCGTCGTGCGAATTGATCCAGCCGGTGAACGTTGTTCTCGCTCATTTCTTCCCTTCGGCGTCCACAAGTGATCCGGTGATCACTTCCAGCATCTGAGTCAACATCTCTTTGTCAGTCGCGGACCATTCCCGAGCAAAGCTGGCCTTCGGCGAGAGCATCCTTTGTAAGTTTGAAAGGAGTCGCTCAGAGTCGATGGCCTTGGTCTTTGCGAGTTCTTCAATAAGCGCAGCTACAGCGCCGGCGAGCACAACCGCGGCGACTGTGTGCGGACTCCCATCAAAACTGCTCATCGTCATTTCCCTTTCTGCTTGCCGCCGACCTTAAAGGTCATGGGCCCGGAAACGGTCTGATCGCCGTTCACCTGCTGGCCCACGTCGCCGCCGATGGTGACGGTATTGCCGCCCGGGGCAGGCCCCTGCCCCACCTCCTGCAGGTAGCCGCGCAGCACGGGGCTACCGCTGCGCCAGCGCGTCAGCAGGGTGGATTCCGCGTCACTCAAACGCCCTTCGGAATCGCTGCTTCGCCTGCCCGTGACGATGTAGAGCACATCGGCGCCCTCGTCGGCAATGGCCTGCAGATAACTCGCATCTGGGCTGCGCTCGCCTTTCTCGTAGTTGATCTGCGTGGCCTTACCCACGCCGCCACGTGCCGCGAACTCCGTTTGGTTCAAACCCATCCGGGTGCGCTCTTCCAAAAGGCGGGCGCCAATAGTCAAAATATTTTCTCCAATACATTGACAGGTAAACGTTTGTTCACCACAATGCACATACGTTGTAACCAATTCACTCCAGATAGTACATGCACAGCAACACCACGCTGCAAACCAAATCCACCGAATGCCAGCCTGCGGTGGGTGCCCCCTGGAAGGGGTTCACTGGCTCTATCGGCAAGCTGGACCCCGCCCTGCGTGCGGTGCTGTTGGCAGGGCAGGCTGGGGTGGCGGTGAGGGCGGGCGCTGATGTGCCAAAGCCGCAGCGCTACGTGCTCGCTTGGCCCGTTCTTGGGTCAAAGGATCTTTGGTACGCATGTGACCGCAGGGGCGCCACGGGCTTTGCATGGCGTCGGCACGGCGAGCCGTTGGAGTTCTCACGGGCTGATCTGGTGCATCTCGCACCACGCCTCAAAGTCGTCGCTTCCAAACTCTTGGCTATCCCGGTCGAGCGCTTCCGGGTCGGTCCCCTCAACAAGGGTCACCACAAAAAAGCGGGGGTCGGCGTCGGGGTCGTCAAGGTCGGGGCCGAAGACCTCGCCTACACACCACTGTCTGCCGTCATTCGTGGCGAAAACGCGCCCTACCTTCGGTGCTTGCATCTGGTCCCTTTCTTCGGATCGAAATGACTATGTACACATCCTTGACCACCCCACCCGCCGCCCGCCAGGCCGCCCCAGGCCCCGCCCTGACGCCCGACCGTCTGGTGCACGACAAGCCCATCGCGCTGCGCCTCACCCAGACCGAGCGCGATGAGGCCTTCCAGCTGGCCGGCGAAGAAAGCCGCAGTGCCAGCAGCTTTGCCTTGCACGCCTACCGCCTGGGCGTGGCCGAGCACAAGCGCCGCCGCGCCGCCCTGGCTGGCAACGCCTGAAGGCCGCCGCACTGTGCAACGCCTTCACATCTTTCTGAAATCGCGCCGCGTGGGCCTGTCGAACGCCCGTGCAGGCATCGCCCCCATGGCGAAGGCCCCGCAGCGTCAGCAGCAACCCGGCGAGCCGCGCGACCTCTTTGACGCCATTGTGCTGGCGTGGATTTCGGCCAGCGCAGAGCCCGCGGGCGTTTGTGCGCACTACTTCACGCCCACTGCAGCTATTGAGGACAGCAACCCATGCGAATGATGTGCCCGCACTGCAAACAGAACGCCTACACGCGCCACAGTGGGCAGCTGACCAACACCAGCCGCGAGACGATCTTCTTTTGCCGCAATTACGAATGCGGCCATGTCTTTAGCGCCGTGACGGAAATCAACCGCACGATTTCCCCCAGCGCGACGCCCGACCCCACGGTGGTGTTGCCCCTGTCGTCCCACATCAAGCGGGCCTTGCTGCAGCAGCAGCTGCAGGCCATGCCAGCGGCCGACTACCAGCCGCGCCATGGCGGCTTTGTGACGGGCGACCTTTTCGCAGCGATGCCCGCCGCCGGGTAGCGCCCGCCCCCTCCCCTTTTCCACACGCCTGACGGTGCCCCTTTTGGGCACTGCGGGGATTCGTTCGCCTTGAGTTTTTGGAGTGCCTATGAACACCATCAAAAAGACCGCCCCGCAGTCCGAGTTGTACGACGCGGTAGTAGAAGACGCAAAGAACCGGTGTGCGTTGCGCGTGCTTGAGGCCAAACGCATAAAGGGACCTCTGGCGCTGCTGCAGCCGAGCATGGCCGCAATCGGGGCGGCGGGTTTGGATGTGCGCCCGTCTGACATTTTTGAGTTCTCACGGGGTGGGCGCACTGGAATTCACCTGGCAACTGGTCCCGATGAACAAAGGCGGCGCCTTTACGGGGTGCTGGTTTCTGAAGGGCTGCGCGAGACGGCGCGCAGTGGCACAAGCGGTGGCAGCTGCCTCGTGACCCTTGAGCGCGGCGAGTTGGTCGTAGGGCTGTGCTTTGTTGACGGCGAATCCGAGGTGCCAGCAAGGGGTGGTGAAGCATGCGCTTGATCGCCTTCCGTGTATCTCTGCTGGCCCTCGCGGTGGCCACATCGGGCGCGTGGTTTGAAGCCGAGCCCCTGGTTTGGTTGTCCATCGCCTTGTCGCTGGTAGCTGTTGCCGCCATCGTGGCCACGCTGGCGGGGGTGGCCCCTTGACCCGCGTTCGTCGTGTGCAGCCCGTGGTGGCGGTGGACAGCGTGCACTACCGCCAGCTATCGCATCTGGGGTATCAGCACTTCCTGCGAATGCGGGAGCTGAAAGACCTTGCGGGCCAGCTTCGCATGCTTGAAAGGCTGATGCCTGCAGCACGTGCCGCCGATGCGGATATCTATGGCGGCGAGGTGGAGCGCGACCTGTGGGCGCACGGCCGGGGCCTGCTGATCGAGGAGTCGTACGCCGCAAATGGTGGTCGACGCGCTGGCGTAAGCAGAAACGAAATCCTGGCGCGCGTGTTTCAGGAACAGGGCGCGCGAGAGCTTGAGCGCCGACAGCTGGAGGGCTCTCGCTATCTGCTGGTGCTGGTGAAGGGCCACCTGCGGGTGACGCTTCCTATTCGGCCTGTCGTCTACAGCGAGCGGGGGGCGGTGTATCTATGAACGTCACAGCCTGTTTCCGTGTGACGCACATCGACGTGCACCACCGCCGCCGGCGCATGCGCGTGCAGGCCGTGAACCGCCTCAGGGCCGTGGCCTGGGTCGAGCAGCTGTACGGCGATGCCTGGTACATCGCGGCCGTGCGCGAGTTTGGGGGCCGTTGAGCATGTCCGAGGCGATGCACCCCGAGCCGCTGCATTCACCCGTTGCACAGCTGCACTACGCGCGGCTGTTCGGGGTGGGCAATGGCTCGCTGCGCGATGAGTTTGTGAAGACCGCCACAAAGATGCAGTGGTCGGATGCCGAGTCCCGCGAGTGGGCGCGGCTGGCGGAAACGCACCGCATGGCGTTGATGCTGCTGGCCGGTGTGGATGGCGACCTGGGCGCCCTGGCGCAACGCCACTGGCGCGAGCTGCCCGAGCCCGAGCGGGTGGCGCTGAAGGCTGAGGCCCGGTTTGCGCGGCGCGAGTTCTCGCGGCTGCATGCACTGACGGGGCGCTGGTAATGGCCCGGAAAAATCAATATCAGGATTGGCACGTTGTCGAGCGGTGGCAGGCCAATGCCCTTACCGCCAAGCTCACGGCCACCTTGCCCAGGCAATGGGCCGAGGGCGTGGCAGAGCTACGGCGCTCGCAGCCTGACACCCCGGCATGGCAGCGCAACAGTGCATGGCTGGAGCGCCTGCAGCAGTTCAAGGCCGAGCACGGCGACGCGCTGCACTGGAGCATGAGCGATGCCGACATTTGCGAACGCGCGCAGCTGGTGGCCGAGGGTGTAACCCGCCTCATGGATCTGTGGCACGAACCGGCCACACCGCCCGCGCCGGTGGCGCTGGACGATGACCGGCCCAGGACGCTGACGGACGACGAACACGCGGCATTGATTGCAGACCTGCGGCACAAGCCGCTGACCGAGGCCGAGCAGCTGGCGCTGGTGAAGGCGTCATGCCGCCAGCTGGATGTGGACCCGCCCGAGGCCGACACGCCCAAGGGTGTTATCGGCAAGGGCCAGGACGTTGCGTTCTGGCGTAAGCGCCTGCGCCAGAAGGTGGCGCGCGTGCGCGAGCTGGGCGCCATCAAGTTGGGCGTGGTGAGCCACCAGAAGGGCGGCTACTGCAGCAATGCGGCGGTAGAGAACCGCCAGCAGCAGTTGGCACGCGCGGCGGCCATGATGGAGCACACCCTGGTGCGCAATGAGGCCGGCCAGGTGTACCGCCTGGGCGAGCTGGCAAAGCTGGGGGTGTCCGACCGCGATGTGCGCCGGGGCGAGCTGATGGTGCGCATTCGCGGCTGCGAGGAATACGCCGACGCGGCGGGCCATGTGGGCTTGTTCTTCACGCAGACGCTCCCCAGCCGGTTCCACGCCATGCTGGCGCCGCCCAAGGGCACGCGCCTGGCATCGCGCAAAAACCCGAAATATGACGGCTCCAGCCCGCGCGAGGGGCAGGCATGGCTATGCAAGCGCTGGGCCGAGGCACGCACGGCGCTGGACAAGGCCGGTATCCGGTTCTATGGCTTCCGCGTGGCCGAGCCGCACCACGATGGGTGCCCGCACTGGCATTCGCTGTTCTGGTTCCAGTCCAAGGAAGAAGCGCGCCTCGCGTCGGTCATCATCCGCCAGCATTGGCTGAAGCCCGAGGACGATGAGTTCCCCGAGGTGAAGTGCAAGAAGACCCGCGCGCACCTGCAGACGCGCCAGCCGGGTGCCCGTAAGAACCGGGTGAACGTGAAGTGGCTTGATGCCGGCGGCGCCGCTGCCTACATCGCCAAATATGTGGCAAAGAACGTGGGCGGGTCGTATCAGATAAACCATCTGGACGGCCAGGGCGAGGGCCACGCGCAGGGCCAGCTGTTCGACGTGGACACGGGCGATGTGCCCGGCTATGTGCGCGTGGACGCCTGGGCCGCGACATGGGGCATTCGCCAGTTCCAGCCCATCGGCCAGCCCAGTGTGGTGGCCTGGCGCGAGATGCGCCGGGTAACGCACGATCAGGTGGAGCAGGCCCGCATCGAGGGTGACACCATCGCATGGCGCATCTATGGCGCCGTGCACCGGGTGGGGTCCATCAAGGCCGACTGGCGCCGGTTCATGGAGCTGATGGGCGGACCCTGCCGCAAGCGCGGCGAGTGGGCCATGTCGGTGGCGCACCGCGAAACCGAGACCACGAACCGCTACGGCGAGACCGTCGATAAGAAGGTGGCCGTGGGCCTGGCGCTGCAGTCGGGCCGGTGGCTGATCTCGCGCCGGCAGGCGTGGAGCCGGGTAGCCGATGGCCGCCAGGACCCCGAGGCCCGCGCCGCGAAGTCGGCGCCTTGGACTTGTTTCAATAACTGTAGAGCGCGCCTGACCGGCGAACTACGCCGGGCATTTTTAGGCCGGGGCCGTCACGAAAAAGAGGACTGGACCCCACAGCCCGAACCGCAGCAGCAGCCAGGCCGGCCCGCTGCCCACCCTTCCCCCGAGTTTTTTCAACCCTGAACCACTGCAGGAGGTATGACCGTGCCCGCAAAACTGACTATGCCCACGCTGGGCCTCACCAATCCGCGCTTCCGCTACCGCAATTCCAGCAGCACGGACATCACCGAGACGTTCAAGCGCGCCCGCCGTGCGATGAACAAGGCAAAGCGCGACACGGAAAGCGCACAGCAAGCGCTGGAGCTGGAGCCCGAGGCCTGCGCCGTGGTGGTGGCCATGCCTAAGCGCTTGCGAGGCGCTGCATGAACATGCAGGCCCTGGCCCAGCTGGTGCCACCGCTGCGCGGCTGCGCGCTGTGCGCCCACGGCATGGACCGTGAAGGGGTGCGCCACTGCTACGCCCCGGCCGTGCGCCAGGTATTCGGCGTGCAGCCAGTGGCCACCGCCCGCAGCTGTGGGGAGGCGTGCGGCCCCGGCGCCGCCCACATGCACATGGACGCATGGAGCGCCACGGCATGACAGCGCCCACCGCCGAAGCCCTGCGCGCGGCCCTGCGCTCTCTGGTCCACCTGCCTGCGTGCCGCGAGTGGCCCACCGACTACGACGCCGTGATGGCCGACCCGTGGCGCATGCGCCTGGTGCGGCTGCAGGCCACGTTCCTGACGCGCGTTGCCGCAGAGAAGGCGGCGGCCCGTTCGCCTCCCCCTGCCCCACCGATGGCCACGCCCCCGCCTCGCTTTGACCACAAGCGGGCAGCAGCTGGCGACACCGACGACTGATTCACCCGAACCCAAGGAAACCCATGAAAAACCCTCTCATCATTGCCCTGACAGGCCGCCCCGGTGTCGGAAAAGACACCATCGCCGATGTGTTGGCCCCCCAGCAGGGCTTCGCGCGTATCGCCTTTGCTGACGCGCTGCGCCGCGAGGTGTGCGAGGCCTGGCGCATCGACCTGCGCATGCTGACCGACCGCCAGACGAAGGAATGGCCCATCCCCGCGCTGGCCGTGGGCATGTGCAGCGACCCGGCGTTTATGCGCTGGATCGCCGATGGCGGCGACACCCTGACCGACCCGCGCAGCCCACGCTGGGTGCTGCAGCGCTGGGCCTCTTTCAAGCGCCGCTTCATCCCTGACTACTACGCACGCATCGTTGAGCGCTGGATAGGCCGGCAGATGGGCTGCGGCTGGAAACGCATCGTGGTGACGGATCTGCGCAACCCGGTGGAATGGGCAATGCTCGCCCGCCTGGGTGCGCGTGTGGTGCGCGTGCACCGGCCCCAGCTGGCGGCACTGACCGCAGACACGGCAATGCATGTCAGCGAGCAGCACCACCGCATCGCGGCGCATGCGGACATCCTCAATGATGGGTCGTTGCAGGCGCTGGCCGATGCGGCTATCGAGTGTGTGGAATTGCTCGAAGTGTTAGAGGTGGCTGCGTGAGGGCCGCGGATCTTTTCGCCGGTGCCGGCGGCTTCTCGACCGGCGCGCGCCAAGCCGGCGTGCGCGTGGTGTGGGCGGCGAACCACTGGCCGGCCGCCGTCGAGGTGCACGCCCGCAACCACCCAGACACCATCCACGCCTGCCAGGACTTGCAGCAGGCCGACTGGGCGCAGGTGCCGCGCCATGACGTGCTGCTCGCCTCGCCCTGCTGCCAGGGTCACAGCCCGGCCCGAGGAAAGGGGAACGGCAACCCGCAGCACGATGCAAGCCGCGCCACGGCTTGGGCCGTGGTCAGTGCGTTGGAGTTCCACCGCCCGCAGGCGGCGGTGATCGAGAACGTGAAAGAGTTCCTGCAGTGGTCCCTGTACCCCGCCTGGGCGCAGGCCCTGCAGGCGCTGGGCTATGCGCTGCAGCCCCACATTCTGGATGCTGCCGACCACGGTGTGCCCCAGCACCGCGTGCGGATGATCCTGATCGCCACGCGCAGCCGCTCGCCCCTGGTGCTGACCCTGCCACGGCGCGAACACGTGAGCGCTTCGCAGTTCATCGAATTCGACGCCGGGAAGTGGTCCCCTATCCGCAAGCCTGGGCGCAGCCCAGCCACCCTGCGCAGGATCATTCAGGGGCGCCGTGATTTGCAATGCGGGCGCTTCCTTGTGCCTTACTACGGCAGCGGGTCCGGCCTCACGGGCCGCAGCTTGGCCCGTCCCATCGGCACCATCACCACACTGGACCGCTGGGCCGTTGTGCGCGGGGCCCGCATGCGCATGTTGAGCAGTCAGGAAGCGCGCGCCGCCATGGGCTTCCCGTCCGACTACCTGCTGCCCGCGCGTCACAAGGATGCGCTGCACATGCTGGGCAACGCGGTGTGCCCGCCGGTGGCCTGCGATGTTCTGACCGCCCTGAAAGCTGCAGCATGATCCAGCCGCCCTACCTTACCGACAGCGAGGTGCTGTCGATGTGCGAGCCGCTCAAACAACCGGCGGCCCTGTGTCGCTATCTGGTGGGCCTTGGGCTCAAGGTGGTGACGAAACCGAATGGCCGTCCATTGCTGCTGCGCTCTGAACTGGATCGCGTGCTTGGCGCTGGCCGCTTCGGCCAATCGGCCGCATCTACACACGCAGCCCCAAACGCTGACGCTCTGCGCGCCCACTTGAAAACACGGAGGAACCATGGGCCGAAAGCGTAAAGATGGCGACCCCCTGGGCTTGGCCGGAACGCGGATCGCCTTCCGCCACGGCGCGTTCTACTACCGGCACCGTAGCGGACGATGGGAACGCGTGGGCACCGATGTGAAGGCCGCAAAGGAGCGCGCGGCGCTGTACAACGAGCCGGCCGGGGTTTTTGGAACCGTGGGATATTGGCTTGATCGGTTCATCGTGCACTGCGCAGAGCGCGTGAAAGCGAAAACCTTAAAGCCGCGCACCCTGAGCGACTACACAAAGAACCTGCCACCGCTGAAAGCCTACTTCGCATCCATGCTGCCGGAGCACATCCAAGCCCAGCACGTGCAAGGCTACATCGACCTGGGGGCCGAAGCGGGCCGTGCGGTCCGCGCCAATCGAGAGGTGGCTTGCCTGAGTTCCTGTCTCAGTTGGTTGATGCGGACGGGCCAGACGGCCCTGCAGGTCAACCCGTGCATGCAAGCCAGCGGCACAAAGAAGAACTCGGAATCGAAGCGCGAGCGCTATGTGACCCACGAGGAATACCGTGAGGTGTATGCAGCAGCCGGCGTGCAGGTTCAGATGCTGATGGAGTTGACCTACCGCACGCTGCAACGGCCCGAGAGCGACATTCTTAGCTGGACACCGGCCATCCTGAGTCGCGACCCACACAGTCAGCAGCGCGTGCTTGAGTTCGTGCAGAGTAAGACGGGCACGCGGGTAAAGATCGCCATGTCGGAGCGCCTGGAATTACTGGTGCTTCGGGCCATGGGGTCGAAGCCTGTACCTACCCAGCCGCTCGTTCATACCCGCACAGGAGACGAGTACACGTACAGCGGCATCATGTCGATGATGACTCGCGCAATCGCGAAGGTGAATAAGGTGCGGGAGGCCAAGGGTCTGTCTAAGATGCCTCCGTTCGGCTTTCGGGATCTCAAGGGTAAGGGAGCAACCGACATGTGGCTCACTGGTGTTCCTATTGAGCGGATCCAGCTGCTTTGCGGCCATGCTGACAAGTCCACCACAGAAAAGTACATCAAGGCGCGGTGGAGCGAAACCGCGCTGCCTAATGATGTCCCCATTTAATCCATAAACGCCAAGCATCTGCCTGCATGTCGGTATGTCCAATGCAGACCATGATGCCGTGCCTGTAGACACCAATCCTTTTTCCCCTCCCAGCGGCCCACGGCTCGCCACCACCGCCTTATGACGGTGCCATTAAGATATCGCCTAAACGCAGCTTAGCGAGCTGCTGATCATCAACGAGTCGGCCGAGGAGCAGAAATGTATGAAGAAGTTTGCTATGGAAAGTCCTTTCTTAAGCAGGTAGTGGTCAGAATCGACTTCGCTGCTCCGCTTGATAAGTTGGACAAGGGGCCGCCGACTCGGCTCGTCACGCCTATCGCTTTAAATTTTCCGATCATTGAACCGAAAGAGGTCGTCACGCAAGAAGTTGCTGTCCACAAAGATGGTATCGATCACAGACACGTTACCGAGCGCCATTGGAACTACTTCAGCAAGGATCGGGGAAGGCGGCTCACGCTGTCGTCAACGGCCGCATTTATTCAGTACACCAAGTACACAACTTACGAGGAAATGAAGGACCACTTTGGCGGGTTGGTTGACGCTTTACGGGCGGTATTTCCGGGCACAATAGTTGCCCGATTTGGACTGCGCTACATCAACCAAATCGATGAGCCAATTGGTGATGCAACTCGATGGAATGATTTGATCAACGATGATCTTGTAGCGGCTCGGTCCTTCTTCGAGAGAGACGAACAGTTGATACGCCACGTGTCCATTAGCGAGCTGAAGTATGGTCAAGTTGGCATCCGCTTTCAGTACGGCATGCCTAACCCAGACCACCCGGCGCCCATCAAGCGCCCTCTGTTTGTGATCGATATCGACGCTAGCGTCGCTGAGGCGCACGAACTGAACCAGACCACAGCCTTCATGGATGAGGCTCACGCACGAATCCAAGCGCTTTTCGAACGAAGCATAAAAAAGAAATTGCGGGAGAAAATGGATGTCCAGCAACCCGTTCAGCAGTGACTATGCTGAGGCACCATTGACACAGGCTGCCGTCGCATTGCCGGCAGCCGAGACTGTCGATACATCAACGGCAGCCGCTGTGCAAGCCGTTAGCTTGGATATAACGACCGGATTCCAGCTGACGCCGATTCCAATGGTGAACGGGAAACCAAGACGCGTAGTCATCAAAGGAAAGGTGACTCGTGACTAACGTCGTGGTTCAAAAGCGCAGACTGCCGAGAATTTCTCAAGGCGACATATTCCGCGATGTGGAGTGCATCGAGTACGCAGTGGAAAAACGTGGCATTGTCGAGGTCAGCAAGATTATTTTCCCGCTCGTCGTGGTGCTCACTCAGGACTGTGACCTTGAACAGGACTTCAATGGGAGAGGAGGCGACAAACAGGGCAACAGGCTGCTTTCCGTTCTTGTTGTACCGCTTTACAACGCTGAGCACGTATTCACAGGCGAGCACTTGAGTGAACTCGATATCAAGGGAACAAATATCAACCGTAAGAAAACGGAAGGCAAAACCTTGATGCAAAACGAGCGTCCAAGATACCACTACATGGACTTCCCCGTCGATATACCAGCTGTAGCGTCCATCGCCGATTTCAAGCACTACTTTTCGGTTCAAACCACATATCTGGAAAGCATTAGGAAGAAGCACTTCGTCTGCCGGTTAACAGACCTGTTCCGAGAGGACCTTTCTCAGCGCTTCGCTGCTTACCTTGGTCGAATCGGGTTGCCTTCTATCGCTGCATAGGGGGCGAGATCATGCACGCAGTTCAGGCTTGCACCTGCCCCAGGTTAGCGGAAAATTTATACCTGTGCTTTTGAACACCGCACTGACGGCAAGCCCGAGCTGCAAGCCGATTCCAAGGGGAATCAGTGTTCAGAATATCCGGCACTGTCCAATTTATTCCGCAGGTTTTGCGGGGTACATCACGTTAGGCCTAGGAGTACCACTGTGACACCCGAACAAGTCATCGGCGAGTTGGAACGCTACGAGGCCGAGTTGGCTCGCATTCACGCATCGTTCAAGCACACCCGAGAGGGCATATACATTGGCGAGGGCGACGACCCACTATATCGGCAGTACGCCCGAGAGCTCATTGATCTCTACAACGACGCACTTGGAAGGAACTCCTACACTGCCCAGATCGCACACGAATATCAGGACGGCCTCGGCTATCTTGGCATGCCATCGTTGAAGGGGGTCGAAAACGTTCTGGGTGTGGTGCGCGCGTCTTTAACTCGGTTGCGCAGAAATCCGAACCTGCTCACCCGAACCAAGACGCAAGAATCACTTCGGAAGAAGGAGAACGTATTCCTCATTCATGGCCGCGACGAAGCGAAGTGGAGAGAACTCAAGGACATTGTTCAATCGGAATTCCGCCTCAATCCAATTGTCCTTATGCAACAACCGGACGCGGGGGCCAAAACTGTCATCGAGAAGTTCGAGCACTACGCCGAGACTTGCGCCTACGCCATTGCAGTCTTCACGCCCGACGACGAAGTCACTGCCGGAGCCGAAACATACCTTCAGGCGCGCCCTAACGTGATCTACGAACTGGGATGGTTTTGCGGCAGATTGGGCCGTGGCAACGTAATGCTGCTGCTCAAGGAAGGAACCTCAATGTTCTCTGACTTCGGCGGCATCATCCAGAAGCGCTTTGTGAGCAACGTCTCTGAGAAGATCATCGACATTCGCAAAGACCTTGAGGCCGCCGGTGTACTTCCTCAAGCCTAGGCTCAACCGTCGTGTCGAGGGGACGTTCAAGATCTGGCTTCGCCAGCTGTCGGCCGCTTCTCATGTCAAACGTTAGGGCGCACCTTGAGGCCACAGGTCATCATCATCGGTACTGGTCATCGCCTCCAGGCTGGGCACAAGGAACACTCAGCCGATGCGCAACTGGCATTCCAGCGGCTGGTGGAAGCAACTGCTAAGAAGCACCGCGTCAAGTTCATCGCTGAGGAAATGGCGGATGGGATGCTCGGCTACTACGGAGTGACCGAAACCATTGCAAAGCGCGTGGCGAGCCGCAAGGGTCTCGGGCACGCTTACATCGACCTCACTGCGGAACAGCGCCAAAGCTTGAATACCGATCATCTGTCCTTGCACAAGATCCGTACAGATGCGAAGCTGACGGAGCCGCAGTTTGCGGCGCTCGAAAGGCTCGTTGGCGAGCTAAGAGAATGCGCTTGGGTGGTGAGAATCCTTGCGGAGAACGTCTGGCCAACCCTTTTCATCTGCGGGGCTACCCATGCCACGCGAATGGCGGACCTCTTCGACAGAGTGGGGAAGCTGGCATTACTGGAGGAGCACGACTATGCGCCCTAACATTTCGATCAACACGGACGCCTTGCGGCGTCCGGCCGCTTCGCGCCCTCCTTTCGCAAGTCGCCGATTACGTTTGCGTTGAGCGTCCGCTTTCACCCGCCCCCCTGGCCGCTCTTGACCGAGAACGGTCGGCGGCCAGAGCTGCAACCTCACATATACAGTACTCTACCGGCAGATTGCCAAAGATAAATCACCGCCTCAAGATTGAAAAGTATGTGACACTCTTGAGCCAGAAAGCTAGGAACGGCGCGGCATAGCGGCCTGAATACCCGGGGGCCTCTTAATCCGTAGGTCGAGTGTTCGAGTCACTCAGGACCCACCAAACTAAAAAAGCCGCTACAGCTATCAAGTTGTAGCGGCTTTTTTCATTCATTCCCAACACGGGAGCCGGGTAGATCAACGGATTCCATCATCCACTTTGTGGCTTGAGGCGGTCGACCCGGAGCCATGGCTTTGCCATTGGTCTGTGGCCGGCAAGGCCGCGTGAAGCCGTGCTTGATACCCAGGTCGACGCATGCCGCTCGGAAGTCACGCGAGCAGAACGCCAACCCTGTGTCCGTCAGCAGGCGCTTCACGGTGATGCCCAATCGGACGTAGCAGGTCACCGCATTGCGCAGAAACGGTACCGCATGTACCTGCTTTTCGTGCGGGTGAATGGCGGTGAACACCAGCTTCGCGTGACCATCAATGGCCACGAACAGCGCCTCTCAGCCTGCACCGTCAATAGCGTCTTTTCGATTGCCGGTGACGCGGTGGCTGGGCCGCACCATGCACCCGAGCTCCTTGGTGTCGAAATGCAGCAAGTCACCAGGAGCTTTGCGCCCATCGGCCAAGGCGACTTCGCCACCGGCCCGGTAGTGACCGAGCCACTTCCTGGCTGTTGGTGCAGTCAGGCCATACATGGTGGCCGCTCACACGGCACCCCAGCCTCCCTGCGCCATCTGCTTGAGCATCTCGATTCGGCGGGCAAAGGTAAGTCGGGCGTGCCTATGGAGGCTCATCCGGTTGGACATCCTGAGTCGATTGGGTATTTGGCGACTTCCCAATACAAGGCCAACTCGAGCCCACCCCAGCCATCGCGGCTCCGCGCACTGTACTTCAAGGATGCAGCGCCGCTGTGGCAGCGAGTACGGCAACAGGCACCACCGCGTTAAATCCAACCTCCGATCTTCCCAACGAGATAAGCCCACCCCCGATGTCATCGTGCCGCGAGTACCGTTTTAGCCAAACGCACTGGCCAGAGTGCTATCGCACTCCGTGCTCGGCCCCCTTCGCCGTCTGCACTATGTACGGCATTCTTAGTAAGGCAACATGCAAATATAGGCCGCCACATACCGAAGATTTTCAGCAATGCCATTACTACTTGCCTGATCAAGGTGAACTGTGTCTGTCCACCCAAGAGGATTCGTGTCAAAGCTTGCATAGTGAACATTCTTTTCAACAGCAACCTCACGAACCGCCTGCTGAATCGCCACTACCGTGTCATATTGACTTTGAGTGAAATACTGAAGAACTTGCGGATATTGCAAGTCAGTAATTCCAGAAATGACCGGAATTCTATTGATCGACCTGACATAGTCAATCATTTGACGATAATCCTGTTTCACCCCTTGCACCGTAGGCGTACCGAAAGGGCCAGCCTCATACTCTTTTCTGAGATCATTTATGCCCGTTTGAATTACAACGATTAAGCTATGCGGGACACCATAAAATCCGCCGTTTCGAGCCAACTGAAATGTACTCTGCCCATTTATAGCATTATTTGGATTCACCGTATAACCATAATTTCTAAGCCAGGTCGCAGGCGTTGTATATAGAGTCCCTCCAGAATCATACCCAAATCCATGCAAGATGCTATCCCCATTGAACTCAATAGAGCACTGAGCAGGACTGCCAACTTGTTGGCGTTCATAAGAAAAAGCACTACCTGAGCTCAAAAGTGCAGCAATAGCAAAGTTAACCGCAAAAAATGCACCAGACATTCTCTTCATATTCAATCCTCTCGATAATAAAATAGCAATCCCTATAGACCGAGTGTGATCGTAGTGAAAAAAATGCACTATCCTGGATTTTTTACAATCTCTTTCTTTTTACTTCCAATAGCACTCCATCCACGATGAGAGCCAAGGCATTTTTCTAACCACCCCATCCATCCACAACGACCAGGTCAATCTCACCGTCGCAATTCAACTGACGCAACATGTCCTGACCCGCACACAGCGCCACCTCTCGCCTCCCTGCATGGCGCGATTGAGCACATTACCCAGGATGCAGCATTCGATGTTGACGCCTGTTGCAAAACTCTGGTCGCTCATACGTCTCGCATGGACCGCCGCAACACGCCATCCACCAACAGAAGACGACCAGCTGCACCAACAACCTGAACAAAGAGGCCCGAGCAGTGCGAGCCTTTCCAAGGATTTCAGGAGCGAATAGGATCAGATAGCCGTACGAATAAAGGCCACCTAGAAATAGTCATAACCAAACCATGTGATGTTGGCGCCTGATCCGGGCGCCCGCGCAAAAGTCCCGGAGGCGGAAGAGCTCAGAGGCAGGAAAGCAGATTTTTGAAGCCCAATTTGGGCTCGCTGCACGACCTTAACCGAGGTTGAACTTTCGTGGATCAACTCCGCATAAAGATTCAACCAGTCTCCGGTGGTTGGCGCAAGAGATATTTTCACCCAGTAATGATCACCAGGCACGAAACTCCAATCAGCGGGGAGTGGCTCAACATACGCGCCGCCAGCCGAATAAGTACTTCCAACACATACACTTATTGGCGCCGTATTCACCGCCTGCCCACACAAATTAGCAGCATTCCACACATACGCGCTGCCGTTCGTGGCAGTCGTTGGATTAAACCATAACTCCAGATTAAGTCCGTTCGCGGCGACAAATGCTCCTGCTCCATAGGTCCATAAGGGGCTCTTAAAACCGATAGGTGCAGAGTTCATATACGCGGGATTCGCGCCTTGCACATAAGCCACAATTGCATGATCGCTCATTGGGCTAGTGGGCGATCCCCATGTGAAGCGACTTTGAAGTTTTATAGGTGCCGCTCCAGGAGTTGGAATTGGCTTTGTGAATCCACTTGGATAGAAAAAATCGAACCCCGCCGTCCCCCCGGTTGCGGAAAGGATCCCGTTGTCAGAAGCAGCGGATGCTCCCACAACAGCCCCGGACAGAGCAAATGCCGTGACCAATGCTTTCTTAGACCACATTGAAAACTCCTATATTGAAAAAGAATATCGATACACTCAACTGTCGGCCAAATCCCAGACCTGCTTGCATACATGTCCGGGGCGCCCAGCATATATCAATCAAAACCCTGATGCCTATCAACGGTTTAAAAGGCTGAGTGCAGTCCATCGGCTACGCGCGGCTTGCTCTTGGCTGAGATGGCTCTGGCGAACGGAACGGAACCGTGGCGCCCAACGAAGAGCCATCCGTGGATGGGTTTCTCGCATCTCCACGGGCTCGCCAAGATTTGGGCTCGCAAATAATGGCCTTTGGGGCTCGACTTTGGGCACCGGGGAACGATAGTCCGGCACATGCAGCGCCCCCTCTTGAATTCGAGTGCGCCGGGGTCGTACTTTGGATGGGGGCGAGGGCCCGCCATGGGCTACTGACCTCTCACCGGAGATCGAGGCTTGCCTCAAGAAGCCGTCATTGTCGCGCTCGAATCACCGGACCATCTCGAACAGCACCGCTCTAGCGCTCATCTCAGATTGGGACTTGGGCTGCAATCCGACACCGTGCAAGGCATTGATACGAAGCCCCTTGAAGTTCCACAGATTCCATGAGCACGGCGACCGAGGCTTGCAGTAGCCTATCCACCATCGCATTTATTACCCGGCAGTGCTGCAAGCTCTTTGTCGATTGACCGGAAACTGCATCCAGTCGAGCCGGCGCGTGGGGCGAGAGATACGGTGGAATGTCGAATTTAAATAGCTTCCTGGCTGACCATGCCATGTTAGAAAACCAACAACTTTCCGTCGGTACTACTTCATTCGCCGCGCAAGCGCGCGCAAAGGTGCCGTGATCCGCCAGGACAGGCTGGCCCTGAGTGATTCGATTTCTGCTCGTAGCTTGGGTTGTGCGTAGCAATAGAAATTTACCGGAAACAACACCTTTTTCAGCAACATCAACCGTTGCTCGGCAGTTTGCATGCGTTTCCACCATTCTTCCAATTCGGCCACTCTTTCAGCATTGGACAGCGTTTTGCGCGTGACCGATGAGAAATGAAGGACGGTCGGCCACTTCACCGACGAGTATCGCCCCCCCACTTGTTCAAGCACCTGCAACCAAAAGTGAATATCTGTGTGGATGCCAAGGGGTGCCGGGCTCCACCCCAACGGCAGAGCGCGGTAGGCCCGAAGCGTGTGCGCGCCCGACGCCAAGCCAAAGCCACCAGCCGATTTCCGCATGCGGTCGATTTGGAGATCATCCTCGAAAGCATCAAAAGGCCATGTCGCGGTCTCGCCTGCCGGCGATACGTCGATCTGCATGGTGTGGACCAGGTCATGGTCTTCAAGTGCCGCCGCCAGGATGTCAAGATGGTCTGGAAGCCACAGGTCGTCATCGGATTGGTAGGCGACAAAACGGCCTCGCGCCTCCTGCAAGGCCCGGTGCCTGTGCGCTTCGCCGTGCCGCGCCCCCTTGGGGTTGTCAAAGTAGCGAATCCGGGGATCGCGCTCCGCCAAGGACTGGGCAATCGAGCGGGTGCGCTCAGGCGCACCGTCGCCCACAATGAACACTTCAAAGCTCTGGCAGGTCTGCCACTGCACACTGGCAACCGAATGCCACAGCGTGTCCGCGTGGTCGTGGGTTGGAATCACGACCGTGAAAAGCGGGTCGCTCATTCGGGCAGTCCTGCCAGCGCCCGCAGCGACGCGATGCGCTCCACCACCATCAAGCCCTCCGCCGCGCTGCTCTTGGGGGGGGGACCACGATGGCAAAGATAGTCCAGGAACGCCGTCAGTTCCCGCAAAAGGGGCATGGCGGTGTCCACGGAACGCAGCTCGGTGCCGGGCACGGGTCCGTCGGAGAGGCAACTCGAAGTGCGCTGCACGGCGACATGGGCGTCGTAGGCGTCGCTGAGCGATGCAATGCCGTCACGACAGCGCAGTTCGATGGTCCGCCGGTGGGAAGGAGAGCGCACGCCGATTTCAAACTGCATCCACGGTTGACTGCGATCCTTCAGACCCAGCACGCCCGAGAGCGCGACCAGGCCCTCTGCGCTGGTTTCCGCCCAGGCCGCGGCGGGTTCGGGCAAGTCGCCCAGGATTTCGATGGCGATACTGAGATCATGTGGAAGCAGAATCCAGTCCGCGCTCACATCTGCATGGGGATTGCCCCATCCGAGGCGGGTGGTCTTCAGTCCCAGCACCGGGCCCAGTTCTCCGGACCGCGCCAGCGCGGCCAGTGCGAGTACGCCCCCGTGATAGCGCCACTTGTCCATGATGAAGATCCGGTCACCCGCCAGCTGGGCGATGGCCTTTGCCTCCGCAGCGCTGGACGTGAACGGTTTTTCGCAGAACACCGGCTTGCCGGAGGGCACCAGTTGGCGAAGGAAGGCGGCGTGCTGGGCGGTGGGCACGGCCACCACATACCCGTCGACCTCAGGGAGATCTTCCAGGGAGGATGCCACCACGTCGGCATTGCCTTCGCATGCACGGGCCCGGCTGGCCTCTCCCACCGCCAGCACCGCCACGTAGGCCCCCAGTTGCTTGAGATCACGCAGAATCAATCGCCCCCAGCGGCCACACCCCAGAAGTCCTATCCTCACCATGATTTGTCCTTGCTGCCGCGCAGCTCCTCCAGTAATCCGTCGAGGGACGTTGCGGCCTGATCCCTTGGGGACAGTACCGGGGCACTGACCGGCCAGTCCAGCCCCAGGCCAGGGTCATCCCAGCGGCAGCCAAGCTCATCCGTCACGGGATCCCAGTAGTGGGTGACGCTGTACAGCATGTCCGCAGCTTCCGGAAAGTAAAAGCCGTGCGCGACCCCCGTAGGAATGCTGACCATGGTGGGTTCGGCACCGGTCAACTCGATCACCGTGCTCTGCCGGAAATGGTCGGTGCCCTCGCGCAGGTCGATCAGGCCCAGCAGCATGGTGCCCGTCAGCACCAGCAAATGGTCGGTGTGCCGCACGTGCACATGAACCCCCCGCAAGACGTTGGGCCGGGATTTGACATGGTTCCATTGCAACGGCAGGCTGCCCGGGTGCCACTCGTTGCGGAAGACTTCCGTCAGCGTTCCGCGCTCGTCTTTTCTGGGATGCAGTCGCCTGACCTGGACTCCCAGGATGTCTTCAACCCGGCCCAATAGATGTTGTTCCATTTTGATCCACGACTTTGAGCGAATTGGCCACGAAAAGGCCTTGTGGCTATATTTCTGGGGTCAGGGCACTCTGCATTTTGTAGCACTTCAGGCCTTGCACCCAAAGGGCACGGCACCTGCATGCAAACAATGCCGCCAGAACCCGCCCGGGATTTCCTTGGCTAGTATAGGCAACCCTTGCGCCCGCCACGCTGTCCAGGCCCGTGGCAGCCCGTGCTTTCCCCGGGTGCCTCCAATGCGCTGCATTGACAGGACGGCGGAAAGAAGAAGGCGCTCCACCACAGTATGCGAAACGAAAACTCTCCCGACATGACTGCTGCATTGCTCTTACGGCGGACGGCCCTGCTCACGGGGCTGGGTTTCCTCGCACCCACGGCGTTCCTGGGCGCCAACGGACAGGCACGTCCCTCTGCGGGCCTGGCCAGCGGCGGCCAGTGGCCCGCATGGGACCGCTTCAAGGCGCAATTCGTCAGCGACGAAGGCCGTGTGATCTCCGACGATGGCGAAGGCGGACGGACCTACTCCGAAGGCCAGGCATACGGGCTTTTCTTTGCCCTGGTGGCCAATGACCGCAAGGGGTTCGATGTCCTCCTGCGCTGGACTGAAAACAACCTGAGCGGCGGCGACCTCGGCGCCCGCTTGCCCGCGTGGCTATGGGGCCGCCGGGCTGACGGTACCTGGGGCATCCTCGACAGCAACGCCGCATCGGACGCGGACCTCTGGATTGCCTATGCCTTGGGTGAGGCGGCCCGCTTGTGGCAAGTGCCGCGCTACCACGCACTGGGAGCCCGGCTGGCCGCACGCATCATTGCCGAAGAAACCGCCGACCTGCCAGGCCTGGGCCTGTGCCTGCTGCCTGCGCCACGGGGCTTTGTGGAAGCCGGCGACCGATGGAAGCTCAACCCCAGCTACCTGCCTTTGCAGGCAATGCAACGGCTCGGCGCGCTGTACCCGCAGACCGCCTGGAAGCAGTTGGTACAAAGCTCCGAGAAGGTCATCGTGGGCGCATCCCCTCAAGGCTATGCCCCGGACTGGGCCATTTACGACGCGCGGCAGGGCTTTCTCATCGACGAAAAGGGCAAGGAAAAAGGCCAGGGCACCTACAACGCGATCCGCGTTTACCTGTGGGCCGGCATGCTGCACCCGGCCGCCAGCGGCCGCAAGGCGCTGCTGTCGGCACTGGCCCCCATGGCCCGCTACGTGCGGGAACAGGGGCACCCCCCCGAATCCATCGATGTACGGAGTGGACAAGCCTCCGGGGCAGGCCCGTCGGGCTTCTCTGCCGCGATGCTGCCCTTCCTGCAGGCGCAAGGAGACAGCGCCGCGCTGCAAGCGCAACGCAACCGCCTGGCAGCAAGCCCCGTGCGCACCACGGCCTACTATGAGCAGACCCTCTCACTCTTCGGGCTGGGGTGGATGGAGGGCTGGTACCGGTTTTCGCCCGGGGGCCAGCTCCTGCCCAGGCGGCCCAGGCCCTGACGATCCCGCGGCAGCTCCACCGCCCGCCATCCCACGACGCCCCTTCCACCGCCCTTCGAAATTCATCCATGAACCCTAACGCCCACACGCTCTGGCGCGCTCCCCAATGGGCCCTGGCCGTCCTCCTCGCCGTGCTGGGCATGCTGGGGCCTTTCTCCATCGACACCTACATCCCCGCGTTCACCGGCATTGCGCAGGCGCTGGGCGCCACCCCCGTGGAGATGCAGCAGACCCTGTCGGCCTATCTCTTCGGTTTTGCGTTCATGAACCTCTTCCATGGCGCACTGGCGGACAGCTTTGGCCGGCGCCCCGTGGTGCTGTGCGGCATCGCGATGTTCACGCTGGCCTCCGCGGGCTGCGCGCTGTCGCAAAGCATCGGCCAGCTCATTGCATTCAGGGCGCTGCAAGGGCTATCGACGGGCGCCGGCATCGTGGTGTCGCGCGCGGTCATCCGCGACATGTTCCCCCCGGCACGCGCGCAGCAGGTGATGAGCCAGGTGACGATCTACTTTGGCGTGGCCCCGGCCATCGCCCCCATCGTGGGCGGCTGGCTGTTCGTGCACACGGGCTGGCACAGCATCTTCTGGTTCCTGACGCTGGTCGGCGTGGTCCTGTGGATCGCCAACTTCCGCCTGCTGCCCGAAACCCTGCAGCCCGAGCTGCGCCAGCCCTTCAACGTGCCCCACCTGATGCGCGGCTACTGGCAGCTGGGGTCCAGCCCACGCTTCGTGCTGCTGGCGCTGGCCAGCGGCGTGCCCTTCAACGGCATGTTCCTGTATGTGCTGGCGGCGCCGGCCTTCCTGGGCGAGCACCTGGCGCTGGCGCCCACGCAGTTCTTCTGGTTCTTCGTCCTCACCATCTCCGGCATCATGGGCGGCGCCTGGCTCAGCGGCCGCCTGGCCGGCAAGATCGCGCCGAAGCGGCAGATACGCCATGGCTTCGTGATCATGTTCACCGTGGCCATCCTCAACCTGGGGGCCAATCTGCTGTTCCCGGTGCATGCGGCGTGGGCACTCGCGCCGATCGCGGTCTTCGCGTTTGGCTGGGCCCTGATGGTGCCCGTGGTCACCTTGCTGGTGCTGGACCTTCACCCCGAGCGCCGCGGCATGGCCTCGTCCATGCAGGCGTTTGTAGGCTCCACCGCCAATGGCCTGGTGGCAGGGGTCGTGGTGCCGCTGGTGATGCACTCCACCGTCTTGCTGGCACTGGCCTCGCTGTTGATGATGTGCGTGGGCATGGCCGCATGGATCTATCTGCACCATCGCTGGCCCGATATTGGACGGACTGCCACGCCAGGCTGACCCGCCCGTTTGTGGAACCCCACGCATGCTGCAACAATGGGGCGAAATTTCATTCTCGACAGAACCCGTGTGCTCGCGCAGCGGACGAGGAGGCTCAGGCACTGGAGGACGACCATGCAGCTGCTGAAACTGGTTGAATCCAAGGTACGGGTGGGCGTGCCGCTGTCTTGGAATGTGCGCAACCAGGATTGCACCCTGCTGCTCGCCCGTGGGCACGTGATCCGCAACGACAGCCAGCTGGAAGCACTGCTCGAGCGCGGCATGTTTGTCGATATCGAAGAATTCAAGGCGGTGCAGGCGCTGGCGGCCCCTGCGGCAAAACCACCGGAAAGCATCTATACCCGCTGGGCGCTGGCCATTGACGCACTGGAATCGGCGCTGCCGCACCTGGGTGAAACCTCCGACAGCCTGGATGCGATCCAAGCGCTGGCGGACGAGATACTGGAGCTTGCCGACGCGGACCCCGACATCGGCCTGTTCATGGCCGTGCGGCAGGACCATGCAAAGCATCTGCGCTACGGATACAGCCATGCGGTCTACACAGCGCTGCTGGGCATATTGATGGCGCGGCAGCTCGGCTGGGCCGCCGTGCGCATCCGGCAGATCGCACTGGCGGCGCTGACGATGAACGCCAGCATCGCCGAGCTGCAGGGCCAGATGGCCGCGCAGGACTATCCGGCCCTGGACCGGCAACGCACCCAGATCCGCGCACACCCTGCCCTGAGTGCCGCGCTGCTGGAGAAAGCCGGCGTTACCGACGCCGAATGGATCGCCGCGGTGATGCAACACCACGAGCAGCCGGATGGCAGCGGCTATCCACACGGCATCTCATCGGTGAGCGACGCTGCGCAGGTATTGCGCATGGCGGACCTGTTCATGGCACGCATCAGCCCCCGGCAGCTGCGCCAGCCGCTCTCCATCCAGGATGCCGCCCGGCTGATGTTCAGGGATGACAAGGGGGGACCCTTCTCCACGGCGACCATCAAGGTGCTGGGCATCTATCCACCTGGCGACTTCGTGAAACTCGCATCCGGAGAAATGGGGGTCGTGATGCGGCGGGGGGCCGAAGCACGCACCCCGCTTGTGGCCGCCGTGACGGACTCACAAGGCAAGAGCGTGACCAGCACCCTGCAGCGCGACACGTCACAGGCCGCCTACGCCATCACGGGCCCGGCCACGGATCGCAGCCTGCTGGCCAGAGTGCCTCCCGAGCGGCTGTACGGCTACGCGGTGCACACGGGCTGAATCCAGCCAGGGGCGGGCGTTTGCGCGGTGCGGCTAGCTGGCGTGCCGCCTGTCCAGGCCATTGTCCTGGTAGTAGCGGTTCTTTTCGGCATACATGGCCTGGTCGGCGCGGTTGATCGTCGCCTCCACCTGATCGCCGGATCGACACGACGCGACCCCCATGGCCAGGCTGATCGGCTGCCCCGGATAGAACTGGTTGTTCAGGTCCAGCATCGAGAGGATGCGGTCCTGCAACGCAAAGGCACTGCGCTCATCCATGCCCGGCAGCAACACGGTGAACTCGTCGCCGCCAATGCGCGCGGCGCATGCCGGCGGATCCACCGCCTTGGCCAGCACTTCACCCACCCTTCGCAGCATCGAATCGCCCGCGGCATGGCCTTGCTCATCGTTCACGGCCTTGAGCCCGTTCAGATCGATCGCAATGATGGACAAGGGCCAGGGCCCCTTGCGCGTCACCCGGTTGAGCTCCTCGGCATAGAAGGCCCGGTTGCGAAGCTGGGTCAGCACGTCATGTTTGCCCAGGTACTCCAGGTAAGCCTCGGCCTTCTTGCGCGCGGTGATGTCCACCAGCGAGAGCAGCACCAGCCCCCAGTCCGCCAAATGGTCCGCCAGCACCGAGAACTGCATGTGGATGTGCACCGCGTCGCCCGACAGGGCGTAGTTGACGACTTCGCGCTGCTGAAAGGTCTTGCCCTCCCACAGATCCAGCAACTGGTCGGCGAAAGACTCGTGCATTTCCCCCCGGAACACCCGGCCGATGTTGTTGAGCAGCATCTCCTTGCTGGATGCTCCGAACATGCGCAAGGTCTGCTGGTTGACATCCACCACCCGGATCTCCTGCATGCAGCGCGTGACGAACTCGGGATGCACCGTGATGAAGGTCTTGAAGTCGTCGATGCCTTGCGCGCGCACGCCATCGAGCAGGTTCTTCACGGCGCTGAAATCCTCCACCCACAGCGAGACGGGCGAATGCTCGAACAGATCCCGGGCATATTGTTCGCTGCGCCGCAGCTGGCGCGCGCCCCGCATCTGGGCCGTGATGTCTTCCAGCGAGAGCAGGACGCGGCTCCAGTCGTCCTCATACCCTGGCAGGATGCGCGCGCGGATCTGCACATCGAGCCGCCGGCCGTCGAGCGCGTAGTTCACGGTCTGGTTCGAAAACTCCAGCTGCCCCGACCAAAGCGCCGCCAGCTCATGGGAGACCGCATCGTGCATGTCATCCCTGAAGACCTTGTCCAGATTCGCCTCGAGCACCTGCTGGCTCGGGGCAGCGAACAGCTCCAGCGTGCGGCGGTTCACCTTCAGAACCTGGAGCGCGGCACTGCATTGCCGCACCCGTGCCGGGTCTCGCGCGAGGTGGGCACGGATATCCGTGACTCCGGTGGCGCGCCAGCCGTCCAGAATCTGCTTGAGTGCGCTGTAGTCCTCCAGCCAGAGGGACACAGGGGCCAGCTCGAACATGTGCTCAAAGTCCGCACCCGACGATAACGAAGACGACACTGCAGATTCCTCCCGGAAGGATTATTGTCGAGCCGCTCTCGATATTCTCGCGCCCGGCAGGTGGCGGCAACAAAAAAAGGCTGGCACCTTGCGGTGCCAGCCTTTCACGGCTCGCGTCGAAACGACGGGGGCGGCCGAATCAGCGCGCGGGGCGCGCAGGGCGCTTGCGCGCATCATGGGCCACGAAGGGCTTGCCGCCGCCACCGCCTGCGGGCTTGGCGAAGCCGGGCTTGCGGGGTGCGAAGTCGCCACGGGGCGCGCCAGCGTCGCCTCGGGGGGCAAAACCACCCCGGCCTGCATCACCGAAACCGGGCTTGCGGCCATAGCCGTCACCGTCGCGGCGGGGAGCGAAGCCCCGGTCATCACGGGCACCAAAACCACCACCCTCGCCGCCACGGGCAGGGGCTGCACGCTGGCTGTCGCGGCCGGCGAATCCGCCGCCAAAGCCACCACCAAATCCGCCGCGGTCGTTGTTGCCACGTGCGGGGCCGCCGAACTTGCGGTCACGGCTGTCGCGGTCGTAACCGCCACCGGGGCGGCCACGGCCACCAAAGTCACCACCGCGCGGTGCCTGGGGAGCACGTTGCGAAGGCTCCATGCCGGGAATCACATCGGCCTTGAACTGCTGGCGGCTGTACGACTCAATGTCGTAGATCTTGCGGCGGTCGCGGAACTCGGCAAACGTGATGGCCAGGCCATCGCGGCCCGCACGGCCGGTGCGGCCGATGCGGTGGGTGTAGTCCTCGGCCTTCATGGGCAGGCCGAAGTTGAACACGTGGGTGATCGTGGGCACGTCGATGCCGCGCGCAGCCACATCGGTGGCCACCAGGATCTGCACCTGGCCGGCACGCAACGCCATCAAGCGGCGGTTGCGCAGGCCCTGGCTCAGCGCGCCGTGCAGCGCCACGGCCGAGAAGCCTTCCTGCTGCAGGTCGTTGGCCAAACCATCGCACTCCACCTGGGTGCTGGCGAAAACGATGGCCTGATTGATCGTGGTGTCGCGCAGCCAGTGGTCCAGCAGCTTGCGCTTGTGCTGGGCGTTGTCGGCCCAGTACAGCATCTGCTTGATGTTGGCGTGCTTCTCTTGCGGAGAATCGATGGTCACCTTCTGCACCGACGAACCGCCGTCGTGCATCACGCGCATCGCCAGTTGCTGGATGCGCGGCGCGAACGTGGCGCTGAACATCATGGTCTGCTTGCGCTGGGCGGTCAGCTGGTTCAGTTCGGCCAGGTCGTCCGAGAAGCCCAGGTCCAGCATGCGGTCGGCTTCGTCGACGACCAGGAACTGCACCTTGTCGAGCTTGATCTGCATCGAGCGCTGCAGGTCCAGCAGGCGGCCGGGGGTGGCGACCACGAGGTCGGCGTTCTGCAGCTTGGCGATCTGCAACTGGTAGGGCATGCCGCCCACCACGTTGGCCACGCGCAGGCCACGGCAGTGCTTGACCAGGTCGATGGCGTCGTGCGCCACCTGCTGGGCCAGTTCACGCGTGGGGCACAGGATCAGGGCGCCCGGGGTGGCGGCCTTGAAGTTGCGCGAGCTGGTGGGGTCCTTGCGCTTGGCACGCTTGGGAGCGGGTTCGCCACGCGCAGCGGCTTCGGCCACGGCGCGCTCGAAAGCGGCGCGTTCCTCGGCTTCGGCGGCGGCTTGCTGGTTGATCAGCGTGTGCAGCACGGGCAGCAGGAAGGCGGCGGTCTTGCCGGAGCCGGTCTGGCTCGAGACCATCAGGTCGATGAACTTGGTGGAGTCGTTGCCACCGCCCATGGCCAGGGGAATGGCCTTGAGCTGCACGCTGGTGGGCTGGGTGTAGCCCAGGTCAGCCACGGCTTGCACCAGTTCGGGCGCCAGGCCCAGTTCGACGAAGCCATTGGGTTCGGCGGTGACGGCGGCATCGCCTTCAGCGGCGGCCACCACGGCGTCCAGAGGGGAAGGCTGCACGGAAAGGTCGGCAGCAAAGGAAGTTTCTGCAGGCGCGAATTCGCCCTGCACCAAAGAGGTGTCGGTCATGATTTTTCTCTCACGAAGACGATCGCAGGCGCAGCCTGCGAGTGGCTTCGTCAATGGTTAAAAAACATCAACCATCAAACGAAACCTGCATTGCTCTGGGCGGATGCTGGTGGGCGTTGTTCGCTAGTCCTGCACTGCACGAAGCAGTCGGCTGGCAAGCCCGGTGTGTGAGGGGAGATGCACAATCTGCGAGGAACCGTTTCCTGCGCAGCCGCTGATTATGACATGAATAGGGGTTTCCCCGCAAGCCCCTTCACCTTGCAGCACGCTTCATGCCTCAGCGCGACCACGGTCTCGAAGGGATCGCAAGCCGGTCTCGCACAGGTGCAGCCCGGCCCGGCCGCGCGCAACGGATCACACCGACAGCAGATGCCTGCGGTAGTGCGCCAGCTCGTCGATGGACTCATGCACGTCGGCCAGGGCCGTGTGCTTCTGGGCCTTCTTGAAGCTCGTGTAGGCCTCGGGTTTCCAGCGCTTGGCCAGCTCCTTGAGGGTGCTCACGTCCACATTGCGGTAGTGAAAGAACCGCTCCAGCTTGGGCATGTAGCGCACCAGAAAGCGCCGGTCCTGCCCGATGCTGTTGCCGCACATGGGTGCCGTGCCCTTGGGAACATACTGGCTCAGGAAGGCAATGATCTGCTGCTCGGCCTCCGCTTCGGTCACGGTGGAGGCCTTGACCTTGTCGATCAGGCCGCTGCGGCCATGGGTGCCCTTGTTCCAGGCATCCATCTTGTTGAGGAGTTCGTCAGGCTGGTGGATCGCAAACACCGGGCCTTCGATGCGTGGCTCCAGGCTGGGGCCGGTCACGATGACGGCGATTTCGAGCAGACGGTCGGTATCGGGCTCCAGGCCGGTCATTTCGCAGTCGAGCCAGACGAGGTTCTGGTCGGACTTGGCAAGCGCCTGGGGGGTGGGATGGTGGGCTTCTGGCATGGCGCGCATTGTCGCCGATGGCCCGCAGCCCTTGAACCACAGTCCCAGGGGCTTCCCCATTAAACTCCCCCCACCACCATGCCCACCTCCTCCGACGCCCTCTCTCCTTCCTCGGTGCTGACGTTCGCCTTCGCGGCGGCACTCCTGCTGGGCTTGGCCCTCAAGCTCTGGCTGGTCACGCGCCAGATGCGGCACGTGGCCAGCCACCGTGGCGCGGTGCCGGCGCCGTTTGCCGAGCGCATTGCGCTGGCAGCCCACCAGAAGGCCGCCGACTACACCATCGCCAAGGGGCGCCTGGGCCTGCTGGAGATGGCGCTGGGCGCCGCCGTGCTGCTGGGGTGGACGCTGCTGGGCGGCCTGGATGCCCTGAATCAGCTCCTGCTGGACGCACTCGGAGGCGGCATGTGGCAGCAGTTGGTGCTGCTGACGGCGTTTGCGGCGATCAGCGGGCTGATCGACCTGCCCCTGTCGCTGTACCAGACCTTCGTGGTGGAGGAGCGCTTCGGTTTCAACAAGTTGACCTGGCGCCTGTGGCTTGCGGATGCCGCCAAGGGCTTGCTGGTCGGTGCGGCCATCGGCCTTCCGATCGCCGCGCTGATCCTGTGGATCATGGGCGCTGCCGGCCCGCTGTGGTGGCTGTGGGCCTGGTGCTTCTGGATGGGGTTCAACCTGCTGCTGATGGTGGTCTACCCCACCTTCATCGCACCGCTGTTCAACAAATTCCAGCCACTCGAGGACGAATCCCTCAAGACCCGCGTGACGGCCCTCATGCAGCGCTGCGGCTTCTCGGCCAAGGGGCTGTTCGTGATGGACGGCAGCCGCCGCAGCGCCCACGCCAACGCCTACTTCACGGGCTTTGGCGCCGCCAAGCGCGTGGTGTTCTACGACACGCTGCTGCGCCAGCTGTCGCCGGGCGAGGTGGAGGCGGTGCTGGCCCATGAGCTCGGGCACTTCCGGCATCGCCACATCATCCAGCGCATCGTGACCATGTTCGCGCTGAGCCTGGCCGGATTCGCGTTGCTCGGCTGGCTCTCCACCCAGGTATGGTTCTATACAGGCCTGGGAGTGCGCCCCAACATCTCCTTCGACCCGGCAATGGCCGCCGCGCCGAACGATGCGCTGGCGTTGCTGCTGTTCATGCTGGCGGTGCCGGTGTTCACATTCTTCATCTCGCCCGTGTTCTCCCGGCAATCGCGCCGCCACGAGTTCCAGGCCGATGCCTATGCCGTTGCCCAGGCCAGTGGCGCCGACCTCTCGTCGGCCCTGCTCAAGCTCTACGAAGACAATGCCTCCACGCTCACCCCCGACCCGGTGTACGTGAAGTTCTACTACTCGCACCCACCCGCCACCGAGCGGCTGGCGCGCATGCACACCCCCGCCCACCCATGACGACTATGCTGAAGAAAAAAGACTGGTCCACGCAGACCCGCCGTGCGCTGAAAGCTACTGAAGTTGTAGCAAATCTGGCCAAACTCGAAGGCTGGAGCCTGACCGGAGATGGCGCCGACGTGGCCATCGAGAAGACCTACCGGTTCGCGAACTACTACGAAACCATCTCGTTCGTGAATGCACTGGCCTTCATCGCCAACGCGCAGGACCACCACCCCGACCTGTCGGTGCACTACAACCGCTGCGTGGTGCGGCTGAACACGCACGACGTGCACGGCATCTCGTCCACCGATTTCGAATGCGCGACCCAGTTCGATGCCCTGGTGGCGTGACCCCATGACGCCGCGCACCACCACCAACACAACATCCCATGGCTGAACGCAGCGCGCTCATGGAAGGCACCGTGGTGGCCAGCCATGGGCGCCACTGCATGGTGGAGACGCCCGACGGCGAACGCCGCATCTGCCATCCACGCGGAAAGAAGAGCCAGGCCGTGGTGGGTGACCATGTGCTGTGGCAGGCACCCCCGCCTGGCCAGGGCGAAGAGGGCACCATCGAAAAGGTCCAGGAGCGGCGCAACCTCTTTTACCGCCAGGACGAGATCCGCACCAAATCGTTTGCGGCCAACCTCGACCAGGTGCTGATCCTCATCGCGGCGGAACCCGTGTTCTCGGAAAGCCAGCTCTCCCGCGCGCTGATCGCCGCCGAGGCCGAAGGCATCACGCCCCTCATCGCGCTCAACAAGAGCGACCTGGTGGAACCCTTCGCCCGGGCCTGGGAGCGCCTGCTCCCCTACCGCCACATGGGCTCTGGCAAGCACTACGGCGTGCTGCCGCTGTCCCTGGCGCTATCGAGCGATGTGGACCGCGCGCTGCTGATGGAGCACCTGCAGGGCAAGACCACGCTGGTGCTGGGGCCCTCGGGCTCGGGCAAGAGCACCCTCATCAACCTGCTGGTGCCGGGCGCCTCGGTGCTGACCGGCGAAATTTCGCAGGCCCTCAACTCAGGCAAGCACACCACCACCAGCACCCACTGGTACTGGATGGACAAGGCCCGCACCACGGCCCTCATCGATTCGCCGGGTTTCCAGGAATTCGGGCTGCACCACATCGCCCCGATGCAGCTGGCCGCCTGCATGCCCGACATCGCCCAACACGCGACCCACTGCAAGTTCTACAACTGCACCCACCTGCATGAGCCGGGCTGCGGCGTGCTGGACGCAGTGAAACTGGGCCCTTCCGCAGGCGGGATCAGCCCTACACGCTACAAAATATATAGCGACTTATTCGAAGAGCTGAGCCATACGCGGTATTGACCGGTGTTGATCAGTGCTGATCAGTGCTGATCAGTGCTGATCAGTGCTGATCAGTATCGATGTATGCGCAGCGCCGACGGCCGGGTCGGAGCCGGAGATACGAGGGCATCGACGCGAACCGCCCTCCGCATGGCATGTACCACGCCAGCGCACCCGTGGAACTGGCTTTGCATGGCCATCGGGTGCGCCCCCTCCGGGGGAAGGCGCCGAAGGCTACTAGGGGGATTTCCAGCTACCCCAGCAAACGCGCCAGCGTGAGCAGCGCCAGCAGCAGCATCCACACCACCACCGAGCGCCACACCAGCCCCACCACGCTGCGCAGGTGGCCCACCTCGGGCTCCCGGCCCGGCGTGGAATCGCTGTCGCCCATGTCGGCGTCGATCTCCAGGCCCTGCGGCGCATGCAGCTCGGTGCGCGCCTTCAGCGCCTCGCCCCCCAGGCGCACATTGATCGCGCCCGCGGTCGCCGCCAGCACCACGCCGTCGTTGTCATTGGGAAAACGCTGCGCATGGAATCGCCAGCCCTCGATGGCTTCCTCAAAGCTGCCCACCACGGCAAAGCTCAGCGCGGTGAGCCGGGCCGGAAGCCAGTCGATGGCCGTCCACGCCTGGGCAGAAGCCTGCTGCAGCGAGGCACTGGCGGGCTGGGCGCCCGTGCGCTGCTTGTAGTGCCAGTAGCGCGATACGAATTCGGCCAGCCGGTACAGCACGGCACCCGTGGGCCCCAGGCCCAGCGCGGCCAGCACCGAGAACCAGGCCAGCACCCCGAACACATGCCGGTGGGCCGCCAGCACCGAGTACTCGATCACGTGGCGCACGATCTCGCTGCGTGGAAGCGCACCCACGTCCACCTGCTGCCAGTGGGCCAGGCGCTCCCGGGCGCCATCTTCATCGCCCTCTTCCAGCGCATCGCGGATGCCGGTGAAATGGTGGCTGAACTGCCGAAAGCCCAGGGTGATGTAGAGCACCGCCACGCTCCAGAGCACCGCGAAGGGCCAGCCCAGGCCCCACAGCAACAGCCAGTGGATGGCCAGCGTGAGGAGCGCGGGCACGACGACTGCGAGGCCCCAGGCCACCCAGCCATGGTGCGGCTTGCCCGCATCGAAATTGCGGCTGACGGACAAGGCCCACGCACGCAGACCTGCATGGATGGGATTGCTGCGTGCCAGCGGGCGGGCCTGCTCGATCAGCAGAGCGAACAGGATGGCGAAGAAACTCATGGGGGGCAATGATACTGGCGCCAAGCCGCAGGAGCGCGTGTTTGCGCCGAACCTCAGCGATACATCCACCATGAACAGCGCGACACACCCGCAGCCCGCGGAACTGGCGCGGCCCAGGCCAGCCCTCCCGCGCAAGGTCCGCCCCGCCGCGCCGGGGACAGCCCCCGGCCGGGGAGGCCTCACTCGGCCATCATGAAGCGGTAGAAGTTGCGCAGCATGCCCGCCGTGGCACCCCAGATGTAGTGGTTCTTGCCACCATCCTGGTAGGGCATCGAGAACCACTCGCGGTGCACGCCATCGCGGTCGAACACATGGCGCCGGTGGTTGGCGGGGTTCAGCAGGAAATCCAGCGGCACCTCGAAGAGGTCCGCCACCTCGTAGGGATTGGGCTGCAGGACACAGTCGGGCCGCACCAGCGCCACCACGGGGGTGATGATGAAGGACGACCCCGTGACATAGGTCGGCAGGGTTCCGAGCACTTCCACGAACTCGCGGCCGAGCCCCACCTCTTCCTGCGCTTCGCGCAAGGCCGTGTCGGCGGGGGAGGCATCGCCAGCGTCTGCCCGCCCTCCTGGAAAGGCCACCTGCCCCGAATGTGTGGACAGATGGGCCGTGCGCTCGGTCAGCAGCACCATGGGCTCTTCACGCAGCACGATGGCGAGCAGGACCGACGCGTGGGCCGGCTCGCGGTTCATGAACTTCTTCTCCAGCAGCACCTCGGGCTCCCAGCGGGGCGGGTGCGCGAAGCGCGCGCGCAGCGCCTGCGGCGTCTGCGCGGCCGCCGGCACCGCGGGCAGGTGCGCATCCACCCCCACCACCGGCACGAGGCGGGGGTCGAAGTCGGGCAGGCTCGACAGCGGCGCAATGACCGACGAAACGGCAGGGATGGAAGATGGGTTCACGAAAGGGGGTTCAACGGACCAGAAAACAAAAAGCCGCTACAGGCAGATGCTGTAGCGGCCTTGTCAGGACGAGCCCGCGCCTTATGCGGCGGTGGCAGCAACCTTGACGCGCGAAGGCAGCTTTTCCTTGATACGTGCCGACTTGCCGCTGCGGTCACGCAGGTAGTACAGCTTGGCACGGCGCACGTCGCCACGGCGCTTGACTTCGATGCTGGCGATCAGCGGGCTGTAGGTCTGGAACGTACGTTCCACGCCTTCGCCGCTGGAGATCTTGCGCACTGTGAAGCCGCTGTTCAGGCCGCGATTGCGCTTGGCGATCACCACGCCTTCGTAGGCCTGCACGCGCTTGCGGGTACCTTCCACCACGTTCACGCTCACGATGACGGTGTCACCAGGGGCGAATTCGGGGATGGTCTTGTTCAAGCGGGCGATTTCTTCCGCTTCCAGGGTCTGGATCAGGTTCATGTGAGTTTCCTAGCGATCTTGTCCGCGCCAAAAATGGCTGCGTCGGGATTGACGTCTCAGTGTTTCGCGGGAGAACTCCCTGTCAAAACGGCCGGCCAGAGGATCGAAAAGCCTTTGATTATAGCAATTCAGGCGAGCTTGGCCAATACCGCCTCGTCAGCGGGCGCCAGCCGCCCCGCCTTTCGCGCAGCGTCGATGAGGTCGGGCCGGTGCCGGGCCGTGATGGCCAGGCGCTGGTCGCGCCGCCAGCGCTCGATGTGCGCGTGGTGGCCGGACATCAGCGCGGCCGGCACCTGCTGCCCTGCCCATTCCTCGGGGCGCGTGTAGTGAGGGCAGTCCAGCAGGCCATCGAGCGCCGGATTGAAGCTGTCGAGCTGGTGGCTACCCTCGTCATTGAGCACGCCGGGCTGCAGGCGCGCCACGGCGTCCAGCAAGGCCATGGCTGCGATTTCGCCCCCTGACAGCACGAAGTCGCCCAGGCTCATCTGCACATCGACATGGGCGTCGATGAATCGCTGGTCGATGCCCTCATAGCGCCCGCACAGCAGGATGGCCCCCGCGCTGGCCGACCAGCGCTCCACGGCCGCATGGTTGAGCGACTCGCCAATGGGCGAAAAAAGGACCAGCGGCGCCTGGCTGCCCTGGAGCTCGCCGCGCTCGGCCCGGATGGCCGAGAGGCACCGCGCGAGGGGCTCCGCCATCATCACCATGCCCGGGCCGCCGCCAAAGGGGCGGTCGTCCACACGACGGTAGTTGCCGTCGGCATGGTCCCGCGGGTTCCACAGGCGCACATCGACCTGGCCGCTGGCGTAGGCGCGCCGGGTCACGCCGCTGGCCAGGAAGGGCGCGAACAGCTCGGGAAACAGGGTGATGAGGTCAAAGCGCATGGTGCGCGGCGCGGTCCGTCAAGGCCGATCAGTAATCAGGCTGCCAGTCCACCGTGATGCGCTTTTCCGGCAGGTCCACCTTGTCGACGAAGGCCGAGACAAAGGGAATCATGCGCTCCAGCGCCTTGCCGTCCTGCTCGTAGGCCAGCACCAGCACCGTCTGCGGACCGGTGGACATGAGCTCCCGCACCTCGCCGAGCGCCACGCCTTCGCGGTTGAGGACCGCAAGGCCGATCAGGTCGACCCAGTAGTACTCGTCGTCCGTGGTGGACGGAAAGCTCGATCGCGGCACGAAGATGCGCGCGCCGCGCAAGGCCTCCGCGGCATTGCGGTCGTCAATGCCCTGCGCCCAGGCCACCACGGTGTCGGAATGGTCCTTGGCCTGCCGGATGGGCAGCAGCACGGTCCCGGTGAACGTCCTGGCCCCGCGCTCGGACGGCTGCAGGTACCAGCGCTTGGAGGAAAACAGTGCCTCGGGGCTGCTGCTGTGGGGCAGCACCTTGAACCAGCCCTTGACCCCCCAGGCGTCGGCGATGCGGCCCACTTCGATGGCATCGGGGGGCAGCTCGGCAGGTTCGAGGGTCAGGGTGGCGGCCATGGTGGTGATTCCAGAATAGGAAAAGGGCGGGTTCCGCGCGGCAAGCCGACGGAACCCGCCCTTTTCAGGGAGCTTTAAGCAGCCTTCTTGGCGGCTTGCTTGATCAGGCGGTCCACGGTAGGCGAGGACTGGGCGCCCACGCTCTTCCAGTACGTCAGACGGTCTTGCACGATGCGCAGGCCTTCTTCGGATTCCTTGGCGGTGGGGTTGTAGAAGCCGATGCGCTCGATGAAGCGGCCGTCACGGCGCACGCGCTTGTCAGCAACGACGATATTGAAGAAAGGACGGCCCTTGGAGCCGCCGCGGGAGAGTCGAATGACGACCATGATTTATCCTTCGGGTGGTGAACTCCGGCAACATTTGCCTTGAGCCACAGTGTTCGCAACCATATTCGCAACGCTTGAGACACGCGACATGGCCACCCGGCCAGCGACACGCTGCAAAGCCCACGATTATATCCACTTCCCCGCAAATGCCTACCATCCGCCCCAGCCGCGACGAAGATATCGCGGCCATCACCGCCATTTATGCCCACCACGTCCTGACCGGAACAGGCACTTTCGAGATCGATCCGCCCACCGAAACCGACATGGCGGGCCGCCGGGCCGACGTGCTGGCGCGCAATCTGCCGTACATCGTGGCCGAAAAAGATGGGCGGGTGACGGGCTTTGCCTACGCCAACTGGTTCAAGCCACGCCCGGCCTACCGCTTTTCGGCCGAGGACTCGATCTACGTGGCCGACGACGCCCGCGGCATGGGCGTGGGCCGCAAGCTGCTTGCCGAGCTGGCCGTCCAGGCCGAGGCGGCCGGGGTGCGCAAGTTGCTGGCGGTGATTGGCGATTCGGCCAACCTGGGCTCGATCGGCGTGCACCGGTCGCTGGGGTTCACCGACGTGGGCGTCATGCGCTCGGTGGGCTGGAAATTCGGCGCCTGGCGCGACATCGTGCTCATGGAAAAGACCCTGGGCGCGGGCGATACCAGTTCGCCTGAATAATCGGGGCATGGAACATACCCCCCACGCTCTCCCGCTTCGTGTGACCACGGCCCCCGAGGCAGCCGCATTTTTTCCCGGGACGGCCCGGCGATGAAGAACAAGACCCTGGCCGCCTGGCTGGCCTTCCTCGGCGGCCCCCTGGGCCTGCACCGCTTTTATCTTCACGGCCTGGGCGACCTGCTCGGCTGGCTGCTGCCGATTCCCACGGCGCTGGGCATCTACGGCATCCAGCGCGTGCAGCAGCTCGGCCAGGACGACCACTACAGCTGGATGCTGATTCCCCTGCTGGGCTTCACGATCGCCGGCTGCGCATTGCAGGCCATCCTGTTCGCGCTGAAAACACCCGAGGCGTGGAACGCGCGCTACAACCCAGCCGCCGCACCCGACGCCCCGGCCGGCAGGACGCAATGGATCACCATCGGCGCCATCGTGGTCTCGCTGATGGTGGGCACCGCCGTGCTGATGGCCAGCCTCGCGTTCAGCTTTCAACGGTATTTCGAGTACCAGATCGAGGAAGCCCGCAAGATCTCGCAGTGACCCCGCTGGCACCAGGACAAACGCCCCATTGAATTTGCATTCAATTGGGGCGTTAGCGCTTATCTGAATTGCCTTGTTAGCTACATATCTAATAGCAAATCAAGGATTCCAGGCTCAGAACATCTGCAGGCTGATCCAGTACGCCACGGCCGCGACGAACGCGCTGGCCGGGATGGTCAGTATCCAGGCCCAGACGATGTTGCCCGCCACACCCCAGCGCACAGCGCTGGCGCGCTGGGTGGAGCCCACGCCGACAATCGCACCCGTGATGGTGTGCGTGGTCGAGACCGGGATGCCCAGCGTGGTCGCAAGAAACAGCGTCATCGCCCCACCCGTCTCCGCGCAGAAGCCGCCCACGGGCTTGAGCTTGGTGATCTTCTGGCCCATGGTCTTGACGATGCGCCAGCCGCCGAACATGGTGCCCAGGCCGATGGCCACATAGCAGCTCACGATGGCCCAGGTCGGTGGTGATGCGTCGGACGCCGAAGAATACCCCGTCGCAATCAGCAGCAGCCAGATGATGCCGATGGTCTTTTGCGCATCGTTGCCGCCGTGGCCCAGGCTGTAAGCGCCCGCAGACACCAGCTGCAGCCGGCGGAACCATTTGTCCACCTTGCTCGGCCGCGTTCGCCGGAAGATCCAGGCCACCGCCACCATCATGATCGAGCCCAGGGTGAAGCCCAGCAGCGGCGAGACGAAGATGAACGCCACGGTCTTGAGGATGCCGGCGGAGATCAGCGCACTGGCGCCCGCCTTGGCGATCACCGCGCCCACGATGCCGCCGATGAGCGCATGCGAGGAACTGCTGGGAATGCCGTAGTACCAGGTGATCACGTTCCAGGTGATGGCGCCCACCAGGGCGCCAAACACCACGTGCGTATCCACCACGCCGGGCTGCACGATGCCCTTGCCCACCGTGGCGGCCACGCTCAGGTGAAAGACGAAGATCGCCACGAAGTTGAAGAATGCCGCGAACAGCACCGCCTGCGCGGGCTTGAGCACGCCGGTGGAGACCACCGTGGCAATGGAGTTGGCGGCGTCGTGGAACCCGTTCATGAAGTCGAACAGGATCGCCAGCGCCACGAGCAGGACCACAACCCAGAGGGCCGTTTGTACGGTTTCCATGCTGGTCAGCCCGCGGGGATCAGGAGTTCTCGAGGACGATGCCCTCGATGCAGTTGGCCACGTCCTCGCACTTGTCGGTGATCGTCTCGAGCAGCTCGTAGATCGCCTTGAGCTTGATCACCTCGCGCACATCGGGCTCCTCGCGAAAGAGCTTGCTCATGGCGCTGCGCATCACGCGGTCGGCGTCGGACTCGAGCTTGTCGATCTCCTCGCAGGTCTTGAGCGCGGCCTCGGCCACGGCCGGGTCGGCGATCTTGTCGAGCAGCTTGACGGCGTCGCGCAGGCGTTCGCAGCACTTGAGGCTCAGGTCCGTGAGGCGCGTGATCTCCTCGGTCATGTGGCGCACGTCGTAGAGCGCCATCGTTTCGGCGGAATCCTGGATCAGGTCGGCCACATCGTCCATGGTGTTGATGAGCGTGTGGATCTGCTCACGGTCGATGGGGGTGATGAAGGTCTTGTGGATGGCCTTGTTCACCTCGTGCGTCACGCGGTCGGCGGCACGCTCGGCGTTGTCCACGTCCTGGTTGTACTTGTCGCGCAGGTGCGGGTCGTTGTAATTGGCCACCAGTTGCGAAAAAGCGCGGGCCGCTTCCACGATGCGGTCCGCATGCTGGTTGAACATTTCAAAAAAATTGCCTTCGCGTGGCAACAGCTTGGCAAACAGCATGGGGGCTCCTGGAGGGGGATCGGATTTCTGAAAAGAGGGACGGCGTCATGACAGAAACATGACTGTTCCGTGACCCGGGGAGTTTAACCGTCCGCCCCGCCGGGGCGCGGGCGGGCTCAGGCGCTTCGGAAGATGAAGTACACCGCACCCACCAGGCACAGGCCCGCCCACAGGTAGTCCCACTTCAGCGGCTGGCCCATGTAGAACACCGCGAACGGCACGAACACGGCCAGCGTGATCACCTCCTGCATGATCTTGAGCTGGCCCACATTGAACTGCGTGAAGCCGATGCGGTTGGCCGGCACCTGCAGCAGGTACTCGAACAGGGCGATGCCCCAGCTCACCAGCGCGGCGGTGTACCAGGGCGACGTGGCCAGGTTCTTGAGGTGCCCGTACCAGGCAAAGGTCATGAAGACATTGCTGGCGATCAGGAGCAGGACGGTCTGGAGCGAGATCGGCAGGGATTGCAGGGCGTTCATGGCGGTGCAGCGTGGACGGCAGAAAGACGGCAAGGGGCCAGATTATGGACAAAACAAGCCCATGGCGCCTGACGCATCACCCCTTTTTGCTACGAAATAGATAGCATATCAAGCACAGATGCCTTCCTGCCGCAGGCGGTTCGTGCCGCCATGAAAAAAGGCACTGCGGCTGGGCAGTGCCTTTTTTCCGGTGGCGCCCACGGCGCCCAATGCGCGGCAGGCGGGTTATTCGCCCAGGTAGGCCGCCCGCACTTTGGGGTCGCTCAGCAGTTCCTGGCCGGGGCCCGTCATCGTGATGAGGCCCGACTCCATCACGTAGCCGCGGTCGGCAATGGCCAGCGCGCGGCTCGCGTTCTGCTCCACCAGCAGGATGGTCACGCCCAGGGCGTACACGTCGCGCACCACCTCGAAGATCTTGTCCACCATGATGGGCGACAGGCCCATGGAGGGCTCGTCCAGCAGCAGCACCTTGGGCTGGCTCATGAGCGCGCGGCCCATGGCCAGCATCTGCTGCTCGCCGCCCGACATGGTGCCGGCCAGCTGGTCCTTGCGCTCGCGCAGGCGCGGGAAGATGGTGAACATCTTCTCGATGTCGGCCAGGATGCCCGCCTTGTCCCTGCGCGTGTAGGCGCCCATCTGCAGGTTCTCGGTGATGGTCATGCGCGCGAACACGCCACGGCCTTCGGGCACCATCACCAGACCCTTCTTCACCAGGTCCCAGGCGCCCTTGCCCTTGATGCTTTCACCCAGGTACAGGATGTCGCCATCGTTCATGCCCAGGGTGCCGGTGATGGCCTTCATGGTGGTGGTCTTGCCGGCGCCGTTGGAGCCGATCAGCGAGACCAGCTCGCCTTCGCGCACTTCGAAGTCCACGCCCTTGACGGCCTGGATACCGCCGTAGGCCACTTTCAGGCCCTTGACCTGCAGCAGTACCTTGTTGGATTTTTCGGCCATTCTCAATGTCCTCCGGTGCCCAGATAGGCCTCAATCACTTTTTCGTTCTTCTGCACTTCGGCGGGGTTGCCTTCGGCGATCTGCTTGCCGTAGTCAAGCACCGTCACGCGGTCGCACAGGCCCATCACCAGCTTCACGTCGTGCTCGATGAGCAGGATGGTGCGGTTGTCGTTGCGGATGCGGTCGATCAGCTCGCGCAGCAGCACCTTCTCGGTGGCGTTCATGCCGGCGGCGGGCTCGTCCAGGGCGATCAGCTGCGGGTCGGTGGCCAGGGCGCGGGCGATTTCCAGGCGGCGCTGGTCACCGTAGCTCAGGGTGCGCGCCTTGTAGTCGGCGAACTTGCCGATGCCCACGTAGTCAAGCAGCTCCTGCGCGCGCTTGGCGATGGCGGCTTCTTCTTCCTTGAAGCCCTTGGTGCGCAGCACGGCGCCGAGCAACCCGGACTTGGTCCGGATGTGGCGGCCGACCATCACGTTCTCCAGCGCCGTCATCTCGGCGAACAGGCGAATGTTCTGGAAGGTGCGGGCGATGCCTGCCTTGGCCACTTCATGCACGGCGGTGGGCTCGTAGGCCTTGCCGGCCAGCTCGAACGTGCCGCTGTCGGGGGTGTACAGGCCCGTGATCACATTGAAGAACGTGGTCTTGCCCGCTCCGTTGGGGCCGATCAGGCCATAGACCTGGCCGCGCTGGATGGTGATCCCGACGTCGGACAGGGCCTGCAGGCCGCCAAAGCGCTTGGAAATGCCGGCGACCTTCAGCACCACTTCATTGGATTTCTCTGTCATTGCTAACTTTCGGTGGTGTTCTGCTTCAGGTCTTCTGCGTCAGGCTCTTGCCGTGCTCAGGCGAGGGCCACAGGCCGCGGGGGCGAATCAGCATGATGACGATCATGGCCAGCGCGATCAGCAGCTGGCGCAGGATGGCGGAGTCCAGGCGGCCGTCCGTCATGGCCTGCAGCGGACCGGCGACGTAGCGCAGCACCTCGGGCAGGGCCGACAGCAGCACGGCCCCCAGGATCACGCCAGGGATGTGGCCGATGCCGCCCAGCACCACCATGGCGACGATCATGACCGACTCCATCAGGCTGAACGACTCGGGCGACACGAAGCCCTGGAACGCACCGAACATCGCACCCGACACGCCGCCGAACGAAGCGCCCATGCCGAAGGCCAGCAGCTTCATGTTGCGGGTGTTGATGCCCATGGCCTTGGCGGCGATCTCGTCCTCGCGGATGGCCATCCAGGCGCGGCCGATGCGCGAATCCTGCAGGCGGTAGCAGATCACGATGGAGATCACCACCAGGATCAGGAACAGGTAGTAATACAGCGTGACCGAGTTGATGTCGTAGCCGAACAGCTCCAGCCGCTTGCCCAGGTCCAGGCCAAAGACCTTGACCGAGTCGATCTGGCCCAGGCCCTTGGGGCCGTTGGTCAGGTTGACGGGGTGGTCCAGGTTGTTCAGGAAGATCCGGATGATTTCGCCGAAGCCCAGCGTGACGATGGCCAGGTAGTCACCCCGCAGCTTGAGCGTGGGGGCTCCCAACAGCGCCCCGAAGAACGCCGCGAGCAATGCCGCCAACGGTATGACCAGCCACAGCGAGGTGTGCAGGCCGGTGGGGAACATGGCGGCAAAGGCCGCAAAGTTGTCCGCGAGGTGCGGCGAAGCCATCAAGGCAAACAGGTAGGCGCCCACGGCGTAGAACGCCACGTAGCCCAGGTCCAGCAGGCCGGCGTAGCCCACCACGATGTTCAGGCCCAGGGCCAGCAGCACATACAGCAGGGCCAGGTCGGCGATGCGCACCCAGGCGTTGCCGAAGGATTGCAGGATCAGCGGCAGCACCAGCAGCGCGACGGCGCCGATGATCCAGTTGGTTTTGGTGTTCTTCATGGTCCTAGGCTCCTCAGGCGCGATCCGCCACACGCTCACCCAGCAGGCCCGAGGGGCGCAGCGTCAGGATGATGATGAGCACGATGAACGCAAAGATGTCGGTGTAGTGGCTGCCCAGCAGGCCGCCCGTGAGCGTGCCGATGTAGCCCGAGCCGATGGCTTCGATGAGGCCCAGCAGGATGCCGCCGACCACCGCGCCGGCCAGGTTGCCGATGCCGCCGAACACGGCTGCCGTGAAGGCCTTGAGCCCGGGCAGGAAGCCCATGGTGTGCTGCGCCGTGCCGTAGTTGGAGGCATACATGATGCCGGCCACGGCCGCCAGGATGGCGCCGATGATGAAGGTGGCGGAGATCACCATGTCGGGCTTGACGCCCATGAGCGAGGCCACGCGGGGGTTCTCGGCCGTGGCGCGCATGGCGCGGCCCAGGTTGGTGTGGTTCACCAGGTACACGAGGGAAGCGAGGGCCACGGCCGTCACGCCCAGGATCAGTATCTGCGTGGGGGTGATGAAGGCGCCGCCGACCTGGAACGGCGTGCTGGGCAGCATCGTGGGATAGGGCTTGTAGTTGGGCTTCCAGATGATCATCGCCAGCGTCTGCAGCAGGATCGACATGCCGATGGCGGTGATCAGGGGTGCCAGGCGCGGACTGTTGCGCAGGGGCCGGTAGGCCACCTTCTCGATCACGAAATTGAGCGTCGCGGCGACCACGCAGGCAATGAGGGTCGCCAGCAGCAGGATCAGCCAGCCAGGCGCGCCCGGCATCGCGGCCTGCATCATTCCTATGCAGCTCCAACTGGTCAGAGCCCCGATCATCAGCACCTCGCCGTGGGCGAAATTGATCAGCTGAATAATGCCGTACACCATGGTGTAGCCCAAGGCTATCAAGGCGTACATGCTGCCGAGTACCAGACCGTTGATGATCTGTTGCAGCAAAATGTCCATAAGAGAAGTCCTTCGTTTGTAACGTACCCACCGCTTTGGCACCGGAATCGGTACAGCCTTGTGGGCCCGACTGCCATCTAGCAAAAAACCCGCCAGAAGTGCAGCTGTGCGGGTTTGTGGACGGGATTGTAGCGAGTAGTCACAAGCGGCCCCCGCCAAGCCGGGCGGGGTTTTCCCTCGGGTTGGGGCCACATCAGCGGGCAACGCAATTCATAAGCGCACATGATGCAAGCAGGAAAATTGATGTGCGAACTTATTACCCAATTCATGCCAAATCGGCATGAAGGGGGCGCGCCCCCGCCCCTGCCGGCCGATCAGGTGCCGCCCTGCCCGTCCCCGGAATCGGCCGACACATTGCGGTCCCGCAGTTCACGCAACTTCTGTGCGATCTTGATTTCGAGCCCGCGCTCCACCGGCGCGTAGAAACCGGGCTCCGGCATGCCTTCGGGCAGGTAGTTCTCGCCCGCCGCGAAGCCGCCCTCCTCGTCGTGCGCGTAGCGGTAGCCCTTGCCGTAGTCCAGCTGCTTCATGAGCTGGGTTGGTGCATTGCGCAGGTGCATGGGCACGGGGCGGGTCCCGTCCTTCTTCACCCAGGCGCGGGCCGCGTTGTAGGCCTTGTAGACCGCGTTCGACTTGGGCGCGACGGCCAGGTACACCACGCATTCGGCCAGGGCCAGTTCGCCCTCGGGGCTGCCCAGGCGCTCGTACACCTCGGTCGCATCCAGCGCCAGGCGCAGCGCGCGCGGGTCGGCCAGGCCGATGTCCTCGCTGGCCATGCGCACCAGGCGGCGGGCCATGTAGCGCGGATCGGCACCACCGTCGAGCATGCGCACCAGCCAGTACAGCGCGGCGTCGGGGTCGGAGCCCCGCACCGACTTGTGCAGCGCGCTGATGGTGTCGTAGAACTGCTCGCCGCCCTTGTCGTAGCGGCGCATGCGCTCGCCCAGCACCTTGAGCAGCCAGGCATCGGTGATCTCGGGCAGCTTCTCCTGGGCCGCCGCCATCGCCAGGGTTTCGAGCGTATTGAGCAGGCGGCGGGCATCGCCGTCGGCGTAGGCCACCAGGCGCTCGATTGCTACATCTTCAATAGCTGGAAGCGCCTGTTCCGCCTGGGCCAGGGCCACAATCTGCTTCAAATCCTGCTCGGACAGCGGCTGCAGCACATAGACGGCGGCGCGCGACAGCAGCGCGGAGTTCACCTCGAACGAGGGGTTTTCGGTGGTCGCGCCGATGAAGGTGAACAGCCCGCTCTCCACATGCGGCAGGAAGGCATCCTGCTGGCTCTTGTTGAAGCGGTGCACCTCGTCGACGAAGACGATGGTGCGCTGCTGCATCAGCCCGTCGCGCGCTGCCTCGGCGCGTTCCACGGCCTCGCGGATGTCCTTGACCCCGCCCAGCACGGCGCTGATGCTGATGAACTGCGCATCGAACGCATCGGCCATCAGGCGCGCGATGGTGGTCTTGCCCACGCCGGGCGGCCCCCAGAGGATGCAGCTGTGCGGGCGGCCCGACTCGAACGCGAGCCGCAGCGGCATGCCCGGGCCCAGCACATGCTGCTGGCCGATCACCTCGCCCAGCGTGCGGGGCCGCAGGCGCTCGGCCAGGGGGCGGTGGAGCGCCTGCGAGGTTTCAGGGGGGGCGTTGCGGGCGGCCATCTCAGCCCCCCGCGGCGCGGGCGCCACAACGGGCGGCCGGGGCGCGCGGCCCGGTGGCGAGGGCATGCAGAGAGGGCAGTTGGCGCGACAGGGCGCCAGGCACGCAAGGATCGGCTGGCTGCGCGGCCCGGGTGCGCAGGCGGAAAACGGTCTTCATGCCGCCATTCCAACACAACCGGCCGCCGCGCTCCGGCAAGGGCACTGTCGGGAACCAGGCCGCCGGCAGCACTCTTTCTTTGTTCGCCGCGCGCGCAAGGGGAGGCACGCCCACCACCTGGCGCGCCCAGGTGATTGTGCCGGGCAACACCCGCGGCCTGAAATGGATTACCGTGGTGCCCTCGCACCGCACCCGCGGCCCCTGCCTGCCACCAGCTCATGGAGTTTTCATGTCCCTTGCCGCCAATATCGTCGTCGGTCTGATCGGCCTCCTGCACGTGTACATCCTGGTGCTGGAGATGTTCCTCTGGGAAAAGCCCGCCGGACGGCGCGCCTTTGGCCAGTCCCGCGAGCAGGCCGCCGCGACCAAGGTGCTGGCGGCGAACCAGGGGCTCTACAACGGATTCCTGGCGGCAGGCCTGTTCTGGGGGCTGACGCTGGGAGACGCCGGTCTGGGCGTGAAGGTGTTCTTCCTGCTGTGCGTGCTGATCGCCGGCCTGTATGGGGCGGCCACGGCCAGCCGCAAGATCCTGTTCATCCAGTCCGTGCCGGCCGCCATCGGCCTTGCCTTGCTGCTGCTGGGGTGAGCCGCGCCCGGGCAGCCAGCGCCACCCTTGCGGTCCCTTGCGGCCGCTGGCGTCCTGCCAGAAAGCGCCAATAGCTATCTATTCAATAGCAGGTCGGCAATCCAGGCACCGGCAACCGGCCGCCGCAGAACGTTACTGCTTGACCACGTCCGCCCCGGCCGGGGGCTTGAACTGGAACGTGCCGGCGGGCAGCGCGGCATTGGCCTGCATGCCGGTAAAACGGATCAGCGAGCGCTGGCCGAAACTGTCCAGGATGTCCAGCGCCGCGAGCTGCTCGCCGGCAAAGCCCACGCGCACGCTCCTGAGCTGGCCGTCCTTGGCCTTGGGGCTGGCGAGCACCCACTGCAGGCCATCCTGGTCCGGCGCGGACTCCAGCGTGAATTCGGCCTTCAGCGCCGACAGATCGGGCGCCGAGGCCAGCAGCGCCGCCGGGGTGGTGCCCAGGGCCTGCGCCTGTGCGCGCTGGGTAACCTGGTTCAGGTCCACGTCGTAAAGCCACAGGGTCTGGCCGTCGGCCACGATGGTCTGCTCGAAAGGTTTCTTGTAGACGAACTTGAAGCGCCCGGGGCGCTGGAACTCGAAGCTGCCGCTGGAAATCTTGGTGCGCGCGGTTTGCCCGTCCTTGGGCGGCGAGGTCACCGTCTGGCTGAAGTCCGCCCGGCCGGTCTGCGTGCCCTTCATGAAGGATTCAAGGCTTTTCAGGCCATCAGCGCTTGCCAGTGTTGCGCTGGCAGCTATCAAAATTGCAGTGGCGATCTTTTTCAACAAAAACTCCTGTAAGGGGCATGGGCGGGGCTTGGCGCCCCGCCCGGGTCACTCGCTGCGCGCCGGCACCAAAACCTCGCGCTGGCCGCTGGTGGTCAGGCCACTGACGAGGCCCGCCTTTTCCATGTCTTCCAGCAAACGCGCAGAGCGGTTGTAGCCAATGCGCAGCTTGCGCTGCACGTACGAGATGCTCGCCTTGCGGTCCTTGAGCACGACTTCGACGGCCTGGTCGTACATGGGGTCCTTCTCACCCCCGTCGCCGCCGCCCTCCCCTGACAGATCCCCCTCGCCATCCACAGTTCCGCCTTCGAGCACGCCGTCTATGTAGTCCGGCTCCCCTTGTTCCTTGAGGTAGCTGACGACACGGTGTACTTCCTCGTCCGACACGAAGGCGCCATGCACCCGGATCGGCAGGCCGGTGCCGCTGGCCATGTAGAGCATGTCGCCCATGCCCAGCAGGGCTTCTGCGCCCATCTGGTCCAGGATGGTGCGGCTGTCGATCTTGGAGCCCACCGAGAACGCGATGCGGGTGGGAATGTTGGCCTTGATCAGGCCGGTGATCACGTCCACGCTGGGCCGCTGCGTGGCCAGGATCAGGTGGATGCCGGCTGCCCGCGCCTTCTGCGCCAGGCGGGCGATCAGCTCCTCGATCTTCTTGCCCACCACCATCATCAGGTCGGCCAGCTCGTCGATGATGACCACGATGTGCGGCAGGCGCTGCAGCGGCTCGGGCTCCTCGGGCGTCAGGCTGAAGGGGTTGTAGATGAACTCCTCGCGCGCCTTGGCTTCGTCGATCTTGACGTTGTAGCCCGCCAGGTTGCGCACGCCCAGCTTGGACATGAGCTTGTAGCGGCGCTCCATCTCGGCCACGCACCAGTTCAGGCCGTGGGCGGCCTGCTTCATGTCGGTCACCACGGGCGCCAGCAGGTGCGGGATGCCTTCGTAGACCGACATTTCCAGCATCTTGGGGTCGATCATCAACAGGCGCACGTCGCGCGCCTCGGCCTTGTACAGCAGCGAGAGGATCATCGCGTTGATCCCCACCGACTTGCCCGAGCCCGTGGTGCCGGCCACCAGCACGTGTGGCATCTTGGCGAGGTCTGCCACCACCGGGTTGCCCACGATGTCCTTGCCCAGGCCCATGGTGAGCATGCTCTTGGCCTCGTGGTAGACCTGCGAGCCGAGGATCTCGGACAGGCGGATGGATTGGCGCTTGGCGTTGGGCAGCTCCAGCGCCATGTAGTTCTTGCCCGGGATGGTCTCCACCACGCGGATGGACACCAGGCTGAGCGAACGCGCCAGGTCCTTGGCCAGGCCCACGATCTGCGAGCCCTTCACGCCCGTGGCAGGCTCGATCTCGTAGCGCGTGATCACCGGACCGGGCATGGCCGCGACCACGCGCACCTCCACGCCGAAATCCTTGAGCTTCTTCTCGATGAGGCGGCTGGTCATCTCCAGCGTCTCGGGCGCCACCGTCTCCTGGCGCTGCAGCGGGCCGTCGAGCAGGTCCACCAGCGGCAGCTTGCTGTCGGGCATCTCGGTGAACAGGGGCTTCTGGCGCTCCTTCACCACGCGGGTGCTCTGCGGCACCTCCACCAGCACGGGTTCGATGATCTGGATGGGCTCGGGATGGTGCACCTCACTCTCGGTGCGCTCCTCCAGCACCACCACCTCGCGCTCGCGCGCGGCCTTGCGGCCCACGGCCACGTCCTTGGCCACCTCGCGCTGGGCCAGGCGCGACTGCACCAGCGCGTCGATGCGGCCGCCCACGAACTCCGCGACGTGGCCCCACGAGAAGCGGAACACCAGCGCCGCGCCCAGCACCGCCAGCACGATGGCCAGCAGGCCCGAGCCCGTGAAGCCCAGCCACTTCACGCTGGCGGGGCCCATGATGTAGCCCAGCACGCCACCCGCATGCCCGGGCAGGAAGGATTCAAACCGGTACAGGCGCGACCATTCCAGCGCGGTGCTGGAGCACATCAGCACCACCAGGCCGGCCCAGAAAAGTGCCCGCCGCCGCATCGGGCCGGCGGCCCCCGCAACGGACTCTCCGCCACGCATCCAGCGCGCCAGCGACGAAAGCCAGGCGCGCACGCCGGCCGCCACGCACCACCACACCGAAAACCCCAGCGCGAAGTAGCTGCCATCGGCCAGCCACGCGCCGAACCGGCCCGCCCAGTTGGCGACCATGCGTCCGCCCCGGGCGCCCGAGGTGGACCAGGCGGCATCCTGCGCCGAATAGCTGAACAGGGCCAGAAGCCAGAAAACCAGGGCCAGCAGCCCCACCATGAGGCCGATTTCATGGCCAAAACGGGCAGCGCCCGTGCGGGGCGGCGACTTGGCCGCCGCCGATGCATTCAGGGTATTGAGGGAATAGGTCATATGCGTGCCGGGCGAGCTTACCCCAAGCACCGCAGGGGGTGTGTGCCGAAAGGCAGCCACACCGCGGCGCCGTCAACCCAGGGCGTTCAGCCGGTCCTTGAGCAGGGTGGCGCCGCTGGGCAAGACCTCGACGAAGCCACGCTCTTCCAGGTCCTTCATCACGCGGCTGACCATCTCGCGCGAGGCGCCCACCATCTTGGCCAGGTCCTGGCGCGAGATCTTGTCCTTGATCACGAGCTGGCCCTGGGCATCCGGCAGCGCGAAGTCCAGCAGTGCATGGGCCACCCGGCCGTACACGTCCAGCAGCGCCAGCGACTCGATCTTGCGGTCGGCATGGCGCAGGCGCTTGACCAGGCCGCGCATCACGACCAGCGACATCGAGGCGTTCTCGGTCAGGCAGCGGGCGAACTCGGCGCGGCCGAGCATGAGCACGTCGGTCTGCACCTCGGCACGCACCGTGGCCGAATGGGGTTCGTTGTCGATGATGCTCATCTCGCCCAGGTAGTCGCCCTGCGAGAGCGTGGCCAGGATCACCTCGCGCCCCCGGCTGTCGGAGGTCATCACCCGGGCGCGTCCCGTGAGCAGGATGAACAGCGCATTGGACTTCTGCCCCTGCTCCACCAGCGCCTCGCCCCGCTTGAAGCGGCGCTTGATCACCGCGCCACTGATCACCTCGGCCTGCGTCACCGTCAGCAGCGAGAACAGCGGAACCCGGCGCAGCAGGTCCAGGTTGGACAACATCGTCGACATGAAAACTTCTCCTCTCAGGTGCGCGACCCAACCGGAGTCGCAACGGGTCATCAATGGGTTCTTACAATCGCCGTGATTGAAAAAGGGGCCGCTTGCACCCACGGCCGCCGGTTGATACTCGGCGGCTCAGCCCCAGCTTTCCCAACAGCGCCCCATGTAGCGGGCGCAAAACACAGGCTTTTACCATGTCCACCACCCAACACGCGAAAGTTCTGATTCTTGGCTCCGGCCCCGCGGGCTACACGGCGGCCGTCTATGCCGCACGGGCCAACCTGAATCCGGTGCTCATCACCGGCATGGCCCAGGGCGGCCAGCTGATGACCACGACCGAGGTGGACAACTGGCCCGCCGACGTGCACGGCGTGCAAGGCCCCGAGCTGATGCAGCGCTTCCTGGAGCACGCCGAGCGCTTCAAGACCCAGGTGATCTTCGACCATATCAACAAGGTCGATTTCAGCCAGCGTCCCTTCACGCTCACCGGCGACAGCGGCACCTACACCTGCGACGCGCTGATCCTGGCCACGGGCGCCTCCGCCAAGTACCTGGGCCTGCCTTCGGAAGATGCCTTCATGGGCAAGGGCGTGTCCGGCTGCGCGACCTGCGACGGTTTCTTCTACCGCGAGCAGGACGTCTGCGTGGTCGGCGGCGGCAATACGGCGGTGGAAGAAGCTCTGTACCTGTCGAACATCGCCCGCAAGGTCACCCTGGTGCACCGCCGGGACAAGTTCAAGGCAGAGCCCATCCTGGTGGACAAGCTCAACGAGAAGGTCGCGGCGGGCAAGATCGAGCTCAAGCTGTTCCACACGCTCGACGAAGTGCTGGGCAACAACACCGGCGTGACCGGCATCCGCATCAAGAGCACCAAGGACGGCAGCACGCAAGACATCCAGCTGCAAGGCTGCTTCATCGCCATCGGGCATGCGCCCAACACCGAGATCTTCCAGGGCCAGCTGGAGATGGAAAACGGCTACATCATCACCCAGGGCGGCCTCAAGGGTTTTGCCACCCAGACCAGCGTGCCGGGCGTCTTCGCCGCGGGCGACGTGCAGGACCACGTGTACCGCCAGGCCATCACCAGCGCCGGCACGGGCTGCATGGCCGCGCTGGACGCCCAGCGCTTCCTGGAACAGGAGAGTTGATCAAAAACTGGGCATCAGGCTATAATCTGCGGCTTTGCTGAATTCGGCCCGTTTTTGCGGTCCTTTCGAAACAGGCAAATCGGGTTACCGCCACCCTTTATTCTGGCGAGGTGAGGCCGCAAGCCAACCTGGGGAAACAACCCCAGGGCCCAGCGAACGGCCGTTAAAAGTATCGGAGTGTCCTCATGGCACGCGTCTGCGACGTAACGGGCAAGAAGCCCATGGTCGGAAACAATGTTTCCCACGCCAACAACAAAACCAAGCGCCGGTTCCTGCCGAACCTGCAATACCGCCGTTTCTGGGTCGAGACCGAAAACCGCTGGGTTCGCCTGCGTGTTTCGAGCGCTGCCCTGCGTTTGATCGACAAGAACGGTATCGACTCGGTGCTCGCAGACCTGCGCGCACGTGGTCAGGCTTAAGGAGAAGCACCATGGCAAGCAAAGGCGGACGCGACAAGATCAAGCTGGAATCCACTGCGGGTACCGGCCACTTCTACACCACGACCAAGAACAAGAAGACCATGCCCGAGAAAATGCTGATCATGAAATTTGATCCAAAAGCTCGCAAGCATGTGGAATACAAGGAAATGAAGCTGAAGTAATCGTTCAGCCTCGTTTTCTCCCCAAAGAACCGCCCGGACCCAGGGCGGTTTTTTTATGCCTGTTTCCGCCTGCGCCTGCCCAGAGCCGGGCGGAGGGCAGCGCTGGTGGCCCCCTAGGCAACCTTGCGCGAGGCGGGTGCCCGCACGGCCAGCTGGTCCGCCATCAAGGCACCCAGAGTGCGGTAGCCCTCCTCCACCTGCGCGGTGAAGGGCATGCCGCAGCTCAGGCGCAGGAAATGTTCATAGAGCCCCGTGTTGGTGAACATGGGCCCGGGGGCGATGCGGATGCCGTTTTGCAGCGCCTGGTCGTACAGCAGCGTGGACGAAATGCCGGCCGGCAGCTCCAGCCACAGGCTCAATCCTCCCGGAGGCAGGCTCAGCCGCGTGCCGGTCGGAAAGTAGCGGGCCACGGCCCGCGCGGACTGCTCCCGCTGCAGGCGCAGCTGCACACGCATGCGGCGCATGTGGCGTTCATAGGCCGGGGAATCCACGCTGCGCGCGGCCAGCAGCTGCGACCACGTCTGCATGTTGCGCGTGCGGGCGAACTTGAGCATCTGCACCCGGGCCTGCCAGCGCCCCGCGCTCATCCATCCCTGGCGCAGGCCGGGGGCGAAGCTCTTGCTGAGCGAGGCGCAATAGATCACCTGCCCCGCATCGCCCGGCCGGTCCCAGGCCTTGGCGGGGCGCAGCACATGCGGCGACTCCACGAATTCGCGGTAGATATCGTCCTCGATGAGGGCCAGGCCATGCTCCACGCACAGCGCCACCAGGCGCTCCTTGTGCGCGTCGGGCATCACGCTGCCCTGCGGCATCTGCAGATGAGGAACCACCACCACGCCCTTGAGCCGCGGCTCGTTGCGCGCGGCCAGTTCCAGCGCCTCCAGCGATATGCCGGTGTGGGGGCTGCAGGGAATCTCCAGCGCGCGCAGCCCGCGCACCTCGATGGCCTGGAGGATGCCGAAGAAGGTGGGCGATTCGACGGCAATCACATCGCCCGGCTCGGCCACCGCATCCAGGGCCAGGTTGACCGCCTCGGAGTTTCCGTGGGTGGCGCCGATGTCCGCCGGGGCCACGCACACGCCAAAGGTGAGCGCATGCCGCGCCATGGCCTGCTGGAACTCGGGATGCGTCGTGGGTGCCGAAGGGCCATACACCAGGATGTCCGGCTGCTCCCGCAGCAGGCCATGGGCAAGCCGGTTGAGCGCCTTCGCATCGAACAGGCTGGGCGCCGGCATCGCGCTGCCCAGGTCCAGCGGCAGAGGGCCTGCACGGCGGGCCTTGTCCAGAAAAACCGAAATGCGCTCATTGATACCCGCAAAGGCTTGGGGGTCGCTGGCCAGCGGTTCATGCACCTCGGGTTCGCGCGCCTCCGGGAGCGCCACGCCGCCCAGTTCGCGCACGAAGTAGCCCACGCGCTCGCGCGCCTCCACGCACCCCTGGGATTCGAGGTGGCGCAGCACCTGCAGCGCCGTGGTCAGGCTCACCTGATGGCGCTGGCACAGTTCGCGCACGGACGGCATGCGCATGCCGGACTTGAGGCTGCCCGCGGCGATCGCCTGCTCGTACAAGGCCGCCAGTTGGCGGTAGAGGGGAGGTTCCCGGGTGTCGGAGGAGCGTGGCATGGCTGGAGAACGAAGGATGCCGCTGCGCCATGGGATGGGCGCCGCAGCCGGTCTGTGGATGGTGCCTGAACGCCATCCACGGGTACAGATACAGGAAAGGGCAGAAGCAACCATAACAGCATGCCCGCTATCGCTGCTGTTCTACCTCCTCACGGGGGAGCGTGTACCTGTTGCGGCGGGGCGGCATTTCCTACGCTCAAGCCCTCGCTACAGCCTTTTGTCCCCGGAGGACCCGCACCATGAAACCGCGCCCCCAGCCCACCGCCATCCCCACCCCTTTCCTCACCCTGCATATCGCGCCCGGCCAGAGCCTTTGGGCCTGCCTCGCACCCGGCAGCCGGGTGCACGCGACCCGGGGGGACGTGGCCATCCGCCTTGCGCCCCGCTCTCTCGGGCACGCGCTGCACTCGCCACCATTGGCGCGGTTGAAGGCGGGCGACCACCTGCCGTGGGTGGTGGAGCACCGCCAGGCCACCTGGGTGCAGCTTGGCAGCGCCACGCAGGGCCCGGCGGAAGTCAGGATCGTGGAAGGCACACCCGTGTCCGGACTGGGCCAGAAAGCCTGGAGACGCCTGCTCAGGGCTTTCTCGGCGGGCGGGAAGGCCCGCAAGGAGGGGACACTTGGCGGCGCCTTGCACGCCGCACGGTGAAGCGGCAAGGCGGCAGAAAAGACAAAGGCCTTGCCGGACGGCAAGGCCTTTTTCCTTCGCATCCGGGCGCCGCGGCAGGCGGCCGGCTGTCTCTAGGCCTGGGCCGCACGCAACCGCAGCGAGAACTCGCGCAGCGCCGCAATGCCGCTTTCCTCGGCGCGGCGGCACCATGCCTGCAGATCGGCCGTCAACTGCTCGCGGGAGTGCGAGGTATTGAGCCACAGCTGGCGCAATTCTTCCCGCATGGTCACCATCTTGTCGAGGGCCGGGTGCGCGGCGCGCGCCTGGGCCAGTTGCGGCAGGGCCACGGCAGGCACCTTCTCCGCATCGCGGTGAAGCCAGCGCTTGGCGGCCTTGAGCACCGACGCATCGGCCTGGCGCGCCTGCAATGCGGCAATCTCCTCCTTGCAGGCCTGGCGCACACCGCGCGCATAACCGGCCATCACCTCGTAGCGGTTGGCGATGAGGGCCTCCAGCGTCTTTTCGTCCGCCACGGGCTTCACATCGCCCAACTGCAGCTTGGGTGGAACCTTCTTGACGGTGGCCCAGCCGATCTTCTTCATCAAACTGATGTAGACCCAGCCGATATCGAACTCATAGGGCTTGACCGAGAACTTGGCCGAGGTGGGGTAGGTATGGTGGTTGTTGTGCAGTTCCTCGCCGCCAATGATGATCCCCCAGGGCGCCAGGTTGGTGCTGGCATCCTGCGCCTCGAAGTTGCGGTAGCCCCAGTAGTGGCCCACGCCATTGACCACGCCCGCCGCCCAGAAGGGAATCCAGAGCATCTGAACCGCCCACACGGCAGCGCCCAGGGCACCGAACAGGGCGAGGTTCAGGATCAGCATGAGGCCCACGCCCTGCCAGCCGTAGCGGGTATAGACGTTGCGCTCCATCCAGTCATCCGGCGTGCCGTGGCCGAACTTCTTCATGGTCTCCATGTTCTTCGACTCGGCGCGGTACAGCTCGGCACCACGCCACATCACGGTATCGAGGCCCCGTGTCTGGGGACTGTGCGGGTCGTCCACCGTTTCGCACTTGGCGTGGTGCTTGCGGTGGATCGCCACCCATTCCTTGGTGACCATGCCCGTGCCGATCCACAGCCAGAAGCGGAAGAAGTGCGAGGGGATGGCATGCAAATCCAACGCGCGGTGCGCCTGGGCGCGGTGCAGGAAAATCGTGACCGCCGCGATGGTGATGTGGGTCGTCGCCAGGGTGTACAGGATGATCTGCCACCAGGCCAGGTTCCACAAACCATGGCCGAGCCAGTCAATGGCGGCGTTCAGCACAGCCCAATCGGGTAACAGCATATTCGGGAAGCCTTACTACAGAGAACCCGCTCGCCAGCGGAGCGGGTACCTGATTTTAGAGGGAGTACCCCGTGCAGAGTTCAGGGGTATCCACAGTATTTACGCGTATTTAGAAACTTTAGAGCGGTAACTCAGCTCTTTTTGGACCAGATGGCGGCGAAAAAGCCGTCCGTCTGGTGCAGGTGGGGCCACAGGCGCAGAAAGCCACTGCCTGTCTCGCCGCCACTGCACAGGCCCTTGGCCCCCTCGACCTTGAGCTGCTCCAGCAGTTCGCCGGCGTCTAGCAGTTCGAAATCAGGGTGCGAGGCGCTGAACGCGTCCGCGATGGCCTCGTTTTCCTGCGGCAGGATGCTGCAGGTGGCATACACGAGGCGGCCGCCGGGTTTGAGCAGGCGCGCCGCGCTGTCCAGGATGGCGGTCTGCTTGGCCACCAGCTCCTCGACGGCCTTGGGCGACTGGCGCCATTTGAGGTCAGGATTGCGGCGCAAGGTACCCAGGCCCGAACAGGGGGCGTCCACCAGCACGCGGTCGATCTTGCCCGCCAGCCGCTTGACCCGGTCATCGCGCTCATGGGCGATGGCGGCGGGGTGCACGTTCGACAGGCCGCTGCGTGCCAGGCGCGGCTTCAGCGCATCCAGGCGATGCGCCGACACGTCGAACGCATAGAGGCGCCCCGTGCTGCGCATGCCCGCGCCGATGGCCAGCGTCTTGCCGCCCGCCCCGGCACAGAAATCCACCACCATCTCGCCGCGCTTGGCGTCAAGCAGCAGGGCCAGCAGCTGCGAGCCTTCGTCCTGCACCTCGATGGCGCCGCGCGTGAACGCATCGAGCTTGGTCAGCGCAGGCTTGTCGTCAATGCGCAGGCCCCAGGGCGAATACGGCGTGGGGCTGGCCTTGATGCCGGCCTTGGCGAGCTCCTTTTGCACATCGGCGCGCTTGTCCTTGAGCGCGTTGACGCGCAAATCCAGCGGCGCGCTCTGGGCCAGGCTTTCCACCAGCGGCCAGAAGCCTTCGCCCAGCTGGTCCTTCAAGGGCTTGACGAGCCATTCGGGCAGGTTGTGGCGGTGGCGCTCCATCAGGTCATCGACCGTGACGGCGTCGCACTGGTCGAGCCAGTTCTTCTCCTGGTCGGTCAGTGCGCTCTTGAGGAAATCGCGCGGGCCGTAGAAACCCAGGATGGCCAGGCGGCGTTCCTTGGGGCCCGAGCCGGAAGGCGCCATGTGGTCGAACAGCAGCTTCTTGCGCAGCACGGTGTAGACCGTTTCGGCCAGCGTGGCCCGCTCGCGGGGCCCCAGGCCCCGGTTGTCGCGGAAGAACCGTGACACCACCGCGTCGGCGGGGTGTTCAAACGTGAGGGTGAGCCTGACCAGTTCGGCGCAGGCGTCGAGAAGAACTTTGGGATGCATCCCCGTATTGTCCACCCCCTGAGCTGCTTCCCGTCACCCCCCGGAGGGGTACGCCGTGTGCAACTCACCGTGCAGACGAGAAAGGGACGAGCAAAAAGTTGGCCATCAACGGGTATAGATCGGATCGAACGCATGGCGCTCGATTTCCTTGAGCGAAGGAGATTCGCCCGCCCACAGCGCCAGCGCGGGGCCCGGAAGGCTCAGATTGCGCTCCAGGGCGCGGCACAGGTGGTAGCGGCTTTCGTCGTCCATGCCTGGCAGCTCCAGGAACACCAGGTACGCACGACGCTGCGGATGCTCGCGCAGGTTTTTGCGCACCAGCCAGCAACGGGCGAGGGGCGCACAACGGGCCAGCTCCGATTGCAGCTCGGCCAGCTCGAAGGAGCTCAGGTCGTGCCGCACGATCTGGCTGAAGAACGAGGTGCCCGACAGCTCTTCCCAGGCCCGCTCCTCCGACTCCTGGGCGCGCTCCAGCCGTTTGCGCCACTGCTTGAAGGCGGCGGCATCGTGGTCCAGACCCAGGCGGGGTGTCTCCAGCTCGGCCAGGGCGGTGCGTGCCGCCCAGTAGCGGTCGCTGCTGCCCGCCTCCCACACCCGGTGCAGCAGCTGGAGCTTGCTCTCGCGGTCATCGTCGGGCAGGCAAGGCACCAGCCCGCGCAGGGCGGCGGGGTATTCGGGACTGCGTTCCAGCGCCAGCTCGTAGAGGGCACGCACATCGGCACGGGGGTCCAGATGGCGCTGGAGGCGCGCCAGCTCCACCAGGTCGGCGGCGCTGCTCTGGGCGGTCGATGCACCCAGGGCCTCGGCACGTGCGCGCACGCGCCCCAGCCACGCATGGTGCTGCTTCCACTCCGTGGCGTTGTCGCGGCACCACTGCTTGTCGAAGTGGGCCACCCAGCGCCTGGCCTCCGTGCCCAGCAGGGCCAGCGCGTTGCCGCGCGACCAGTCCGGCAGCGTGGGCGTTGCGTCCAGCGCCTCGATGCGGTCGCGCAGGCCAGGGTGGGTGTCGTCCACGCTGCTCAGGCGCTTGAGCGCCTGGCGCAGCGCGTCGTTGGCGAACGCCGGGTCGGGGGCTTTCGCCAGGCAGCGGCGCATGGCGCGATAGGGGCCCACGGGAAGCGGGTTGCCCGCGGCCTCGCACCAGTGGTTTCCCCAGAATTCCGCCTGCAGCCACGCGCCACGAATCTCGATTTCAGCCAGCGCGGCGGCCGCCACCTCTCGGCCCAGCAGCTTGCCCGCGATGCGATCGGCCTCGTACTCGTCCTGGCGCGCCAGCGCGAAGGTCTTGGCGGAAAAGCGCGGAAAGTACCACCGCATGAAGGCCTGCGTGGCGGCGGCCACCGGGCCTTCGTCGTCCGCCAGGCTGTGGTTCAGGCGCATCCAGGACAGCCGCGTGCGGTAGATCCACGCCGCAAACCGGCCATGGTCGCCGCGCAGATGTCCGTATTCATGCGCCAGCACGGCCAGGAAACGCGGCCGATCCAGTGCCATGAGCAGGGGCAGCCCGATGCTCAGATGGTTGACCGCGCCCCCCAGCAGGCCAAAGCGGGGCAGCTGCTGGATGCTCGCGTTGAACTCGTCGTTCAGCGTGACTTTGTGGATGGGCGGGCCCTTGATCTTGCGGCGGATGCGGTCGAGCGCCTCGAACAGTTCGGGCGCTTCCAGCACCGTGATCTCCACGCCGGCGGGTGCGTCCAAGCGCACCCACAGGGCCCGCAGGCTCACCCACAGCAGGCCGCCAGCCCCCAGCAGCAGCCACACCATGGCAAAACGAAAGCGACCGTGCAGGAGCTGCGGCACCACCCACGCCAGGATGCCCACGGCCAGGGCCAGGCAGCCGAGCACCCACGCATAGCCCAGCGCCGCGAACGCGGCCACGCTGCGGCGGTACGCTCGGCTGTTGTCGGCACTGGCATGCTCGCTCATGCGCACCATGTGCACAAAATCTGCCTGATCCACTGGCGTCCCCCACTCTTGGTTGATTTTCAGCCGCCATCCTAACCATGAACGACAACGACCTCCCCGCGCTCATCCGCACCCCGCCGGGCCTGTACCGCCACTACAAGGGCATGCTCTACGAGGTGATCGACACCGTGCGCCACAGCGAGACCCTGGAGCCCATGACGCTGTACCGCGCGCTCTATGGCCAGCGGGGGCTGTGGGTACGCCCCGCCGCCATGTTCGAGGAGCAGGTGCTCATCGATGGCGTGGCGCGGCCCCGGTTCGAGAAATGCGGCGACGAAGCCGGTCCCCGCTGAACCCGGTCCGGCCACGCCACGGCACGGCACGCGCGAAGGCGGTATCGGCCAGCTGGAACGCGTTGCGCTGGCGCCACGGGTTTCTGGTCGCGCAGGGCGACATGCCCCCGAACGCAGGGCACCTACCCCGACGGCCCGCCGCGTCCTACAGCGCCCCGGCCAGATGCGGCCTACCGTGAGCTCTGGGCCCGCATGCCCTGGCACCCGGTGGGAGGCTGCCAGCTCCCTGCAGCATTCCTCCCACCCACATCGCCGGGCACGGAGGGCCCGGCTTGATCCCAGGAGGTTCCCATGGGCTATCTACTCCAAGGGCTGTTCGGAGAACGCTCACTCACCAAGGTCGCCGGCCTGTTTGCCCAGCAAAGCCAGGCCGAGACCTCCATGGCGCAGATGCTGCGCATCGGCGGCCTGCAGGCCGGACAGGTCCGGCTGCTGGGCCCGCAGGATGCGCGCGCATCGCGCCGCGACCTGTTCGCGCGCTCGCTCGAGCCGGAACCGCGCGGCATTGCCCGCACCTTCTTCCAGACCCACATCGTGATGGGCGCCGCCGGAGCCGTGGCAGGCCTGGCGCTCTTTGCATGGTTCTACAACGCAGGCCACCCCATGATCGTGAGCAGCCCCCTGCTGGCCTTCATCGCCCTGGTGGGTTTTGGCACCACGTTCGGCATGCTGGGCGGGGGGCTCCTGTCGATGCGGCCCGACCACGTCCTGCTCATCACCAAGGTGCGCTCGGCGTTGCGCCACAACCACTGGGCTGTGGTCGCCCACCCCACCAGCGCGGAGCAGGCGGCCAGGGTCAAGGAGGTGCTGCAGGGCCACTCGGCCGAGGTGGTCAGCACCCTCTAGCCCGCTCACCACGGCGCATCCCCGCGCAATGGCGGGTGCGCTACGGGGCCCGCACCAGCGCCCGCACGGCGCGGGGGTAGATCACGTGTTCCTGCGTGAGCACGCGGGCGGCCAGGGTGTCTGCCGTATCGCCCGGCAGGACTGGCACCACCGCCTGGTCCAGGATGGGCCCGACGTCCAGCTCCGCCGTCACCTGGTGCACCGTCACCCCCGCAAACCTGCAGCCCGCGTCGATGGCGCGCTGGTGCGTGTGCAGCCCCGTGAAAGCCGGCAGCAAAGAGGGGTGGATGTTGATCAGCCGCCCCGCATAGTGCGCCACGAAGCCGGGCGTGAGGATGCGCATGAACCCGGCCAGCACCACCAGCGCCGGGGCGTGGCGGTCGATGGTGGCGGCCAGTGCGGTGTCAAATGCCTCGCGGCTCGCGAACGCCCTGTGGTCCAGCGCCTCGGCGGCGATGCCCTGCTCGCGCGCGAAGGCCAGGCCGGCGGCCTCCGGCTTGTTGCTGACCACGGCGGCCACACGGGCGCCATGGCGCTGCTCCCAGTTCTCCTGCTGCGCGGTCCGCACGATGGCTGCCATGTTGGAGCCGCTGCCGGAGATCAAAATCACGATGTTCTTCATAAATTGCACTGCGACGCTCAACCCCGGATTATCCCTGCCATGCCATTCGACCCCGCAACCCGCCCCCTGACCCCGAACGAGGCCCGCGTGCTGGCCACGCTGATGGAAAAAGCCCGCACCGTGCCCGACAGCTACCCCATGTCGCTCAACGGCCTGCTCACGGGCTGCAACCAGAAGACCAGCCGCGACCCGGTGATGCACCTGAGCGACGCCGACGCCCAGGAGGCCTTGGACTCGCTCAAGCTCCTCACGCTGGCCTTCGAGACCACCGGCAACCGCACCACGCGCTGGGAGCACAACTTCCAGCGCGGCGTGGGCGTGCCCGAGCAGTCGGCCGTGCTGCTGGGCCTGTTGATGCTGCGCGGGCCGCAGACGGCGGGCGAGCTGCGCATCAACGCCGAGCGCTGGTACCGGTTCGCCGACATCTCCTCGGTGGAGGCCTTCCTGGACGAGCTGCAGGAGCGCAGCGCCGAAAAAGGCGGCCCGCTGGTGGTGCTGCTGCCCCGCGCGCCCGGCGCGCGCGAGCAGCGGTGGGCACACCTGCTGTGCGGGCCGGTCGATACCCACAGCGCCGCCGTTCCCGCCCCGGGCAGCGGCGGTGGCGGCACGCCGGCCGCACTGCAGGCGCGGGTGGAGGCGCTGGAAGCCCAGGTGGCGGGCCTGCGCGCCACCGTGGAACGGCTGTGCGCCGAGCTGGGCACCGCCCCCGCGCCGGATGGAATGTCGCCACCCGGACAGGAATAAAACGAACGACCGTGCTACAAACAGGACTTCTCAGGAGACAAGCCGCATGGATCTCGCATTCACCCCCGAAGAACAGGCCTTCCGCGAAGAAGTTCGCGCATGGGTCCACGCCAACCTACCCCAGGAAATTTCCCACAAGGTCCACAACGCCTTGCGCCTGACCCGTGCAGACATGCAGGGCTGGGCCAAGATTCTGGGCAAGAAGGGCTGGCTCGGCTTCGGCTGGCCCAAGGAATTCGGCGGCCCTGGCTGGACCGCCGTGCAAAAGCACCTGTTCGAAGAAGAGTGCGCGCTCGCCGGCGCGCCGCGCATCATCCCCTTCGGCCCCGTGATGGTGGCCCCGGTGATCATGGCCTTCGGCAATGCCGAGCAGCAAAAGCGCTTCTTGCCCGGCATCGCCAGCGGCGAAGTCTGGTGGAGCCAGGGCTACAGCGAACCGGGCTCGGGCTCGGACCTGGCCTCGGTCAAGACCCGCGCCGAGCGCGTGGGCGACAAGTACATCGTCAACGGCCAGAAGACCTGGACCACCCTCGGCCAGCACGGCGACTGGATGTTCAACCTGGTGCGCACCAGCACCGAGGGCAAGCCCCAGACGGGCATCTCCTTCCTGCTGCTGGACATGAAGTCCAAGGGCGTGACCGTGCGCCCCATCAAGCTGCTCGACGGCGAGTGCGAGGTCAACGAGGTGTTCTTCGACAACGTCGAAGTGCCCGCCGAGAACCTGATCGGCGAAGAGAACAAGGGCTGGACCTACGCCAAGCACCTGCTCTCCCACGAGCGCACCAACATCGCCGACGTGAACCGCAGCAAGCGCGAGCTGGAGCGCCTGAAGCGCATCGCCAAGACCGAGGGCATGTGGGACGACCAGCGCTTCCGCGACCAGATCGCCTTGCTGGAAGTGGACGTCGTGGCCCTCGAAATGCTGGTGCTGCGCGTGCTCTCGGCGGAAAAATCGGGCAAGAACTCGCTCGACATCGCCGGCCTGCTCAAGATCAAGGGCAGCGAGATCCAGCAGCGCTACGCCGAACTGATGATGCTGGCCGCCGGCCCGTTCAGCCTGCCCTTCATCGAAGAAGCGATGGAAGCGGGCTGGCAAGGCGACTTCCCTGGCGGCGTCACCGCCAACGCGCCCCTGGCGTCCACCTACTTCAACCTGCGCAAGACCACCATCTACGGCGGCAGCAATGAAGTCCAACGCAACATCGTGGCTCAGACCGTCCTCGGCTGAACCCAAGTTCCAGGAGACAAGAACATGGATTTCGATTTTTCTGACGACCAGGAACAACTGCGCGACGCCGTGCGCAAGTGGGTGGACAAGGGCTACACCTTCGAGCGCCGCCGCGCCGCCGTGGCCGCCGGCGGCTTCGACCGCGCCGCCTGGGGCGAACTGGCCGAGCTGGGCCTGACGGCGCTGACCGTGCCCGAGGCGCACGACGGCATGGGCCAGGGCGCCATCGACGCCATGGTGGTGGCCGAGGAACTGGGCCGCGGCATGGTGCTCGAACCCATCGCGCAGGCCTTCATCGCCAGCAGCGTGCTGTCGCAATACGGCACTGCCGCCGTGCGAGCCGCCTGGCTGCCCCGCGTGGCCAGCGGCGAGGCGCTGGTGGTACTGGCCTACCAGGAGCGCAAGGCGCGCTACCGCCTGGACGTTTGTGAAGCAAAAGCCACTCAAGCGCAATCAGGACATGCGGTAACAGCTACAAAAAGCATAGTAGCCGCTGGCGACCAGGCCGATGCCTTCATCGTGCCGGCGCAGCTGGACGGCAAGATCGCCCTCTTCCTCGTGGAACGTTCGGCCGCTGGCGTGACCACGCGGGGCTACGTCACGCAGGACGGCAGCCGCGCGGCGGAAGTGCAGCTGGCCAACGCCCCCGCCACGCTCATCACCACCGACGGCCTGGCCGCGCTGGAGCTGGCCGTGGACACCGGCATCGCCGCCACCTGCGCCGAGGCCGTGGGCGTGATGGACAAGACGGTGTCGCTGACCGTCGAATACATGAACCAGCGCAAGCAGTTCGGTGTGTTCATCGCCAGCTTCCAGGCGCTGCGCCACCGCGTGGCCGACATGAAGATGCAACTGGAACTGGCCCGCTCGATGAGCTACTACGCCAGCCTCAAGCTGGGCGCCCCCGCCGCCGAACGCCGCGCCGCCATGGCGCGCGCCAAGGTGCAGCTGGGCCAATCGATGCGCTTCGTGGGCCAGCAATCGGTGCAGCTGCACGGCGGCATCGGCGTGACCGACGAATACATCGGCAGCCACTACTTCAAGAAACTCACGCAGCTGGAAATGACCTTTGGCGACACGCTGCACCACCTGGGCGAGGTGTCGAGCCGCATGCAGGACACCGCAGGCGTGTTTGCCTGAAGAGGACTGTCACGCAACCATGCAATGCTCGTGGGCCCACCGGTCCACGGGCATTTTTTCTTTCTGGAGCCCCCCCATGAACAACACGCACTTGCTGCCACGCCGCTCCCTTCTGGTGGCCGCCGCTGCCGCCGCCAGCCTGGCCCTGGCGGGCTGCGCCACCCGCAGCCCCAGCCTGGCGGAGGCGCCGCCCATCGTCTTCGTGCATGGCAACGGCGACACCGCCGCGCTGTGGCAGACCACCGTGTGGCGGTTCGAGTCGAACGGCTGGCCGCGCGAACGCCTGCACGCCATCGACGTGCCCTACCCGCTCTCGCGCGACGAGGACGGCAAGCCCCAGCCCGGCCGCACCTCGGCGGCGGAGCACATGGCCTACCTGAAGGCCGAGGTGGACAAGGTGCTCCAGGCCACCGGCGCCCGACAGGTCGTGCTGGTGGGCAACTCGCGCGGGGGCAATGCCATCCGCAACTACGTCTACAACGGCGGCGGCGACCAGACCGTGAGCCACGCCATCCTCGGCGGTACGCCCAACCACGGCGTGTGGGCGGTTCCAGGCTTTCGGGAAGGCAACGAGTTCTCGGGCACCGGCCCGTTCCTCAAGGCCCTGAATGCCCCCAAGAACGCCGCAGGGGATGAGGTGAGCGGCCCGGTGAAATGGCTGACCATCCGCTCGGACAACAACGACAAGTTCGCCCAGCCCGACGGCGTGTGGATCGGCGCCAAGGGCACGGCCACCAACGTCACGGCCGCGGGCCCCGAGCTCAAGGGCGCCACCAACGTGGTCATCCCGCGCATCGACCACCGCGAGACATCCTATTCACCCGCCGCGTTCGAGGCCACCTACCGCTTCATCACCGGCAAGGCCCCGGCACGCACCGAGATCGCCGCCGAGAAGGCCGTGGTGCTGAATGGCAAGGTCACCGGCCTGGGCGTGGATTCCACCGACCCCAGGACCGGCAATTTCAGCAACAACCTGCCCCTGCCGGGGGCGCAGCTGGAGGTGTACACGACCGACCCCGCCACCGGCGCCCGCACCGGCAGCGCCTTGCTGCGCAAGGCCGTGGGCGCGGATGGCCAGTGGGGCCCGCTCGCCGTCCCCACCGGCTCGCCCATCGAGTTCGTGATCACCGCGCCCGGCTATGCCACCACCCACATCTACCGCAGCGGCTTCCCGCGCGGCAGCGACCTGATCCACCTGCGCCCTGAACGCATGGCCGACGCGGACAAGGGCGCGGACAGCATCATCACCCTGGCCCGCCCCCGCGGCTACCTGGACCCGGCGCGCGACAGGATGCTGCTGGACGGCGCCCCGCCCGCTGGCGTGCCCCCCGGAGCGGGCGTGGCATCCGCCAAGGTCAAGCCCGCTGGCGGCGTGCGCAGCATCGCGGCCGAATTCAATGGCGAACGGGTAACGGGCCAGACCTGGCCGGCGGCGCAAGGGAATGTGGTGATGCTGGAAATCAGCCAGTAAGCAAGGCGCCGGCAGCGGCATGCATGAAAAAACCCCACGGGCGGCAAGCGCCCGTGGGGTTTTTTTTTGTCCTGGGAGGGAAAGCACGCACGGGCCTCAGTGCGAGTGCCCCCCATGGCCTTCGCGCTGCTTGAGGCTGTCGACGATGTTGACGGTCACGCCGTTGGGCAACACCATGTCCGAGGGCTTCATGCCCGGCCTGCAGTCTCCCAGGCGGCGCCCGCTGAACTGCGTCACGCCGGCGTTGCCGTGGGGAACGGGCTGGGAATAGGACACCTCGAACTGCCCTTGGTAGGACTCCTGGAAGTCGCCCGACAGCTGGATGCGCGCGGTGACCCGGTTGTCGTGCACGAAACACACCGTCTGGACGTCGAACCGGGTGCCGTTCTCTCCCTTCTTCACGCGTGTTTCATGGCAATGCTCCTGCCCCGGAACCACGGCAAGCAGGGTCACCGCGTCCACCTGGGGCGTCGTGCACTGCAGCACCTTCTGCTGGCGCATCACCGACTGGCCGGCAGCGGCGATGGAGACCTCCCACAGGCCCGGCTTGCGCGCCGGCAGGGTGTCGGCCTGGGCCAGCGGCAGGCCCAGCGAGAGGGACAAAGAGGCGGCTACAACGAGAGGTTTCATGGATTCAGGGGGGTAACGGTGGAGCGCCAGGCTCCGCGAGGGGCCTGGCGCATCCGGGTTGCCGTATCTGTCTATCTGTCAGCGCATCAGCGGCCCAGCCGGCGGCGGTGCATCCACACCATGGCGGCGAGCAGGGCCGACAGGAGGACCATGCCCCACTCCGACAGCGTGGGAATGGCATTGGCGTCCACCGGGGCGGGTGCGAACCGGAACACGGCCGTGCAGTCCGCCGCCACGGACGGGATGGTGTAGGCGGTGAAGTTCGCGTTGAAGCTGCCGCCACCGCAGGTGCTGGAGGCATCCCATGCAGCGCGCATGCCCTTGGCAGGCGACAGCACGATCACCGCGTTCGTCCCCGGCATGACGGACTGCGTCGCAGGGCTGACGGTTCCGCCGCCGGAAAGGACGGAGGCCGCCACCACCGGGTTCGGCACGAAGGCAAATACCGCGGAGCAGTTGGCCGCCACGCCGGGGACGGTGTACACCGTGCTGTCGGCATTGAAGCTGCCGCCCGTGCAGGTGCTGGAGCCATGCAGCGTCGCATGCAAACCCGCGGCGGGAGACAGCGTGACCACCGCGCTGGCGCCGGGTGGCACGGACTGCGCACCGGGACTGACGGTACCGCTGCCAGAAAGCACGGAGGCCGTCACCACCGGGTTCGGAACGAAGGCGAACGACACGGAACAGGCTGCCGCCACGCCCGGGACGGTGAACACCGTGCTGTCGGCATTGAAGCTGCCGCCCGTGCAGGTGCTGCCTGCCGCCAGGGTGGCGCGCTGGCCGGCGCCTGGCGTGAGCGTGACGACGGCCGTGCCCCCCACTGCCACCGATTGCGACGCAGGCGTGACGCTGCCGCTTCCGGATGCCACGGAAGCCGTCACCGCCACGGGCGCCAGGAAACCGAAGTTCACCGTGCAGTCGGCAGGCACCGGGGCAATGGTGTAGGTGGTGCCGGACCAGGTGCCTGCGGGGCAGGAGCCCGTGGGCGGGGCGCTGGTGTAGCCGGTGGTCGGCGTCACCACGTAGGACACGGAGCCCCCGTTCAGCACCGTCTTCGGCGCATTCGGCGTGATGGCGCCGCCGGTGCCCACCGACGGCGTGACCGTGGCCACGCCGGAGTTCACGAAGCTGAAGTTGACCACGCAGTTTTGGGCAATCGCGTTGGTCGTGTAGGTGCTGCCCACCAGCGCGCCGCCAGTCTGTGCGCCGCCGGCGGCGCAGTTGTCGGTGATGACCGGTGCGTAGCCCGCATTCGGCATGACCATGAACGAGGTGGTGCCGCCCGGTGCGACAGGCTGCGTCACGGCAGGGGTCACGGAGCCGTTGGCGCCCACCACGGGCGTCACATCCAGGGGGATGGTGAAGCTCGCGGTCACGGTCTTGGAAGCATCCATGGACACGGTGCAGCTGGTGGCCGCGCCCGAGCAGCCGCCGCCGCTCCAGCCCGTGAAGATGGAGCCGGCCGGCGCCGTGGCGTAGAGGATGACCTCGGCGCCGCCAGGCTGGTCGGAGGCGCAGCTGGCTCCGCAGGAGATGCCCAAGGGCACCGAAGTGACCGTGCCCGTGCCGATCGTGTGAACCTGCAGGTTGAACAGCCCCGCCCCCACGGGATCGGAGTCGGTGGCCGTGTTGTTGGAGCTTTCACGGTCCCGCACACCAGCCGGTGCCGTCACCGTGGCCGTGTGCCGGATCGTGCCTGCGCCGCTGGCGGACGGGTCGGCCTGGGCCGCGATGGTGTAGGTGAGCGTTCCACCCACCGGCACCGGGTCCGGCAGGGTCTGGCTCACGGGCCCCGTGCCCGAGGCCAGCGGGCACACGGCCCCGCCCGATGCCACGCAGGTCCATGCGATACCGGTCAGCGATGCCGGGGCCAGCTCCTGGACCATGGCGCCAGCCGGCACCGCGGTCGGGCCGAGGTTGGTCACCGTCATGGCGTAGGTGAGGGCCTGCCCCCAGATCACGGCGTTCTGTCCGTCGGACAGTGCCACGCTCAGGTCAACCAGGGGGTCCGTGGTGATCTGGCTCTGGACCAGCGGCCCGAGCAACGGCGATATCGCATCGCCCACGATGGAATAGTTGCCGTGGTTGATGGGGCCGGTGGTGAGCGCCGGCGCCACGAACGACAGCTGGAGCGTGCCGCTGCTGCCCGGGTTCAGGGTTCCCAGGGGGCAGGAGATGCTATCGATCTCGTTGCCCGCGGTGCCGGACACGCTGGTCGTGCACGCGGCGGGCACGGAGCCCGGATCGATGCGCAGATTCCTGGGTGTTCCCGGCGTGTTGTCTTGCGGGGACACGATGGTCACCACGGTGCTCGTGAGGGGTACGTCACCCTGGTTCGAGTACGAATAGGTGTAGTCCACGCTGCCGTTGGCAGCCGCGTACTCCGGCGCATCGGCCTTGATGCCGGGGCCCGGCAGGTTGGTCAGGCCGGCCCCCGAATCCACGTAGATGTGGCCCGAGTGCCCGCTCTGGCTGCAGCCCGCCGCGATCACGGTGACCTTGACCTGATCGCCCACATCCAGCACGCCCTCCCCGGGCGCGATATCGATGGTCTGCCAGTTGGTGTACTGGAAGCCCCCCACGGTCTGCCAGGGCACGCCGGACTGGCCCGAAAAGTTGAACGTGTAGAACAGCTGCTTGTTCTTGGTGACGTTGTACACCTCGACAAAGAAGTAGGGCTGCTCGTGCCCGGAGTGTCCGGGGTTCTGCAGCACCGGGGCGATGGCGAAACGCACGTGCGCCTTGCCGTCCGCCGGGTCCACGTCGGCCAGCGTCATCACGGCCGTCTGGTCGATGGCGGCGGCGCGGTTCTGGGCGCCCAGGTAGTTGACGCGCGCGCTCTTGGCCCCATAGAGCGGGAAACGCACTTGCCCACTGACGTTGATGTCGGAGTCATTGCCCACGGCATCGGTCGGCGCGGGCGTGGAGGTGGTGTTGGGCGTCAGCCCCAGATCACTCTCCGAGCCGGGCGGGAAGTTGGCCAGCGCAATGCCGGCACCGGGCACACGCAGGTGCCGGATGTTCCAGCTGTCCAGGTCGCTCTCGAAGCCGCCATTCACGAACGCCGCGTGCGCGGAGCCTGCGGCGGCGAGCAGGGCGAGCCCCCCCAGCCACAGCAGCGCCAGGCGGCGCAGGAAGCGGGACATGCTGCCGCGCAGCCCGCCCAGGAAAATCTCAGTGGTCAATTTGCCGTCTCCTCTTGAATCAGATCTCTGTCGTCGAAACCTGCGGGCCGAGTTCGGCCCAGGCTGCGCCCTGCCGGGACGGCATGCGCAACCATGAAATGGGTGGGGTGGTGGTGGACCGAGGCTCGGGGCACCCGGTCAGCGGGCTTGCGCCAGGGGGGTCAGCTCATGGTGCGAACACGAGCCCTTTTCCAAAGACCGCCCTGACCGGCAGGGCCAGGCCGGTGTCGTCCAGCGTCTTGCGGCGCAGCCGGGTCAGCGCCGATTCGATGCGGTGGAAGTCATCGTCGAGATTGCGTCCGCCCACGGCCTGCGCGAGCGCCTGCTTGCTCACGACCACGCCGGGGTTCTCCAGCAGGCAGGACAGCAGCTCCAGCTCTCGCGTGGTCAGCGAGACGACCTGCTGGTTGGGGGCCCGCAGCGCGCCGCCCACGGTGTCCAGTTGCCACGGCACCGCCGCCAGCGCATCCCCGCCGCCCTGCAGCCGCTTGTTGCGCAGCTGCGAACGGATGCCGGCCACCAGCTCCTGCATGTCGACGGGCTTGACGAAATACTGCAGCGCGCCAGCCTCCAGCCCTTCGATCCGGCTGTCCAGGTCTGCGCGCGCCGTCATCAGCACGGTGGGCACCCCTTGCGCCGCCAGGCGGGTGAGCAGGCTCAGCCCATCCTCGCCAGGCAGGCCGATATCCACGACCACGAGATCGGCGCGCGCGCGCAGCAGGCGCACGTAGAAATCCTCCGCCGACTCGGCCCCCCAGGACTGCAGGCCCGAGCGCGCCAGATAGCTGCATACATTGCTGCGGATGTCCTCGTCGTCTTCGACGACTGCGATGGTGGGTTGAGCGGACATTGAGACGGTCAATTGGGGGGCGAAACAGTTTGATACGTACTATTGTGTCAGTGCCTTTTGCACCGAGCCATGCACGAATACTCACGAATACTCACAAGCCCCAGGCGCCGCACGGCGGTGCCCTGGCACGCCAGGGCGCTTGCCGCGTGCCTTCTCCTGTTTTTCTCCTGCGTGCTGGCGCGTGCGGGCGAGCTGCCGCCGGATTTCCGCTTCCAGCTGGGATGGGACATCCCCATGGACCGGATCGACGATCCGCTCGGCCAGATGGGGCCGGGCGATGCGGCCGCGGCACCCGTCGGCGAAGGGTCGTCGCGGCTGCACCATTCTTTGAATGCGGGCTACCTCGGCCATCCGGTGTGGCTGCGTTTCCAGGTGCCGTCCCAGCCCCCGGATGCCGAACCCGGGGCACTGTGGCTGCTGGCGCAGCCCACCTATCTCGACACGGTCACGCTCTACCAGCGCAGCGCCACGGGGGACTGGTCCGCACAGGAGAGCGGCGACCATGTGCCGGCCCCCCGGAAAGCCGGCGTCCGCCAGCACCTGTTTCGCCTGGCACCCGGTGCCATGGCGCTCATCCGCATCCAGACCAGCAGCGCCATGCAGTTCCAGGGCAGCGTGCTCGGCGCGCAGGCGCTGGGCGCCAGCCTGGCGGATGCGGAACGCGGCATGGGCCTGCACTTTGGCGCCGTGGCGGCCTTGCTGCTGGGCATCTGGGCCGCGGCGGCCATCTTTCGCACCCGCGCGCTCTTTGCCCTCGCCGTTCTGGGCTCCGTCAGCGTGATCCACATCTTCAACGTGCGCGGCTACTCCAGCCTCTGGGTTCCTGCGCCATGGACGCTGTGGGCCAGCCATTCGGTCGGGATCGGTGCATTTGCCCTGGCGGCCACGCTGGCCTGGCAGATCAGGGAGCAGCTGGCGAACACCGGCCGCCACCGCCGCACCGGCAGGTGGCTGATGGCGCTCGCCGCCCTGAACCTGGCGGGCATGGCCAGCGTTCCGCTGGGCTTCTACGGGTCCGTGGCATGGGTCAACCTGCTGTCCCTGCTGGCCAGCGACGTGATCGCCATCGTCCTGTGCGTGCTCGCCCTGCGCACGCGCGAGCGGCGGGCCCTGCACGCGCTGCTGCTCTCGGCCTATGGCCTGCACGCGATGGCCGGAGTGCCCATCGCCATCATCATGACCGGCGCGCTGCACTGGAACATCGACGCGACGGCACTGTGGCAATGGGAGGTGATCCTCTTTACCGCGATGATCGCGTGCGCCGTCTTCGTGGGCATGGTCCTGCGCTACCGCGACATCCAGCGCACCAAGGACCTGGCCATCGAACGGCTGGCCCAGTCCGAGCAGTCGCTCGAAGAGCGCATCGGACAGCGCACGGCGGAGCTGTCGCAGGCGCAGGACGCCCTGGGCCAGGCCCTGGAAAACGAACGCGCCCTGCGGCTGGAGCAGCGGCAGTTCTTCCACATGATCAGCCACGAGTTCCGGACCCCGCTCGCGGTGGTGGACAGCGCTGCCGCGGAACAGCAGGCCTTCCCCTCCGCGGATATCAACGCGCAGAAGGACCGGGCAGCGCAGATACGGCGCGCCTGCCGGCGCCTCGCCTCGCTGGTGGACAGCTGCCTGATCAGCGAACGGATGGACACGGCGGGTTTCTCTCTCCAGGCGTCGCCGGTCAACACGGCCGACCTTCTGGAGCATGCGGCGCAGCTGGTCCACTGGTCTCCGCGCCACCACCTTCGCCTCTTCACCGACCTCGCTCCGCCGGAGTGGGTCTGCGACGGGACACTGGTGCGCATCGCGCTATCCAACCTCGTGGACAACGCGGTGAAGTACGCATCCGCAGGGGAAATCTTCATTGCGGCGCGCAAGGGCGAATCCGGGCTGCTGGAGATTTCCGTGGCGGACGAAGGCTCGGGCATGTCGCTGGAGGTCATGAACCGCATCTTCCAGCGCTTCGAACGCGGAGACCGCACCGACCAAAGCAAGGGTTTCGGCCTGGGCCTGTGGGTGACCCGCCGCATCGCACGGCTGCACGGGGGCGACATCACCGTGGAATCGCGGCTGGGCGAGGGGACCTGCTTCACGCTGACCCTGGCCACACAGCCCATGGCCTCCGGCAGCGCCCACCACCAGCGGCAGGTCCGGGCCCGGGGCGAATCATCCTGGGCAACCTGACCCCCGCAGGCGAGCCACGCCCGGGCGGCCCCCGCAAAGACCTGGAGCTGGTTCTCAGGCCAGCAGGCGCGAGGACTTGGGCACGTGCGCCATCAGGAACTCCATCTGGTCGGCCAGGATCCGCCGGTTGCGCAGGATGAAGTCCTCCCACAGGCTGGGCACGTAGGGCGCGTACAGCAGTGGCATATGCGCCTGTTCGGGGGTGCGCGGCCCCTTGCGGTGGTTGCAGGGACGGCAGGCCGTGACCACGTTCATCCAGTGGTCCTGCCCGTTGCGCGCGAAGGGCACGATGTGCTCGCGCGTGAGGTTGTCTTCGTGGAAATGCCCGCCGCAGTAGGCGCACACATTGCGGTCGCGGATGAAGAGCTTGCTGTTGGTCAGGCCGGGCTTGAGGTCGAACGGGTTGATCGTGGGCACGCCCTTGGTGCCGATGATGCTGTTGACGGCAATCACCGACTGTTCACCCGTCACGGCGTTGTGCCCGCCGCGGAACCGGGCGATCTGGCCGCCGGATTCCCAGCGCACCTCACCGGCGGCGTAATGAATCACCGCCTGCTCGAGCGAAATCCACGATTGGGGCAGCCCTTGGGCCGACAGCTTCAAGACCTTCAAAACACGCCTCCTGGAACGGTAAGTACACAAGGATTCGGAACGCTGATGTCTCGCGGGCAGCCCCGTACCGGGCCGTCCGTGGGTCACAATATACTCCGTTTTCATGACAAATTGGCGTCTTGCGCTTGATGCACCTGCGCATGCTGCTATCAAAAAGATAACAAACCGATGAAGATCTTTCGCGGATTCCACCATCCTGGCATCGCCCGCTCGTGCGCGCTGACCATCGGCAATTTCGATGGCGTGCACCGGGGCCACCAGGCCATGCTCGCCCTGCTCAACAGCGAGGCCGCCCACCGGCAAGTGGACAGCTGCGTGCTGACCTTCGAGCCCCATCCGCGCGACTATTTCGCCGGGGCGCTGCACAAGCCCGAGCTGGCGCCCGCGCGCGTCGGCACGCTGCGCGACAAGCTCACGGAGCTGGCGCGCTGCGGCGTGCAGCAGACGGTGGTGCTGCCCTTCGACGCGGCGCTGGCCGCGCAGTCGCCCGAGGCCTTCATCGACGAGGTGCTGGTGCAGGGGCTGGGCGCCCGCTACGTGCTGGTGGGCGATGACTTCCGGTTCGGGCGCCAGCGCGCGGGCGACTACGCCATGCTGGACGCGGCCGGCCAGGCCCGGGGCTTTGACGTGGCGCGCATGAACAGCTACGAGGTGCACGGTTTGCGCGTCTCCAGCTCCGCCGTGCGGCAAGCGCTGGCCCAGGGTGACATGGACGCGGCCGCGCGCCTGCTGGGACGGCCCTACACCATCTCGGGCCATGTGGTGCATGGCCGCAAGCTCGGGCGCGAGCTGGGCGCCACGGCCGAGGGCGCGGGCGACGGCTTTCGCACGCTGAACCTGCGCTTTGCCCACTGGAAGCCCGCCGCCAGCGGCATCTTCGCCGTGCTGGTGCACGGCCTGGGGCGCGAGGGCGATGCTCCGCTGCAGGGCGTGGCCAACCTGGGCGTGCGCCCGTCGCTCGACCCCGACGACGTCAACGGCGGGCGGGTGCTGCTGGAGACACATTGCCTGCAATGGCCCGCCGAGCTGGGGGCCGAAGGGGCGTACGGTAAAATCGTGCGCGTGGAACTGCTGCACAAACTGCACGACGAGCTCAAGTACGACGGTCTGGCTGCCCTGACGGCGGGCATCGCCAAGGACTGTGCGGATGCGCGCGCCTACTTCGCGTCGGCCCAGGCACCCAATCACACCGAGACCCGGCGCCAGACCACGCGCGACCGAATTTGAGGGGGCTGCCTGCGCAGCGCCTGCCCGGCAGGCCCGACACCTCTTCACGCCTCCTCTTTTCCCGTTTTCTCCGGGCCTGCCCCGGAATGCCCCGTTTTAAGGCTCCCTCATGTCCGACAACGCCAGTACCACCGAATCCACCGCCACGGACTACCGCAGCACCCTGAACCTGCCCGACACCCCCTTCCCCATGCGCGGCGACCTGCCCAAGCGCGAGCCGGGCTGGGTGAAGGAATGGGAAGACAAGGGCCTGTACAAGCGCCTGCGCGACGCACGCTGCGGCGCGCCCAAGTTCATCCTGCACGACGGCCCGCCCTACGCCAACGGCCAGATCCACATGGGCCACGCGGTCAACAAGATTCTCAAGGACATGATCACCAAGGCGCGCCAGCTCGAGGGCTTCGACGCGCTGTACGTGCCCGGCTGGGACTGCCACGGCCTGCCGATCGAGAACGCCATCGAGAAGAAACACGGCCGCAACCTGAGCCGCGACGACATGCAGGCCAAGAGCCGTGCGTTTGCCACCGAGCAGATCGCGCAGCAGATGGTGGACTTCAAGCGCCTGGGTGTGCTGGGCGAATGGGACAACCCCTACAAGACCATGAACCCCGCCAACGAGGCGGGCGAAATCCGCGCGTTCAAGCGTGTGATGGAGCGTGGTTTTGTCTACCGCGGCTTGAAGCCTGTGTACTGGTGTTTTGACTGCGGCTCTTCGCTGGCCGAGTTCGAGATCGAATACCAGGACAAGAAGAGCACCACGCTGGACGTGGCGTTCAAGGCGCACGAGCCTGCCAAGCTGGCGGCCGCGTTCGGCCTGCCCGCGTTGACCAAAGACGCATTCGTCGTCATCTGGACCACCACCGCCTGGACCATCCCCGCCAACCAGGCGCTCAACCTGAACCCAGAGATCGGCTACGCCCTGGTGGACACCGGCGAGCGCGTCCTGCTGGTGGCCGAGCCGCTGGTGGCCTCGTGCCTGGAGCGCTATGGCCTCACGGGCAGCGTGCTGGCCACCACCCTGGGCAAGAACCTGGGTGGGCTGGAGTTCGAGCACCCGCTGTACGATGTGAAAAGCGAGGACGGCAGCCAAGGCTACCAGCGCCTGTCCCCCGTGTACCTGGCCGACTACGCCACGGCCGACGATGGCACCGGTATCGTGCACTCCTCGCCCGCCTACGGGCTGGAGGATTTCAACTCCTGCGTGTCCCACGGCCTGGCGCTGGACGACATCCTGAACCCCGTGCAGGGCAACGGTACCTATGCGCCGGACTTCCCGCTGTTCGGCGGCCAGCACATCTGGAAGGCCGTGCCCGTCATCATCGAAGCACTGCGCGATGCCGGCCGCCTGATGGCCACCAAGGAGATCACGCACAGCTACCCCCACTGCTGGCGCCACAAGACGCCGGTGATCTACCGCGCGGCCGCGCAATGGTTCATCCGCATGGACGAAGGCGAAGGCGTCTTCACCCAGCCCGGCATGAAGCCCGCCAAGACGCTGCGCCAGATCGCGCTGGACGCCATCGAGCACACCAGCTTCTACCCCGAGAACGGCAAGACCCGCCTGCACGACATGATCGCCGGGCGGCCCGACTGGTGCATCTCGCGCCAGCGCAGCTGGGGGGTGCCCATCCCGTTCTTCCTGCACAAGGATTCGGGCGAACTGCACCCGCGCACCATGGAAATCATGGACCAGGCGGCCGACATCGTGGAAAAGGGCGGCATCGAGGCCTGGAGCCGCGTGACGCCCGAGGAAATCCTGGGCGCCGAGGACGCGGCCTGCTACACCAAGAGCACCGACATCCTGGAGGTGTGGTTCGACTCGGGCTCCACGTTCAGCCATGTGCTGCGCGGCACGCACCCCGACGTGCACCACGACACGGGCCCCGAGGCCGACCTGTACCTGGAAGGCCACGACCAGCACCGCGGCTGGTTCCACAGCTCCCTGCTCTTGGCATCGGCGCTGGAAGGCCGCGCGCCCTACCGGGGCCTGCTGACCCACGGCTTCACCGTGGACAGCCAGGGCCGCAAGATGAGCAAGTCGCTGGGCAACGGCATCGATCCGCAGGAGATCAACAAGAAGCTGGGCGCCGAGATCATCCGCCTGTGGGTGGCCGCCAGCGACTACTCCGGCGACATCGCGGGGGACGAAAATATCCTGGCCCGTGTGGTGGATGCCTACCGCCGCATCCGCAACACGCTGCGCTTCCTGCTGGCCAACGTGAGCGACTTCGACCCGGCCAAGGACGCCGTGCCGTTCGACCAGATGCTGGAGATCGACCGTTACGCCCTCACCCGCGCATCCGAGTTCCAGGCCGAGGTGCTGGCGCACTACAAGGTGTATGAGTTCCACCCCGTGGTCGCCAAGCTGCAGCTGTACTGCTCGGAAGACCTGGGCGGGTTCTACCTGGACGTGCTCAAGGACCGCCTGTACACCACCGCGCCCAAGAGCCTGGCGCGCCGCAGCGCGCAGACCGCGCTCTACCAGATCACGCATGCCATGCTGCGCTGGATGGCGCCGTTCCTGTCCTTCACGGCCGAAGAGGCCTGGAAGGTGTTCGGCCAGTCCGACTCCATCTTCGTGGAAACCTATGGCTCCATCGCCGGGGCCGACGAGGGCCTGCTGGCCAAGTGGGGGCGCCTGCGCGAGATCCGCGATGCGGTGAACAAGGAGATCGAGGCGCTGCGCGCCGCCGGCCAGGTGGGCTCTTCGCTGCAGGCCGTGGTCACCCTCACGGCCGCGCCCGAAGACCATGCGCTGCTGGCCAGCCTGGGCGACGACCTGAAGTTCATCTTCATCACCTCTGCTATTGAATTGGTAGCTGGTAGCGCACTGCAGATCAGCGTCAAGCCCAGTTCCGATGCCAAATGCGAGCGCTGCTGGCACTATCGCCCCGACGTGGGGCAGGATGCCGCGCACCCCACCATCTGCGGCCGCTGCACCAGCAACCTCTACGGGGACGGCGAAAGCCGGGCGCACGCGTGATGGCGCGCGGCGCGGCACTGGCGGGGCGCTCCGGCGCGGGCATGTGGCCCTGGCTGGCCTGGGCCGTGGTGCTTCTGGTGGCCGACCAGATCACCAAGACCTGGATCATCCAGAACTACCAGCTGGGCGATGCCACGTTCATCACCAGCTTCTTCAACATCGTGCGGGCGCACAACACCGGCGCGGCGTTCTCCTTCCTGCGCGATGCGGGCGGATGGCAGCGCTGGCTGTTCACCGGCATCGGCGTGGCGGCCACGATCTTCATCGTGTGGCAACTGCGCGCGCACCCGGGCCAGAGGCTGTTCAGCTTCGCGCTGTCCAGCATCCTGGGGGGCGCGGTGGGCAACGTGGTGGACCGGCTGATGCACGGCTACGTCGTGGACTTCCTGGATTTCCACTGGAATTTCCTCGCCGGGATCTTCCACGGCGGCCATTTCCCGGCCTTCAACCTGGCGGACACGGCCATCAGCGTGGGGGCCGCCTGCCTGATCCTGGACGAGCTGCTCAGAGCGCGGCGCGCGCGTTGAAGCAACACCCCCGCCCCCTGCACCCAGGCCCGCCGCGCGCGGGCCTTTTGCCAGGCGAAAGGCGGGGAGCAGATTCACCGGCAGGGGCCTGCCCCACCTGTGTAGTGCCCGTGCAGCAGGCGCCACACGCCCTGCCCCGCCCGGCAAAACCCGGACTGCTATCCATGCTATGGAATCGGGAGTATGCTTATATATATGTCAGTTTTGTGACAAATGACGAAGGGGTGCCTTGCCCGCGCCCGCCCCGCCCCGGAAGCCGCGCCGCCCGGCACCGCAGACCCGTCTGCCCTGGCCTCCGGGCACAAAAGTGAACACGCCACCCTGGCCAGGGGCGCATGATGTGCCCTGCGTCCGCCGTGGGCCAGGCGCCGCGTTTGCGCACGTCACAAGAAGAAGAAACAACGGTTTTCCATGAAGCATCTCTTGAATCTCCTGGCAGCGGTGTCGCTGCTGATCTGGGGCACCCACCTGGTGCGCACCGGCATCCTGCGCGTATTCGGCGCCAACCTGCGCCAGCTGATCGCGCACAGCGTCAGCAACCGGTTCACGGCCGTGCTGTCGGGCATCGGGGTGACCGCCGTGGTGCAGTCGAGCACCGCCACGGCGCTGATCGTGTCGTCCTTCGTGGGCCAGGGCCTGGTGGGCCTGCCCGCCGCGCTGGCCGTGATGCTGGGCGCCGACGTGGGCACCAGCGTGATGGCCGTGGTGTTCTCCATGGACCTGTCCTGGCTCTCGCCGCTGTTCATCTTCGCGGGGGTGGTGCTGTTCATCTCGCGCAAGGACACGGCGGCCGGCCGCGTGGGCCGGGTGCTGATCGGCCTGGGCCTGATGCTGCTGGCGCTGCGCCTGATCACCGAGTCCACCACCGTGCTGACCCAGTCGCCCACCGTGCGCACGCTGCTCTCCGCGCTCACCAGCGACCTGCTGCTCGAGATTTTCACGGGCTCGGTGCTCGCCATCGTGGCCTATTCCAGCCTGGCCACGGTGCTGCTCACCGCGGCCCTGGCGGGCTCGGGCGGCATCCCGCCCGACGTGGCGCTGGGCCTGGTGCTGGGCGCCAACCTGGGCAGCGGCGTGCTGGCGGTGCTGACCACGCTCAAGGCCGACGTGCAGACGCGGCAGGTGCCGCTGGGCAACCTGATCTTCAAGATCATCGGCGTGATCATCATGACGCCGCTCACGGGGCTGTGGCTGCAGCACGTGCGGCCCTACGTGCCGGAAATCGCGACGCTGGTGGTGCTGTTCCATCTGGCCTTCAACATGGTGGTGGGCATCATCTGCATCGGCCTGACCGGCACGGTGGCCCGCGCGGTGCAGCGCCTGCTGCCGCAGGAGAAGACCCAGGCCGCGGCGGGCACGCGCCCCCAGCACCTGGACCCTTCCGCCCTGGCCACGCCCTCGCTGGCCATCTCCTGCGCCGCGCGCGAGGCCCTGCACCAGGCCGACGTGGTCGAGTCCATGCTGCTGGGCCTGCACAAGGTGATCCGCACGGACGACCTCAAGCTCGCACAGGACCTGCGCAAGCTCGACGACGAGGTGGACGGCCTGTACTCGGCCATCAAGTACTACATGACCAAGATCTCGCGCGAGGCGCTGGATGAGCGCGAGGGCCGCCGCTGGGCCGACATCATCAGCTTCACGATCAACATGGAGCAGATCGGCGACATCATCGAGCGCGTGCTGATCGACATCGAGGACAAGAAGATCAAGAAGGGCCGCCAGTTCTCCGAGGCCGGCATGGAAGAGATCAACGAGCTGCACGCGCGCCTGATCGACAACCTGCGCCTGGCGATGAGCGTGTTCCTCAACGGCAGCGTGCGCGATGCGCAGAAGCTGCTGGAGGAGAAGGCCCGCTTCCGCGACCTGGAGCACGCGTATTCGGCCACCCACCTGGCGCGCCTGTCCGACAACACGGTGCAGAGCATCGAGACCAGCTCGCTGCACATCGACCTGATCAGCGAGCTCAAGCGCATCAACTCGCTGCTGTGCTCGGTGGCCTACCCGATCCTGGAGTCGGCGGGCGCGCTGGCGCCCAGCCGCCTGAGGGCCATGGTGGACCAGGCCTGAGGCGGCGGCTTGCGCCCACGGCGGCCCGCCGCCCGGGCACAGGGGGCAGCGCCCGCAAGGGCCGCCGCGTCAGGCGCCCAGAAAGCCCGCGATCACCAGTCCGGCTTCCAGGGTGAACGCCCCTTGCGCCACCTGTTCGCGCAGGCTGTCGAGGGAAAGCAGATCAAACCGCTCGACCTCCCCGTCCTGGTTGCAGGGCTCCAGGCCGTCGGGCACCTGGGCGCGGAACCAGTCGATGCGCTCCACCATGAAGCCCACGCCCCCGCCCTCGCGGCTGGGCCGGCTGAACAGCACGTGGCCGCCGTGCGCCACGCCCGCCAGGGCTTCGATGCGCAGCCCGGCCTCCTCCCAGGTCTCGCGCGCCAGCGCCTGCGGCAGGGTGTCGGCGGCCGCCACCATGCCGCCCATCAGCGTATCCCACAGGCCCGGGTTGTTGGGCTTGGTCAGCGCCCGCTTTTGCACCCACATGCGGCCGTCCGGGGCCAGCCCCACCAGGTGCACGGCCCGCGTGGCGATGCCCAGCACGCGCACGGCGCCGCGCTCCACGGTGGCCACCACGTCGCCCTGCGGATTACACACGGCCAGTTGCTCATTGCGCCAGGGGCCGCACCGGCCGGCGCACCGCAGCACCGCCGCCAGGGCGTTGAGCGCCTCGGTGGCCCCTCCCGGGGGCGATTGCAGGTGCCAGGCGGGTGCCCCCTGATGCTCTGTTTTTGATAGCTCGTAGCGCTTGTCGATGGCGCGCGAGGCACCAATCTGCTCCAAGAACCCTTCGGCCACCGAGCCCACCACCTGCCCGGCCGCCAGCAAGGCCTGGCGGGACTGGGCGGCGGGCTGCCGCGCGGCCTGCCGGGCGCCCGCCAGCCAGTGCCCGAACGGCGTGCTGCCGTGCGCCGCGCTCACAGCGTGAGGATGGTGGAGCCGGTGGTCTTGCGCGCCTCGAGGTCGCGGTGCGCCTGCTGCACCTGCGCGAGCGGGTAGCGCTGGTCGATGTGAATCACGACCTGCCCGCTGGCCACCACGCTGAACAGGTCGTCCGCCATGGCCTGCGTGCTCTCGCGCGTGGCGATGTGGGTGAACAGTGTCTGGCGCGTGACGTACAGCGAGCCCTTGGCGCCCAGCGCGCCCGGAGCGAACGGCGGCACGGGGCCCGATGCATTCCCAAAGCTGGCCATGAGCCCAAAGGGGCGCAGGCAGTCGAGGGACTTGTCCCAGGTGTCCTTGCCCACCGAGTCGTACACCACCTTCACGCCCTGGCCGGCGGTGATCTCTTTCACGCGGGCCGCGAAGTCCTCGGTGTTGTAGTTGATCGCATGGGCCGCGCCATTGGCCAGCGCGAGCTGGCACTTGGCGTCCGAGCCCGCCGTGGCGATGAGGGAGAGCCCGAGCGCCCTGGCCCACTGCGTGGCGATCAGCCCCACCCCGCCGGCGGCGGCGTGGAACAGCACGTGGTCGCCGGCCTGCAGGCCTTGCACGGGCAGCGTCTTCTTGAGCAGGTACTGCGCGGTCAGGCCCTTGAGCATCATGGCCGCGCCGGTTTCGAAGCTGATCGCGTCGGGCAGCCGGCACACGCACCTGGCGGGCATCACGCGCTGCTCGCAGTAGCTGCCGGGCGGCTGGCTCGCGTAGGCCGCGCGGTCGCCCACCTTCAGGTGCGTGACACCTTCGCCCACGGCCTCGACCACACCGGCGGCCTCCATGCCGATGCCCGCGGGCATGCCGAGCGGGTACAGGCCCGTGCGGTGGTACACGTCGATGAAATTCAGGCCGATGGCGTGGTGGCGGATGCGGATCTCGCCGGGGCCGGGCTCGCCCACGGCGACGTCAACGATGTGGAGTTCTTCGGGACCACCGTGCTGGCGGATCTGGACGGCAAGGCTCATGGCTAACGCTCCTGTAACGGTGAGACAAACGGCGGCCATCCTGCCACGAATCCCGCGAACCTGCCGCAGGCCGGGCTACTTGCCGGCGGGCACCGCCACGCCGCGAGGAGACGGCCCTGGGCGATGGCGGGTGGGCGTGTGGACGGCCGCGCCGCCCTGGGGCCTTGTGGCCGCGCGCAGCGGGGCGGCACGCGCGCCGTTACAGTCCAGCCCCATGACACAAAAACTCACGCCCGGCACGGCGGCGTTGCTGGTGGTACCGCCCATGCTCTGGGCCGGCAATGCCGTGGTGGGGCGGCTGGTGCACGACCTGATCCCGCCCCTCACCCTCAATTTCATCCGCTGGGTGCTGGCCTTCGGCATCCTGCTGCCCCTCGCGCACGGTGTGCTGCGCAAGGACAGCCCGCTGTGGCCGCACTGGCGCCACTATGCGCTGCTGGGGCTGCTGGGCATCGGGCTGTACAACGCGTTCCAGTACATGGCCCTGCAGACCTCCACGCCCATCAACGTGACCCTGGTGGGCTCCAGCATGCCGGTGTGGATGCTGGGCGTGGGCGCGCTGTTCTTCGGCGCAGGCGTCACGCGGCGGCAGCTGCTGGGGGCGCTGCTGTCGATCTGCGGCGTGCTGCTGGTGCTCAGCCGTGGCGAATGGGCGCAGCTGATGGCCTTCCGGCTCGTGCCGGGCGACCTGTTCATGCTCCTTGCCACGATTTCATGGGCGTTCTACAGCTGGCTGCTGTCGCGCACCACCGAGCCCACCCGCATCCGCGGCGACTGGGCAGCGTTCCTGATGGCGCAGATGGTGTTCGGGCTCGCATGGTCGGGCAGTTTCGCCGGGGCGGAATGGGCCTCGGGCCGCTCGCACGTCGCATGGGGCTGGCCGCTGGCGGCCGCGCTGGCATTCATCGCCGTGGGGCCCGCGGTGCTGGCCTACCGCTTCTGGGGCGTGGGCGTGCAGCGCGCGGGGCCCGCCGTGGCGGGCTTCTTCGTGAACCTGACACCCCTGTTCGCCGGCATCCTGTCGGCCGCGTTCCTGGGGGAGACGCCCCAGCTCTTTCATGGCATCGCGTTCGCGCTGATCGTGGGCGGGATCGTGGTGTCCTCTCGCCGATAGCGCCGCTGCGGCGGCTCTACTCCTGCACCCGCAAGGTGCCGGCAGAGGACCCAAAACCCGGTTCTTGCGCCGGGAAGTCCGCCACGGTGGCGTTGTAGTTCACGCCCACCATGTGGCCGTTCAGGTCCGTGAGGTACATGAGGTTGCGGACGTCGGTATCGGCGGCCGGCGCGGTGCTGTCCATGCGCACCCAGGCACGCCCGCCAATGGTGACCAGCGAGGCGTCGCGCATCACCAGGCCCGGGGTGAGCCTGGGCAAGGTTGTTTCCATGGCGGACATGAACGCGGGCAAGGCATCGGGCGTGAGCGGTTTTTGCGCCATGCGCGACCAGGTCACGGCCACGGTGCTGCTGCGCCGGGCGTTGCCCCAGGCGGCCAGCGGCCTGCGCCCGTGCCGGCCGAACTTGGTCTGCAGCTCCTCGTCGGTGAGCGCGGTGTAGCCCGCCGGCGCCTGCAGCCGCAGCGTCCCGCTGGGGGTCTGGACGGCGACGGGCTCGGCGGCGGCCAGGGTGCAGGCAGCGGCTGCGGCACATGCCAGGGTGGCCCATGCAGCCAAGCGCCCGCGCGCCGTGGCGCTGGCGGCGGGGCGGGTGTGCGGAGAAGGGTGCATATCGGACCTCGCCATCAGCACAATGGAAAGAGCGAACGGAAGGAACACCATGCGGCCGGCGACTGGCGGCTCAGTCCGCTGCGCCGCCGGCGGCCGGGGGCGAGGTGGCGGCCTGGGCGGCCTGGGTGGCCTCGGCGGCGTTCTGCAGCAGGACTTCCAGGTCGGCTACGGGCCCGGGCATCCCGAGCAGGTAGCCCTGGAAGAGCTGGCAGCCATAGTCCGCCAGCAAGGTCTTCTGCGCCGGGGTTTCCACGCCTTCGGCGATCACGTCGAGCTCCAGGTTGCGGGCCATGCCGATGATGGTCTGCACGATCACGTCGTCGGTGTGCCGCACGCCCAGGTTGTGCACGAAGGACTGGTCGATCTTGAGCTGGTCCAGAGGCAGGCGCGTGAGGTAGGCGAGCGACGAGTAGCCCGTGCCGAAATCGTCCACGGAGAAGCGCACGCCCTTGGTCTTGAGCAGGCCCATCTTGGCGACGGTGTCGTCCACGTTGTCCAGCACCAGCGACTCGGTGAGTTCCAGCTTGAGCAGGTGGGGCCGCGCGCCGGTTTCCCGCAGCACCTCGACGACGCGGGCCACGAAATCGCGCTGGCGGAACTGGCGGGCGCTCACGTTGACCGACAGCTGCACGTGCCGGTAGCGGGCATCGTTCTGCCACGCCGCCAGCTGCTCGCAGGCGGTGCGCAGCACCCAGTGGCCCATCGGCACGATGAGTTCGCTTTCTTCCGCCACGCCAATGAAATCGCCCGGGGCGATCAGCCCGCGGTCGGGATGGATCCAGCGGATGAGCGCCTCGGCGCCCACGATGCGGCCATCCAGGTGGAACTGGGGCTGGTAGTGCAGCACGAACTGCCGCGCCGTCAGCGCCGCCTGCAGGTCCCCTTCGAGCTGGGCGCGCACGCTGATGGCGATCTGCATCTGCGGATCGAAGAAGCACAGCGCGTTGCGCCCCTGCGACTTGACCTGGTACATGGCGATGTCGGCCTGCTTGAGCAGATCGACCGAGGGCTGCAGCGCTCCTCCCATCAGCGTGGCGCCGATGCTGGGCGTGCTGTGGTGGGTGTGCCCCCCCAGCGAGTACGGCGCGTTGAGCGTGCGCAGGATTTTTTCGCCCACGCGCCGGGCATGGGCAGCCGCCTCCTCGCTGTGCTGCGACAGCTCGTGCAGCATGACGACGAACTCGTCCCCGCCCAGGCGCGCCACGGTGTCCTCCCGCCGCACACAGGTCTTGAGCCGCTCGGCGACCTGGCGCAGCAGCAGGTCGCCCACTTCGTGGCCCAGGGTGTCGTTCAGGGTCTTGAAGTGGTCGAGGTCCAGGAAGAGCAGCGCGCCGTACTGCCCGCTGCGCAGGCTGGCCGCGATGACCTGCTGCATGCGGTCCATGAGCAGCCGGCGGTTGGGCAGGTTGGTGAGCGGGTCGTAGAAGGCCAGGCTTTCGATCTCGGCGCTGGCCCGGCGCAGGGCGGTCACATCGTGGTACGTGATGACCAGCCCCCCTTCGGGCGTGGGCCGTTCGGTGATCTGGATCGTGCGGCCATTGGGCAGCACCTGTTCATGGGGCTCCTGGTGCTGCTTTTGCTTGAGCAGGCGCAGCTCCACCCAGCGCATGCGCTCGTCCTCGCTGGCGCGCGGCAGGTGGTGGCGGGAGGTTTCCTCCATCACGCGCCGGAACGGCACCGTCGGCGCGATCACGCTGCGCAGCCACGGAAATATCTCCTCGAACCGGCTGTTCCACTGCACCACGCGGTACTCGCCGTCGAGCAGCAGGAAGCCGCTCACCATCGACTCCAGCGCCTGGTCCAGCGTGGCCTTGGACTGCGCGATCGCGATGCGGGCCTGGGAGATGCGGTCCAGGTAGCGCAGCGCCAGATTGCCGGCCGCTGCGATCATGGCCACGAACAGCAGCCCCGTGAGCGCGATGGCGTTGCGCTGCTCGCGCCAGCCCGCCAGCGCATCGCGCAGCGGGATGCTCGCGGAAATGCGCAGGTCCTGGTACAGGATGGGCCGGTAGACCACCAGCGCGGGCTCCCCGCTGAGGCGGGCCGGCGCTTTCCATTCCTGGCCCTTTTCCGCGAGTTCGTGGAGCGGCGGACTGAGCGTGGGCGTGATGGATTCCTCCCGGTTGGGCACGCTCAGCAGCAGCAGCCCTCCCGCGCGCTCCAGCGTGACCTGCAGGCCGCTGATGTCCACCCCCTGCACCAGCACCGAACTGAGCGCGCCGACGGGCACCTCCGCCACCGCGACCACGCGGGCGCTGTCGGCCATGCGCAGGTGGCGAGCGAAGTACAGCACGCGCTCGGACGTGGCGAAGCTCACCACCGGCGGGCTGATCATGAGGGTGGAGACGGGCTGCTCCAGCACCGTCGCCAGGAAACCGGGCGGCAACTGCACGGGCAGCGCGCTGCCGGCGGCGTCGGAGGACGCCATCGACTTGCCGTTGGCGTCCAGCAGGGCCACGTAGCGCACCATCAGGTTCTGCCGCGCCGAGCTGCGCAGCCGCTGGCTGGCCAGCTCGGGATCGATCCAGTCGCGCATGGCGCCGGACAGCCCGAGCAGTTCATCCATGCTGGCCAGCAGCACATCCACCGCTAGCAGGGACCGGTTGAGCGCCGCCTCGGCGCCCGCCACGAAGCGCGTGGCCTGGGCTTCGTTGTCGTCCAGCGCCACCTTGCGGGCGTTCCATGCCAGCGCGGCGGAGACCAGCACCACCGCCGCCATGAACACCGCCGCCCCGGCCCATACGAAGGCCTTGATCCGCAGCGGGGTGTTGGACTCACTCATTTCGCGGGGGCCGCCGCCAGGCCGCGGACGGGGCCGATCGTCTGGTTCCACACCTGGGCGCAGCGCACCCCGCAGCGCTGCACCCAGCGCGGCAGCACGGTGGAGGCGAGGATCTCGTGCCGGTTGCGCTCGTCCTGCGACGACACCGGCACCACCACCATGCTGCCCTTGCGGCCCCCCACGCAGGCAGGGGCCCCACGGTTGCAGGCCATGCCATCGGAGGTCTCGCGCTCGGACTCTTCCCAGATGGCAGCCTCCAGCCTGGGCAGCTCGCGCCGCAGCAGCGCACGCAGGTCGGGCGGCAGCGCCTCCCAGGCGGCCTGGTTGGCGCCGAAGATGGCCAGCCCCCAGGTCACGGGCAGCGCATGCATGTGCGAGGTGATCGCGGGCAGGCCCAGGGTGTTGCCCGACATGGTGCCGGTGATCGCGCATTCCGTGTTGCCCGCGGTGAGGCTGGGCACGATCTGCGCGAAACCGGTGAGCACCGGCACGCCGCCCAGCGCCCCGACGAAATCGGCCTGAGTGGAGGAGGACACCCGGGTGCGGCGCCCCGCCAGGTCGGCCAGCGCGCGCAGCGGCTTCTTGCAGAACACCACCTGGGCGGGGTACACGTACACCGCCAGGGCCTCCACGCCATGCTGGTCGCGCAGGACCTTCTCCAGGTAGGGCCGGAATGCCGCCAGCGTGGACTTGAGCGTGGCGATGTCGGGATTGAGGCCGGCCAGGTCGGGCGCGGTGTACTCGGGGTACTGGGCCGTGAATGAGCTCATGAGCGTCGTGCCGAAAGGCACCACGCCCAGCTGCAGCAGGCGCAGCATCTCGGCGCCGGGCACGCCGGCCCGGTCAAAGGGCACGATCTCGGCGTCGAACCGCCCGCCGCTCATGCGCAGCAGCTCCTTCGTCCAGAACGGCTCTTCCTGGCGGGTGTACTGGTTGATGCCCGCCAGGCCGCCCACGATGCGCAACTTGTAGGGCGCTGCGGCGGCCGTCGCCGGGGGCGCGGCCGTCTGGCCCATGGCCTGGGGCAGGCCGCCCAGCGCCGCGCATGCCGCGCACAGCAGCACCGCGGCGCGGCGGCGAAGGCGAAACCTCAGAGCGGGCATGGGCTGCATGGGGGGTTCTGGTACTGCAGCCCGCACGCGGACCGAGGCCATGAACGGAGCGCCTTCGCGCCCTGGGCGCGGCGAAACCCACAGCGGTATCGGCGGATACCGCATGGATTCGCAACGCTGCCCGGGAGGGGAGTGCGCAGTGTCATGTTCCGGTGCTTTCGGGTTGGAGGACTGGGGGCCCCATTCTTCACCAAGTTTTTCCACCCGGAGGAAAAGCTGTCGGCAAAATGCCACGAGGTACCACCGCAGAACCTGCCGCGCGCACAAGAACCCACCGCCCGCGGGTGGCCGGAAAGCACCCCGCGCCGCCCCCTCCAGCACGCAGCCCGGGCGCGCCAGCAGCGTTTTCGACGCGCAGGCTCAGGCAGGCGCCTGCGCCGCCGCCCGGATCAGAAGGTCAGAAAGTGCCCGGGTAGGCGCCGCCGTCCGCCAGCACGTTCTGCCCCGTCATGTAGCCCGCCTGCTGGCTGCACAAGAACGCGCAGATGGCTCCGAACTCCTGGGCCGTGCCGTAGCGCCCGGCCGGAATCTGCGCCTGCTGGGCGCTGCGCACGTCGTCCACGCTCTTGCCGGCCTTGCTGGCGGCCGCGTTCACGGTGGCGGCGAGCCGGTCGGTGTCGAACTTGCCGGGCAGCAGGTTGTTGATGGTCACGCCGCGCGCGGCGATCTTGCTGCGCGAGACGCCGGCCACGAAGCCGGTGAGCCCGCTGCGCGCGCCGTTGGACAGGCCCAGGATGTCGATGGGCGCCTTCACGGCGCTGGAAGTGATGTTGACGACGCGGCCAAAGCCCCGTGCGGCCATGCCGTCCACCGTGGCCTTGATCAGTTCGATGGGGGTGAGCATGTTGGCGTCCACGGCCTTGATCCATGCGTCCCGGTCCCACTCGCGGAAGTCGCCCGTGGGGGGGCCGCCGGCATTGGTCACCACGATGTCGAAGTCACGCCCTGGCCCGCCGGCCACGGAGAACACGGCCTCCCGTCCGGCGGCGGTGGTGATGTCGGCGGCCACGGCCAGCACCCGTGGCTTTGGCTGATTCTGCCCGCCAGCGCTAGAATTTTGTGCGGCTTCAGCTATCAATTGAGTAGCAGCCTGATCGAGGGCGTCCGCATTGCGGGCGTTGATGACCACATTGACGCCCTCGCGCACCAGGGCCAGTGCACAGCCATAGCCCAGGCCCTTGCTCGCGCCGCACACCAGCGCCCATTTGCCTGCGATACCCAAATCCATAACAATCTCCGGTTCTGACGGCTGCACCCTGCGGCCTTTGAAAACCATCATACGTGGAGAGTTGCAAGATGAACTGGCTGCACCGCGGAGCCCTTGCCGCCTGGCTGGCATTGGCCGCATTGGCGCCCCTGGGCGCGCAAGCGCAGGAGTCCGCCGTGGTCAAGCGCGCCACGCAACTGCGCGACACCCCCGCCGACACTGGCGCGAGCGTGGCGCCCCTGGAGGCCAACACCGTGGTCACCCGCAGCAACGAGCGCAAGGGCCCCTGGACCCGGGTGAGCACGCCGCAGGGCGCGACGGGCTGGGTGCACATGTTCGACCTGGGTCCGCAGTCGGGCTCGGCCGCACCTTCCAACAACGCGGCCACGAGCGGCCTGCGGGGCCTGGGCGGTCTGTTCGGCGGCAACAGCGGCCCCACGACCACGGCCACATCCACCGTGGGCATCCGCGGCCTGGGCGCCGAAGACATCGCCAACGCGCAGCCCAACCCGGCCGCCGTCGGCCAGGCGGAGGGCCTGCGGGTGAATGCGGACCAGGCACGCCAGTTCGCGACCACCGCCTCCCTGCAGCCACGCGCCGTGCCGCCACTGGCGGCGCCCCAGCGTCCATCGTCCAGCGGCAGCCCGGGAGCCACGGGCTCCTCGGCCAATCCTTCCGACCCCAACTTCAGCCCCAACTGAGGAAAGCCGCCATGCGACTGCCCTTTTCCCCTGCCTGCACGCGGCCGCTGGCCGCTGCGTGCGCCGCCCTGGCGCTCACCCTGGTGCCGGTCTGCGGCCATGCCCAGAACGTGATGAACCTGCTCAACTCGCTGGGTGGAGGCACCAGCAGCAGCGGTGGCGGCCTGCTGGGCGCCGTCACCGGCGGCGGCGGCAATGCCGCCCGGGGCGACGACCTCATCAGCCTGCTCACGCGCTCGGTGGAGAGCATCGACGAGCCGAAAGAAATTGAAATCGGCCGCCAGCTCGCCGCCGTGCTGCTGGGCAGCAAACCGCTGCACCCGGACATGGCCCTGCAGCGCTATGTGAACAACCTCGGGCGCTGGATCAGCCTGCAGTCCGAGCGCCCCCATCTTCCCTGGACCTTCGTCGTGCTGGACGATCCCGGGTACAACGCATTCGCCGCGCCGGGGGGTTACGTGTTCGTGACCAAGGGCCTGATCGACCGCTGCGCGGACGAGGCCGAACTGGCGGGCATCCTCGCCCACGAAATCACGCACGTCACCGCCAGGCACCACCTGCACGCCATGCGCAAGACCGCGCAGTCCGGCATGTTCACGCAGCTGGTGGCGTCGCAGATCAAGACCAACGCCGTGGGGAACCTGGTGGCCTCGCAGTTCCTCGCGCTGGGCCGCAACCTGTATGCGCGCGGCCTGGACCAGGCCGACGAGTACGACGCGGACCGCACCGGCGTGGCCCTGGCCACGCGCGCGGGCTTCGATCCGTATGGGCTGGTGGCGGTGCTGCAGCAGCTGCGCACGGCCGCGCCCGACAACCCCATGTTCACGCTGGCCCTGGCCACCCATCCGCCCGCCCAGGCACGGCTGGAGCAGCTGGAGCTGGCCATGGGCAAGAACCTGGATGGCTTCATGGGCGTGGCACCCGTCACGGTGGCGCAGCGCCTCAACCCCCAGCCTTCGGCGGCCTCCGGCCCCGCCGCCGCGGTGCCAGGCGCGGTGAATCCGGCGGCGGCGCCCGCCCGCAAGCCCGCGCCGCCCGCGCGGAAAAAGACCTCGTAGCGGAGCGGTGCCCGGGGCCCCCAACAGGTGTGCCCGCGCGGCGGGACAACAAGAAAAAAGGGCAGCGCGCGCTGCCCTTTTTCATGCCCGACAGCGCCCCTCCCCCGGCCGTATCGCGTGGCATTCGGAGCACCACGGCAAGGACCTTCATCAGGCCTGCTGGCGGCGCGCGAGCTGCGTGAACACGAAAATGCCGGCGATGACCAGCGCCGTGCCCGCGGCCACCCACACCGTGAAGGGTTCGCCCAGGATCCAGACGCCCATGAGGATGGTGGACAGCGGCCCCACCATGCCGGTCTGCGCGGTCATGCCGGCGCCCACGCGCTCGATCGCCATCATCACCATGAGCACGGGAGCGGCCGTGCACAGCGTGGCGTTGAGCACCGACAGCCAGATCACCTCGGGCGCCACCACGGCCGCGCTGAAGGGCCGCAGCACCACGAACTGCAGCAGGCAGCACAGGCACGCCACCGTGGTGGCCAGCCCCACCAGCCGCAACGACCCCAGGCGCCGCACCAGCTCGCCGCTGTAGACCAGGTAGATGGCATAGCTCACCGCGCTCAGGAACACCAGCAGGGTGCCCCAGGCCGCATCGGCGCCCTGCAGGTTGGCCTCGTGGCCGAACACCAGCACCACGCCGCAGTAGCTGATCAGCATGCCCACGGCCTGGCCCCAGTGGATGCCGCGCCGGTACAGCACCCAGCCGAGCATCACCACCAGCGTGGGGTTCAGGTACAGGATGAGGCGCTCCAGGCTGGCGCTGATGTAGGCCAGCCCCGCGAAGTCCAGAAAGCTCGCCAGGTAGTAGCCCGTGAGCCCCAGGCCCAGCACGCCCAGCCAGTCCTTGCGCGACAGGGGCGGCTTGCCCCGGCTGGCCCACCAGGCCATCACGGCGAAGATGGGCAGCGCAAACAGCATGCGGTACATGATGAGCGTGACCGCGTCCACTCCGTAGCGGTACGCGAGCTTGACGATGATGGCCTTGCCGCTGAAGGCGATGGAACCCAGCAGGGCGAGCAACAGGCCGGTTGCTACATTTTTTCTAGCTGCTAGCGCTTGTACTGATTGGGCTGGAGGCACTTTTTTCTCAAATCTCATCAATAGCCGGCCACCTGGCCATCGCGGCGCGGATCGCTGGCGGCCAGGTAGCCCTGCACCTTGGGGTCGCCCATGCGCCAGATGAACTGGCCGGCACCGAAGTCCTGGTAGGAGTCCTGCAGCACCTCCATCTGGTGCCCCAGGCCGAGCAACCCCTGCACCGTGGCGGCGGGCATGGCGGCCTCGACGTTGATCGACAGCCCTTCGTTGAAGCGCCAGCGCGGCGCATCACAGGCCGCCTGCGGGTTCTGGCCATAGTCCAGCATGCGCACCAGGGTCTGCAGGTGGCCCTGGGGCTGCATGTTGGCCCCCATCACGCCGTAGCTCATCACGGGCTGGCCGTTCTGTGTCAGGAAGGCGGGGATGATGGTATGAAACGGCCGCTTGCCCGGCGCCACCAGATTGGCGGAATTGGGGCCATCGGGGTCGGTGCTGAACGCCTGGCCCCGGTTCTGCAGACTGATGCCGAACGTGGGCTCCACGCAACCCGAGCCAAAGCCCATGTAGTTGCTCTGGATGAAGCTCACCATCATGCCGTTCTCGTCGGCCGCGGTCAGGTAGATCGTGCCGCCCTTGGCCGGATTGCCCGCCCCGAAATCCTGCGCCTGCTTCATGTCGATCAGTTTGGCACGGGATGCCAGGTACGCGTCATCGAGCATTTGGGCGGGTGTCACCTCCATGGACGATGGCTCGGCCACGTAGCGGTACACATCGGCGAACGCGAGTTTCATCGCCTCGATCTGCAGGTGCTGGGACGCAGTGCCATCCACGGGCAGGCCCGCCAGATCGAACTGGTCGAGGATGCCCAGCGCGATGAGGGCGGCGATGCCCTGCCCGTTGGGCGGAATCTCGTGCAGCGTGTGGCCCCGGTAGTTGCGGGCCATGGGGGTGACCCATTCGGGCCGGTGCGCCGCCAGATCCGCCAGCGCCAGGCTGCCGCCCTGGGCCTGCGAGAAGGCCACCAGCGCCTGGGCGATTTCGCCCGTGTAGAACGCCTGCCCCCGCGTGGCGCCGATGGCGCGCAAGGCACGCGCAGCCGCCGCGAACTGGAACAGCTCACCCACCCGCGGCGCGCGCCCCCAGGGCATGAAGCTCCGCGCAAACCCTGGCTGCGACTGCAGCTCGGGCACGGCGGCGGCCCATTTCTGCTGCACCACCACCGGCACCAGGTAGCCACGCTCGGCGATCTCGGCGGCGGGCTCCATCAGGTCGGCAAAAGGCAGCTTGCCAAAGCGCTCGGACAGGGCCACCCAGGCGCTGACGGCGCCCGGCACGGTGACGGCATCCATGCCGCGCCGGGGCGGCGTCGCCTGCCCCCTGCCGTAGCGGCTGTGAAAGTACCCGGGCGTCCAGGCGGCGGGCGCGCGGCCCGAGGCGTTGAGCCCCTGCAAGGCCTGCCCGTCCCAGAGGATGCAGAACGCATCGCTGCCCAGGCCATTGCTCACGGGCTCGCAGATCGTCATGGCAGCGGCCGCCGCCACGGCCGCATCGACGGCATTGCCGCCCTGCTGCAGCATGCGCAAGCCCGCCTGGGCAGCCAGCGGGTGGGACGTGGAAACGACATTGCGCGCAAACACCGGCAGGCGGGTGCTGGCATAGGAAGAGGTGTAGCTGAACGGCATCGGGCCATTATCTGCCGCTGCCGGCGGCTGCGCCCCGCCCCCTGCGCGGCTTCAATGGCGCTTGCGGAACACCTTGTGGTGCAGCCTTCGCAGAGACCACCAGACGCCCACGGCCACCACCGGAATCGCAATGGCGGCCGTCGTCTCGGGGGAAAGCGGCCAGCCCAGCTTCTGCGCTCCCTTGGCCAGGTAGCTCACCAGGCCAACGATGTAGTACGTGATCGCCGCCACCGAGAGGCCTTCCACCGTGGACTGCATCTGGAGCTGCAGGTCCTGGCGGTGGTTCATGGTGGTCAGCAGCGCCTGGCTGCTTTGCTGCTGCTCGATCTCCACCCGGGTGCGCAGCAGGTTGCTCATGCGCGAGACGCGCTGCGACAGCGCATCCTGCCGGCGGGTCGCCCACTCGCAGGTGCTGCGCGCGGGCGTGAGGCGCCGGTCCATGAACTCGCGGATGGTCTGCATGCCCGCCAGGCGCGATTCGGCGATGTCCTCGATGCGGCGGTCCAGCAGCTCGAAGTAGGCGCTGCTGGCCGAGAAACGCGAGTGCGTGGCGGCGTACTGGCTTTCCACCTGCCCGGCCAGCCGGGTCAGGCGGTCCAGCAGCACGGGCTCGGCATCGCGGTTGGCGGTGCGGATGGCGTCGGCCAGCTCGGCCAGCTCACGCTCGGCGAACGCCAGCACGCTGGCCGCCTCGCGCGCCGCGGGCAGGCCCAGCAGGGCCGCCATGCGGTAGGTCTCGATTTCGAGCAGGCGCTGCACCAGCCGCCCCAGGCGGCGCTGCGTCATGCCCCCCGCAAGCAGCACCATGCGCGAGAAACCGTCGGCATGGATGGCGAAGTCGGTGTAGACCTCGCCATGCCCGTCGGCCACGGTGGAGGCCACCAGCGTGTCCTCGTGCAGCACGTGCTTGACCAGCGAGCCCGAGCCAAAGGTGTGCGTGGGCAGCACCCAGAGATTCAGGCTGCACAGGCATTGCCCGGGCAGGGCCGCCAGCCACTCGCGGGGCACGGCATCCACCGCGCTGGCGGGCTCCCGCTCGCCGAAGGCATCCGCCGTCGCGGGCACCATGAAAGTCCAGGAGACGAACTCGGTGTGCAGCTCCCACCGCATGCGGTAGGCGCCCAGGTCCATGCGCAGGTGGGTGGTGTGCGCATCGGGCAGGGCCATGTGGTGGTCGCGCAGGAGGGCGGCGGCATGGGCCCGGCTCGCTTCGCGCCCGGCCGCATCGGCCAGCATCACGATGTGCGCGATGGCCAGGGGGGCCGTCATGGCCTCGGGCGGGCGGGCGTGGATTTCGTTGTGCAGCATCGCCCGGTGGGGATGCTGCGGCAGATGGAATGGAGTGGACATGCGGACCTCTGCCCGCGATTGTCCACTGGCGCCGAGGGTGCGCAGGCCCCCGGGCTCTCCAAAAAACAACGGCACCCGAAGGTGCCGCTGTTCTGGAGTCGGATGGGAAAAGAGGTGCGATCAGTCTTCCACGAACGCTTCCTCGCGCTTGTTCTTCACCGAAGGCAGCAGCACGATGACGAGCAGCAGCGCAGCGGCAGCGAGCAGGCCGGCCGACAGCGGACGCGTGACGAACACGCTCCAGTCGCCACGCGACAGCAGCAGCGCACGGCGCAGGTTCTCTTCCATCATCGGGCCCAGGATGAACCCGAGCAGCAAGGGTGCCGGTTCCGTGCCCAGCTTGTGGAAGATGTAGCCCACCAGGCCGAAGATACCCACCATCCAGATGTCGAAGGTGTTGTTGTTGGTGGAGTACACGCCCACCGCGCAGAACAGCACGATGGAAGGGAACAGCCAGCGGTACGGCACGGTCAGCAGCTTGATCCAGATGCCGATCAGGGGCAGGTTCAGGATCACCAGCATCGCGTTGCCGATCCACATCGAAGCGATCAGGCCCCAGAACAGTTCGGGGTTGCTGGTCATCACCTGGGGACCAGGCTGGATGTTGTGGATGGTCATCGCGCCCACCATCAGCGCCATCACGGCGTTGGGAGGGATACCGAGCGTCAGCAGCGGGATGAAGGAGGTCTGCGAACCGGCGTTGTTGGCCGACTCGGGAGCCGCCACGCCACGGATGTTGCCTTGGCCGAAGGGGACTTCACCGGGCTTGAGCTTGGTCTTCTTCTCGACCGTGTAGGCCGCAAACGCCGCCAGCAGCGCACCGCCACCGGGCAGGATGCCCAGCGCCGCGCCCAGTGCCGTGCCGCGCAGCACGGCAGGAATCATGCGCTTGAAGTCTTCCTTGGTGGGGAACAGGCCTTCCACCTTGGCAGTGAACACTTCGCGCTCGTCATCGGGGCGCGAGAGGTTGGCAATGATTTCACCGTAGCCGAACACGCCCATGGCGATGGTCACGAAGCCGATGCCGTCGGTCAGTTCAGGGATGTCGAAGCTGAAGCGGGCCACGCCCGAGTTCACGTCGGTACCCACCAAGCCCATCAGCAGGCCCAGCACGATCATGGCCACGGCCTTGAGCAGCGAACCCGAAGCCAGCACCACGGCACCGATCAGGCCCAGCACCATCAGCGAGAAGTATTCGGCGGGGCCGAACTTGAAGGCCACTTCGGTCAGCGGGGGCGCGAAGGCCGCCAGGATCAGCGTGCCCACGCAGCCGGCGAAGAACGAGCCCAGCCCGGCCGCCGCGAGCGCCGGGCCCGCCCGGCCCTTGCGCGCCATCTGGTAGCCGTCGATCACGGTCACCACCGAGGACGATTCACCCGGCAGGTTCACCAGGATGGCGGTGGTGGAGCCGCCGTACTGGGCGCCGTAGTAGATGCCGGCCAGCATGATCAGCGCCGCCACCGGGGGCAGCGCATAGGTGGCGGGCAGCAGCATGGCGATGGTGGCCACGGGGCCGATGCCGGGCAGCACGCCGATCAGCGTGCCCAGCAGGCAGCCGATGAAACAGTAGATCAGGTTCTGGAACGTGAAAGCCACGCCAAAACCCATCGAGAGATTGTCAAATAATTCCATGGTCGGTGCTCCTGCTCAACCCGTGATGAAACTCGGCCACACAGGGAACTGCAGCTTGAGCGCCCAGACGAATGCCACGTAACTGCCGACAGCCAAGACCGTGGCCAGCACGAACACGGACTTCGCATGGAACTCCTGGCCAGCCAGGCTCGAAATGAAGGTCAGCGCATAGATGCCCACGATGAGGCCCATGGCCGGAATGCCCAGGCTCGGCAGGCCGCCCAGCAGGATGCCGAACGCGAAGTTGGCGGCCAGGATGAAGAACAGCGGCTTCCAGGCCCACTTTCCGATCTTGTCGCCATCCTGGGTTTCCACCGTGGTGGCCTTGAAGGTGATCGCGCTGCCGATGATGGCCAGCAGAATCCCCAGCAGCAGCGGGAAGTAGCCCGGGCCCATGCGGGCACCGTTGCCGACGTTGTACGTGGTTGCACCCCACGCGAACGCCACACCGACACCCATGAACATGAGGCCGGCAAAGAAGTCTTTTTGACTTTTGATTTTCACGAATTGTCTCCTTGGCGGAAATCTCGACTGCGCGATTGTGGGGGCAACCAGGGCGCGCGCGGATGTGGATTCCACCTACATCCGGTAACGACTGGCCGCCCAGGCCCCGCCCGCGCGGCGGACTTCACTCCAGGGGTGGCGTCGCGGTGATCACCTCGTCCAGCGTGGTCAGGCCTTCGGCCACCCGCAAGGCGCCCGCCAGGCGCAACGGCCGCATGCCGTCCTGCACGGCCTGGCGGCGCAGCATGTCGATGGAGGGTGCCTGGTTGATCTTTTCCTTGAGCGCCTCGCTCACCGTGAGCAGCTCATACAGGCCCATGCGGCCGCGAAAGCCGCTCATGCGGCAGTCCACGCAGCCCACGGGCTTGTACGGCTGGTAGCCGCCGCTGAGCTTCCAGGGCTTGACCACCGCCATCAGGGTCTCGCGGTCCGCCGCATCGTCCTTCTGCTTGCACTGCCTGCACAGGGTGCGCACCAGGCGCTGCGCCAGCACCCCGAGCAGGGTGGCGTTCAGGAGGTAGGGCGGCACGCCCAGCTCCATCATCCGGGTGATGGCGGACGGGGCATCGTTGGTGTGCAGGGTCGAGAACACCAGGTGGCCCGTGAGCGCCGCCTGGATGGCCATCTCGGCCGTCTCCAGGTCGCGGATTTCACCCACCATGATGATGTCCGGGTCCTGGCGCATCAGGGCGCGCAGGCCTTCGGCGAAGTTGAAGTCGAGCTGCGGCTGCACCTGCGTCTGGTTGAAGCTGGGCTCGATCATTTCGATGGGGTCTTCCACCGTGCTGACGTTGACCTCCTCGGTCGCCACCCGCTTGAGCGTGGAATACAGCGTGGTGGTCTTGCCCGAGCCGGTGGGCCCGGTCACCAGGATGATGCCGTGCGGGCGCTTGACCAGCCCTTCCCAGCGGGCGGCGTCGTGCTGGGCAAAACCCAGGGCATCGAGGTCCTTGACGGCGTTGTCCGGGTCGAAGATCCGCATGACCATCTTCTCGCCGAACGCCGTGGGCAGGGTGGACAGCCGCATTTCCACCTCGTCGCCGCGCTGGTTGCGCGTCTTGATGCGGCCGTCCTGCGGGCGGCGCTTTTCCACCACGTCGATGCGCCCGAGCAGCTTGATGCGCGAGACCATGGCGTTGTGCACCCCCATGGGCATCTGGTAGACGGGGTGCAGCACGCCGTCGATGCGAAACCGGATCACCCCCTGGTCGCGCCGCGGCTCCAGGTGGATGTCGCTGGCGCGCTGGTCGAACGCGTACTGCCAGAGCCAGTCCACGACCTTGACCACGCCCTGGTCATTGGCGTCGAGCTGCTTGTTGCTCTTGCCCAGCTCGACCAGCTGCTCGAAGCTGCTGCCCCCGGAATTGCCCCCCGCCTTCTGGGCGGCGCGCACCGACTTGGCCAGCGCGAAGAACTCCGCCGTGAACCGATGGATGTCCAGCGGGCTGGCCACCACGCGGCGCACGGTCCGCCGCGACTGCCGCTCCACCTCCGCGACCCAGTCGTCAATGAAGGGCTCCGAGGTGGCCACCACCACTTCCTTGGGGGTCACCTGCACGGGCAGCACCTTGTGGCGCTCGGCATAGGTGGCGCTCATGGTGTCGGCCACGCGCCCCACGTCCACCTTGAGCGGATCGATGCGCAGGTAGGGCAGTCCTGCCCGCTTGGCCAGGTACTCGGACAGGGTCTCGATGTCCAGCGGCTTGCCGTCGCTGGCGCGCTCCATGGCCACGTTGGCCAGGCGCACCAGCGCATGCTGCGAGCTTTCGGCCTGCGAGCAGCGCGCGACGGTGCGCTGCGCCTCTTCCGGGGAGATCACCTGGTCATCGCTGAGCCACTGCACCACCCGGCGCCAGTCCACCGGCCCCGCATAGGGCCGGACCGCCACGCCATCCGGAGAAACAAGGGATGTTTTCATCGAGAACCTTTCCAGAATGAAGCCATGGGCCGGCGGTGGTCAGGCCACCACCGGCTTGAAGGCCCGCAGCCACTTGGCGGTGGGCAGATCCCAGCGGGCCTGGATGGCCTCGGCCCGCGCGGCCAGTTCGGTGCGCTTGGGGCGGGTGGGCGTGCGCTGCGCGAGCACCACGGTGTTGCCCTCGCGCGTGGGCTTGAACGACCAGAGCGCCTCTTCGCCGAAAGCGGCCGCCATGCTCTGCAGGCTGCGGCCGTAGCTCGAGGCCCGGCCAAACAGGTTGACGGTCATGCTGCCGGTATCGGTCAGCAGCGCGCGGCAGTCCGCGTAGAAATCCGGGCTGTCGAGCACGGGCGCGGCCGCCTCGTGGTCATACAGGTCCACGGCCAGCGCATCCACCGTGCCCAGCCACATGGGGTTCCTGATCTCCTGCGCGGCATCGGCCAGCACCACGCGCAGCTTGGGCCCGTCGGGCGGCAGCTTGAACCACTGCCGGCACACCGCCAGCACCTGGGGGTTGAGCTCGATGGCCGTGGTGCAGATGCGCAGCTTCTTGTGACAGAACTTGGTGATGGCGCCCGCCCCCAGCCCCAGCTGCATGGCATGCCCCTTGGACACCTGGGAGGGCTCGGCGAACAGCAGCCAGGCCATCATGCGCTGCACGTATTCCAGCTCCAGCTCGAAGGGCTCGGCCACGCGCATGGAGCCCTGGATCCAGGGCGTGCCCAGGTGCAGGTGCCGCACCTCGCCATCGTCGGAGACGCTGACTTCGGGCAGTTCGCGGGGGGTGGTGTTCTTTTTTCGGGTCATTCCAGGCAGTCAAAGCAGTCCGTGGGCGGCCATCAGCTCCGCCCAGGCGGCCAATTTACGTTCAAAGCTCCAGGAGGCGTTGGCCGGGCTGGTGGAGGGCAGGCGCACGGCATCGACCGGCGGCAGGCACATCGGCCCCAGGCTTCGCAGCACCGCCGGGGCATGCCGGTAGCTTTCGGCACCGTTGTGGGCCACGGCCGCCAGCCGGGGGCAGCGCCCGTGCAGGCGCGCAAAGTCGTTGACCTTCGCGTTGCGGATGCTGGTGTCCAGGCTGCCTTCCCGCTCGCAGCTTTCATAGACATCCCACAGCCCCAGCCCCCGCGCCAGCAGCCATTCGCAGCGCTGCGCGTAGGGATCGCCGCTCCCTGCGGGCAGCAGGGGGTGCCCTGGCCAGAGGGCCTGCAGGATCTTCCAGAAATGGTTCTGCGGATGGGCATAGTACTGGCGCGCCCGCAGCGAGGCCGCGCCCGGAAAGCTGCCCAGGATCAGCACCACCGTCCCTTCGCCAGCGATGGGCGGCAGCCCCTGCCACCGGGTGGTGGCGGGCACGGGCATGGAACCAGGTGCATGGACGTCAGGCATGCGTCGATTCTGGACTGAAACCGCGCCAGCCCCTGTGCGCGTTCACAAAAAAAGATAGCTGCAAACCGTGCACCACACAGCCGAAACCTCCAAAATTACTCCTCATTTGGAGCTTCCAGCGGCACCAGCGCCGCGATCCGGGGCAGCGCCGCGCGGGCATTCGCGGTGGTGGCCCGCGCGAGCATCCGCGCGGACTGGCCCCGCAGCTGCGCCAGCGCCTGGGCGATGCGCGGCAGCTCTGCCGGCGCGTTGCGGCCCTGGGGCCGGCCTTCGGCGCGCTGCGCCGCCGTGGTGTACAGCCAGTGGGGCGGGATGTCGGGCGCATCGGTCTCCAGCACCAGTGCATCCCCGGGCAGCTCGGCCGCCAGGCGGCGCAGCTGCAGCGCCCGGTCGTAGGTCATCGCGCCGCCGAAACCCAGCTTGAACCCCAGCCCGATGAAGGCCTGCGCCTGCTGCAGGCTGCCGTTGAAGGCATGGGCGATGCCGCCCTGCACGGGCAGCTCCCGCAAGCCCTTGAGCAGCCTGTCGGCGGAACGCCGCACATGCAGGATCACGGGCAGATCGAACCGGCGCGCCAGCTGGAGCTGCGCGCGGTAGAACCGCTCCTGCCGGACGGGGTCCAGGCCGCCCACGAAATAGTCCAGACCGATCTCGCCGATGGCGGCAAGGCGCGGGTCCGCGTGGTGCTGCTCCAGCTCCTGCGCCAGGAGATCCAGGTCCCCGTCGTCGGCGCGCCCCGTGCACAGGGGGTGGATGCCAAGCGCATAGCTGTCCCCATGCCGGTGCGCCAGCTCCCGCACGGTGCCCCAGTTGCCGCGCTCGACGGCCGGGATCACGCAATGCGCGACGCCGCGTGCACGCGCCTCCTGGCGGACCGCGTCGCGGTCGGGGTCGAACTCCGGGGCATCCAGGTGGCAGTGCGTATCGATCCAGGCGGTCATCCGGCCATGATGCCTGACGAAACCTTGGATGTGCATCCGGCCGCGATACGTGCTAACGTGAAAACCATGCGCTTTTCCCCGGCGCAGTAGAAAAGGTGACTAGGATGCCCCGGCCCGCCCTCTACAGCAGCTCCCGCCCTGCCCGCCGCCCCCCGGCGCAAGCGGCGGCCACGCTCCCCGCACCCACGGCCGATGCCGATGGAGCCGCCCCCCTTGCGCCTCCGTCTCCTGCGCCTGCCGCCACCACGGGCGGCACGATGCTGTCCCGGCGCCACGTGCGCGGCCTGTGGACCATGATCGCGCTGCTTGGCGCCCTGCTCATCGCCAGCCTGTGGCTGCACCAGGGCCCCGCCCCCCGCAGGATCACCCAGGAAGACATCGATGCCGCCGTGCTGCGCACGCTGGAGACCACCACCCCGCCCTCCGCCGCTGCGCGCGCGGCGGAAGCGATTTCGCCCTCGGTGGTGCGTGTCGTGGGCTACGGCCGCGGCAAGAATGGCAAGGAGGAAGTCGAGCGTGGCGTGGGCACCGGCGTGGTCATCGTCGACAAGGGCATCATCCTGACCAACCTGCACGTGGTGGCGGGCTCCGACCGCATCGCCATCACCTTCCATGACGGCCTGGAGACCACGGCCAGCATCACCGGCGCACAGCCCGAAAACGATCTGGCCGTGTTGCAGGCCCACAAGGTGCCCGACGACCTGTTCGCCGCCCCGCTGCGCTCCACCCAGGACCTGCGCCCCGGCGACCATGTGGTGGCCGTGGGGTTTCCCTTCGGCATCGGCCCCTCCGCCTCGGCCGGCGTGGTGTCGGGCCTCAAACGCGAATTCACCTCGCCCGAGGGCAAGCGCCAGCTCAGCAACCTGATCCAGTTCGACGCCGCCGCCAACCCGGGCAACTCCGGCGGGCCGCTGGTCACGCTCGACGGCGAGGTCGTGGGCATCGTCACCGCCATCCTCAACCCCACCCCGGCGCGCACCTTCATCGGCATCGGCTTCGCGGTGCCCATCGAGAACGCGGCCTCGGCCGTGGGCATGCCGCCGTTCTAGCATGCAATACCCCCTGAGTCGCTTCGCGCCTTCCCCCTCTCCTTCGGGAGGGGAACGCACCCTGTGGCGTAGGCCACGTACGGCTCGCAGCATCGTTGAACCCTGACAAGGAAGGAAAGCCATGGAAGCCACAACGAACACCGCCACCCTGATGGAACAGGTGCTCTACGAAGTCAAGCGCGTGGTGGTGGGCCAGGACCGCTTTCTCGAACGCGTGATGGTGGCCATGCTCGCCCAGGGCCACCTGCTGGTCGAAGGCGTGCCGGGACTGGCCAAGACGCTCACCGTGAAGACGCTGGCCAGCACCATCCAGGGCAGCTTCAAGCGCATCCAGTTCACGCCCGACCTGGTGCCCGCCGACCTGGTGGGCACGCGCATGTACAACCAGAAGACCGGCGAATTCAGCACCGCGCTGGGCCCCGTGTTCACCCACCTGCTGCTGGCCGACGAGATCAACCGCGCGCCCGCCAAGGTGCAGAGCGCGCTGCTGGAGGTGATGCAGGAACGCCAGGTCACGATCGCGGGCGAGACCCACAAGGTGCCCGAGCCCTTCCTGGTGATGGCCACGCAGAACCCCATCGAGACCGAGGGCACCTACGCACTGCCCGAGGCCCAGGTGGACCGCTTCATGATGAAGGTGCTGCTGGGCTACCCCACCGAGGAAGAAGAGTTCGTGATCGCCCAGCGCGCGCTGGACCTGCCCGTGCAGGTGCTGCCCGTGGCCACCACCGCGCAGCTGGCGGCGCTGCAGGCCGAATGCCGCACTGTGTATGTAGACCCGTCGATGCTGCAATATGCCGTGAAGCTGGTGGCCGCCACCCGCGAGCCCGCGCGGCATGGCCTCAAGGACCTGGCCGACTACATCAGCTGCGGCGCAAGCCCGCGCGCCACCATTGCCCTGGCCGAGGGCGCCCAGGCCCTGGCCATGCTGCGCGGGCGCAACTACGTGCTGCCCGAGGACATGACCGCCCTGGCGGCCGACGTGCTGCGCCACCGCGTCGCCCTGTCGTACGAGGCGCTCTCCGAAGGCCTGGACGCCGACGCGCTCATCCAGCGCATCATGGCCAAGATACCGGCGCCCGCGCGCCCGCTGCACCATGAGCAAAAAGCCGCCTGACCCCCCCGGCGCCACGGTCCACGTCCTGCCCACCCTGCCGGGGCAGGCCGACCGCCTGCTGCGCGAGCTGGAGTGGAAGGTCATCCGCCGGCTCGACGGCCTGCTGCAGGGTGACTACCGCACCCTGATGCGCGGCACCGGGCTGGACCTGGCCGACCTGCGCGAATACCAGCCGCACGACGACGTGCGCCACATCGACTGGAACGTGACCGCGCGGCTGAACACGCCGCACGTGCGCGTGTTCACCGAAGACCGCGAAATGACCGCCTGGTTCCTGCTGGACCTGAGCCCCTCCATCAGCTTCGGCCCCGAAGGCCATGCCAAGCGAGACATCCTCACGGGTTTCGTGGCCGTGCTCTCGCGCCTGCTCACCCGCCACGGCAACCGCGTGGGCGCCATGCTGTACGGCGGCGCCAGCGGCCAGGCCGAACGCGCGGTGGACGCCGTGCTGCCGCCGCGCAGCAGCCGCGCCCATGTGCTGCACCTGGTGCACCGCCTGCTGGCCCCTGAAAAGGCGGCCACGCCCACACGCGCGAAGGGCGGCGGCGCCGCCACCGAACTGCACCGGCTGCTGCAGGCGGGGCTTGCCAACCTGCGCCGCCGCGCCACCGTGTTCGTGGTGTCGGACTTCATCAGCGCGCCCGGCTGGGAGAAACCCCTGGCCCAGCTGGCGCAGCGGCACGACGTGGTGGCCGTGCGCCTGCTGGACCCGCTGGAGCTCGCGCTGCCGGACGTCGGCCTCATCACGCTGCGCGACGCCGAAAGCGGCGAGCAGCTGCAGGTGGACACGCACGACGCGGCCTTTCGCCGCCGCTTCGCCCGCCTGGCCGCCGAGCGCGAGGCCGCGCTGCGCGAGGGCCTGGCCCGCGCCGGCGCCGACACGCTGGAACTGTGCACCGACGACGACCTGGTCGATGCGCTGCTGCGCTTCATGGACCTGCGCCAGCGCCGCGTGCGGGCGCCGCGCGCCCCCTCCGCCCCCGCGCCCTCGGAAGCGGCCCTGCCCACCGCCGCCTGAACCACCACGCCACCAAGGACCGCACCATGGTTTTTCTCTGGCCCACCCTGCTCTGGCTGCTGCTGGTCGCGCCCTTGCTGGTGCTGCTGTACTGGTGGCTGCTGCACCGGCGCAAGAAGACGGCGCTCAGCTACTCCAGCCTGTCGCTGGTGCGCGAGGCCATGGGCCCCGGCCAGCGCCTGCGGCGCCACATCCCGCCCGCCCTCTTCCTGCTGGCGCTGATCGCCCTGCTGCTGGCGGCCGCGCGCCCGCTGGCCGTGATCACCCTGCCCTCGCAGGACCAGACCATCATGCTGGCCATGGACGTGTCGGGCAGCATGCGCGCCGCCGACGTGGAGCCCGACCGGATCACCGCCGCCCAGAATGCCGCCAAGGCCTTCATCGCCGAGCTGCCGCGCCACGTGCGCGTGGGCATCGTGGCGTTCGCGGGCAGCGCGCAGCTGGCCCAGCTGCCCACGCAAAGCCGTGAAGACCTGGTCAAGGCCATCGACAGCTTCCAGCTGCAGCGCGGCACGGCCACGGGCAACGGCATCATGCTGTCGCTGGCCACCATTTTTCCGGATGCGGGTATCGACATCGCGGCGCTGGGGGGCCGCCAGGCGATGCGTCCCAAGCCCATCGACGAGATCGGCAACAAGCAGGACCCCGCCAAGCCCTTCACCCCGGTGGCGCCGGGCTCCTACACCTCGGCGGCCATCATCATGCTGACCGACGGGCAGCGCACCACGGGCGTGGACCCGCTTGAAGCCGCCAAGTGGGCGGCGGACCGCGGCGTGCGCGTGTACACCGTGGGCGTGGGCACCGTGCAGGGCGAGACGATAGGGTTCGAAGGGTGGTCGATGCGCGTGCGGCTCGACGAAGAAACCCTGAAGGCCGTGGCCACGCGCACGAACGCCGAGTACTTCCACGCGGCCACGGCGGCCGACCTCAAGAAGGTCTACGAAACGCTCAGTTCGCGATTGACGGTGGAGAAGAAGGAAACCGAGATCTCTGCCCTGCTGGCACTGGCGGGCGCCGTGCTGGCCCTGCTGGCAGCAGCACTCTCGGTCTGGTGGTACGGGAGGGTGATGTAGGCCCCCGGCGCCACGCGCGAGCCCGCAGGCAGGCAGCCACGCCCGCGGGCATGCACGGATAGCGGCCCATGGCCGCCGTGCCGGGGATCATGGCTCGAACCTGAGGAGACATTTCATGCGCTTCCTGATCCAGATCGCAGCCGTGGCGCTGCTCGCCATGGCCGCCGGCTCCGCGCTGGCCCACAACTGCCCCAACGAGATGAAGGCCATCGACGCCAAGCTGGCGACCCATCCGGCGCTGACGGCTGACAACGCCGCCAAGGTCAAACAGCTGCGCGCGGAGGGCGAGGCCCAGCACAAGGCCGGCAAACATGACGACTCGATGAAATCCCTGGCGCAAGCCAAGAAGATCCTCGGCATCTAGACCCGCCCCGCCATCCTCGCACCCCGCGCAGGCCGCCGGCCACCGGCTGGCGAGGCGAAGAACGCCGGGCCCGGGCCAGATATCAGGTCAGGTGGCCGAGCACCAGCCTCACCACGCGGCTGCAGCGCACGGCCAGGGATTCGTCGTGCGTGACCATCACGAACGCCGTGCCCTGGTCCCGCGCCAGCTGCATCATCAGTTCAAACACGCCGTCGGCCGTGGTGCGGTCGAGATTGCCCGTGGGCTCGTCGGCCAGCACGCAGGCCGGACGGGTGACCAGCGCCCGGGCGATGGCCACGCGCTGGCGCTCCCCCCCCGACAGCTCGGCCGGACGGTGGTGCAGGCGCTCCTTCAGCCCGACGGCGGCCAGCACCTTCGCGGCCTCGTGCTGGCACTGCTCGTACGGCATGCGGCGGATGCGCAGCGGCATGGCCACATTGTCCAGCGCGCTGAACTCGGGCAGCAGGTGGTGGAACTGATAGATGAAGCCCAGGTGCTGGTTGCGCAGCTGGCCCTGCCGTTCGGCGGAGAGGGACGACATGGCCTCCCCCTTCAGGCGCACGGTGCCCGAGGTGGGCGCATCCAGCCCGCCCAGCAGGTGCAGCAAGGTGCTCTTGCCCGAGCCCGAGGCGCCGACGATGGCCAGCGTCTCGCCCGCGTGGACCCGCAGGTCCACGCCCTGCAGCACGGTCACGTCCAGGCGCCCTTCGGTGAAGCGCTTGGTCAGGCCGTGCGCCTCCAGAACCATCGGGCCATTCAAGCCCGCGTGGGCGGCGGGCGCCGCCTCGAAGGGCCGCGGGGACACGCCGGTGCCGAGCGTGGGGGTCGTATTACTCATAGCGCAGGGCCTCGGCAGGATTCACACGGCTGGCACGCCAGCTGGGGTAGAGCGTGGCCACGAAGGCCAGCACGAGCGAGATGATGCCGATGGGCAGGATGTCGCTGCTCTGCGGCTCGCTGGGCATCTTGCTGATCAGGTAAATGTCCTTGGGCAGGAAACTCGCGTTCAGCGCCCTCTCGATGGCCGGCACGATCACGTCGATGTTGAAGGCGATGGAGAGCCCCAGCAGCAGGCCCACGGCCGTGCCGATCACGCCCACCATGGCGCCCTGCACCACGAAGATGCCCATGATGCTTTTCGGGCTGGCGCCCAGCGTGCGCAGGATGGCGATGTCGGCGCGCTTGTCGGTCACCGTCATCACCAGGGTGGACACCAGATTGAACGCCGCCACCGCCACGATGAGCGTGAGGATGATGAACATCATGCGCTTTTCAAGCTGCACGGCCGCGAACCAGGTGCGGTTCTGCTGCGTCCAGTCGCGGATGAGCAGCTGGCCGCTTAAGGACCCCGCCAGCTGCTGGGCCACGTCGCGCGCCTGGTGCAGGTCCTTGAGCTTCAGGCGCACGCCCGTGGGGCCTTCCAGGCGGAAGATGCGCTGGGCGTCCTCATGGTGCAGCAGCACCAGCGCCGAGTCGTATTCGTAGTGGCCGGAATCAAACGTGCCCGCCACCGTCATCTGCTTGAGGCGTGGCACCACGCCCGCCGGGGTCACCTGGCCCGCGGGGGCGATCAGGGTGACCACATCGCCGGCGCGCACGCCCAAAGCGCGGGCCAGCTCGCCGCCCAGCACCACGCGGAATTCGCCGGGCACCAGCAGATTGAGCGTTTTTTCGTTGGTGGCGGCCAGGTCCGTCACCGCGCCTTCCAGCGCCGGGTCGATGCCGCGCACCAGCGCGCCCTTCATATCCTCGCCGCGCGCCAGCAGCGCCTGCGCCGCCACGAACGGCGCAGCGCCCACCACGTTGGGGTTCTGCCTGGCCTCGGCCAGCGTGCGCGCCGGGTCGGGCAGCGCCGCGCCCTGGGGCGCAAAAATCTCGATGTGCGAGACCACGCTGAGCATGCGGTCGCGCACTTCCTTCTGAAAGCCGTTCATCACCGACAGCACGATGATGAGCGCCGCCACCCCAAGCGCGATGCCCAGCATGGACACGCCCGAGATGAACGAGATGAAGCCATTGCGCCGCGTGGCGCGGCCCGCGCGCGTGTAGCGCCAGCCCAGGGCCAGTTCGTAGGGGATTTGCATGAATAAGGAAAGAAGGCACTGCAGGGTGCGGAATGCACGCCACAGGCCGGCCAGATTGTGGCATCCCGGACAATAGGCCCATGTCGGACACCACCCATTTGCTCATTCCCTACGCCGCCAGCGCCTCCCCGGGATGCCAGCAAGCCCTGCAGGGCCTGGCCCTGCCCCACCTGGACCGGCTTCTGGCCCGGCTCAGCCCCCATCCCGCCCAGAGTGACAGCGGCGAGGAAACAACCTTCTCCGCCCCCCACGAACGCGCCCTGGCGCGCGCCCTGGGCCTGCCTGCGCAGGACGGCCGCATCCCCTGGGCCGCGTGGCACCGCCACCAGCAGGGCCAGCCCACCGATGGAGCGGCCTGGGCCTTTGTCACGCCCTGCCAGTGGCAGGTCAGCACCGACCACGTCACGCTGCGCGACCCTGAACTCCTGGGACTGGACGAGGCCGCGTCGCGCGCGCTGCTGGCCATCGTGTCCCCCTGGTTCGCCGAAGACGGCATCACCCTGCACTACGACCAGCCCACGCGCTGGCTGGCCCGCAGCTCGCTGTTTGCCCTGCTTGCCACCGCCTCGCTGGAACGCGTGCTGCTGCGCGACGTGCGCGCCTGGATGCCGGATGCGCGCGAGGCCCGCACGCTGCACCGCCTGCACAGCGAGATGCAGATGCTGCTCTACACCCACGCCTTCAACGACGAGCGCACGGCGCGCGGGCTGCCGGTGATCAACTCGTTCTGGGTGCATGGCACCGGCCCCCTGCCTGTGCCCGCCCCCACCTCCGCCACTGCGCCGACGGTGCCCACCACCCTGCGCGGCGCGGCGCTGAATGAAGACTGGCGCGCCTGGGCCGCCGCCTGGACCGCGCTGGACGCAGGCCCCGTGGCCGGCCTTCTGCGCAAGGCCGAAGACGGCGTGCCGGTGCAACTGACCCTGTGTGGGGAGCGCAATGCGCTGGCCTTCCACAGCGCGCCCCGCACGCTGGCCCAGCGTTTTCAAAGCCTTTTCAGGCCCCAGCGCTTTGCAGAACTGCGCGAGAAGCTATGAAAATAGTAGCAAGAGACATCCCCCCCCGCGCCGCCTGGGCGCTGGAGCAAGCCGGCGTGCACCCGCTGCTGGCCCGCCTGTATGCCGCGCGCGGCGTGCGTGCCAAGGACGAGCTGGACGACGGCCTGGGCCGCCTGCTCCCTCCCTCGGGTTTGAAAGGCATTGACACCGCCGCCCGCCTGCTGGCCGACGCCATGGCGCAGAACAAGCGCCTTGTCATCGTGGCCGACTACGACTGCGACGGCGCCACCGCCTGCGCCGTGGGCGTGCGCGGACTGCGGTTGCTGGGCGCGCAGCACGTGGACTACCTCGTGCCCGACCGCGTGACGGACGGCTACGGCCTCACGCCCCCCATCGCCCGGCGCGTGGCCGAGCGCGGCGCCGACGTGCTCATCACCGTGGACAACGGCATCGCCAGCGTGGACGGCGTGGCCGAGGCCAAGGCGCTGGGCCTGCAGGTGCTCGTGACCGACCACCACCTTCCCGGGCCCGAACTGCCGGCGGCCGACGCCATCGTCAACCCCAACCAGCCCGGCTGCGCGTTTGAGAGCAAGTCCATGGCCGGTGTGGGCGTGATGTTCTACGTGCTGCTGGCGCTGCGGGCCGAGCTGCGCGCACGCGGAATCTTTGATGCGCCGAGTGCCGCCGGGCCGCCCCAAGGCGCGAGCGCCCCCCTGGGGGGCAGCGAACCACACGTAGTGGGGAGCGTGGGGGCGCACCAGCCCTTGCAACCCAAGCTCGACCCGCTGCTCACGCTCGTGGCGCTGGGCACCGTGGCCGATGTGGTGAAGCTCGACGCCAACAACCGCCGCCTGGTCGCCCAGGGCCTGAAGCGCATCCGCGCGGGCCAGATGCCCGCAGGCATCGCCGCGCTGTTCCATGCCGCAGGCCGCAAGGCCCCGGTGGCCACCACGTTCGACTTTGGCTTTGCGCTGGGCCCGCGCATCAATGCCGCGGGTCGCCTGGCCGACATGACGCTGGGCATCGAATGCCTGCTGACCGACGACGCAGGCCGCGCCGCCGAGCTGGCGGGCCTGCTCGACGGCATCAACCGCGAGCGCCGCGAGATCGAGGGCGGGATGCGCGACCAGGCCATGCTGATGGCCGAGAGCCTGTTCCAGGAAGACGAGGAGCCGCCCCCGGCCATCAGCGTGTTCGACCCCGACTTCCACGAAGGCGTGGTGGGCATCGTGGCCAGCCGCATCAAGGACAAGCTGCACCGCCCCACCTTTGTCTTTGCCGCCAGCAGCGCGCCGGGCAAGGAGCACGAGCTCAAGGGCTCGGGCCGCTCCATCCCCGGCTTTCACCTGCGCGATGCGCTCGACCTGGTGGCCAAGCGCCACCCGGGCGTGCTGCTGAAGTTCGGCGGCCATGCCATGGCGGCGGGCTGCACCGTGGCCGAAGAAGCGTTCGAGGTGTTCGAGCGCGCCCTGGCCCAGGTGGCGCAGGAGTGGCTCGATGCCTCCACCCTCACCCGCCGCATCGAAACCGACGGCCCCCTGGCCCCCGAATACTGCCGCGCCGACATGGTGGACACCCTGCACCACGAAGTCTGGGGCCAGGGCTTTGCGCCGCCCACGTTCAGCGAAGAAGTGCAGATCGTGAGCCAGCGCCTGGTGGGCGAGTCCAAGAACCATCTGTCGATCAAGCTCATGCACCAGGGCAACCCGGTGGATGCCATCTGGTTCGGCCACACCGAGCAACTGCCCGCGCGCGTGCTGCTGGCCTTCCGCCTCGATGTGAACGAGTGGAAGGGCGAGCGCAAGGTGCAGTTCCTGGTCGAGGGCGCGCAGCTCTGAGGACTGCGCACACGGGTCACTGGCGGCGCTGGCGGATCACCGTCACCGGCTCCCCGCCCTGGCCCCAGTTTTCGGGGTCCACTTCGTCAATGATGACCGTCACGGTCTCGGGCCGCTTGTCCAGCACCTGCTGCATCAGCTGGGTGACGCCGGCGATGAGCGCCGCCTTCTGCGCGGCCGTGGTGGGCAGGTCGCGCCGGGCGAGGCGGATGTTGACGAGGGGCATGGGCAAGTCCTTTTCGGGGGTGCGCGGAAACGAACGGCGCACAAGGCGCCACAGGAACCAAGGCAGTGGGGGCAGCCTTCATGGAGAAGGCGGCAGATGGCGCGATGAAATGGGCCGCCCGCGCACGGCTGGGAAGCGCTGGAAGCTATCTATTTAGCAGCAACCAGCCCAACCCAGTGGCGGCCGTCAGAAGCTCTCCCAGTCGTCATCGCCGCCACGGGAAGCCGCCGCCGGCGGTGGCGCGGGCCGGGCCGCCGGGGCCGCGGGCGGCGCAAGCCGGGCCGGGGCCGGTGCTGGAGGCCGTGCAACGGCGGGTTTGGCCCCCGCCACGCGCGGGTGGTGGGTGGCGGCCACCTTGGCCGCGGCCGGCCGGGGCGCGGCAGCGGGCGCCGGGCGGGGTGCTGCTGGCGCGCGCACCGCGACCGCGCCCACGTTGAACACCGACACCACCTCGGCCAGCCTCTGCGCCTGGTCGCGCATCGAGGCCGCCGCCGCCGTCGACTCCTCCACCAGCGCCGCGTTCTGTTGCGTCATCTGGTCGAGGTGCGTCACCGCCTGGTTCACCTGGGCGATACCGTCGCGCTGCTCTGTCGAGGATGCCGTGATCTCTCCAATGAGGTCGCTCACCCGCTGCACGCTCGCCACGATTTCCTCCATGCTCTGGCCCGCCTGCGCCACCTGGGCCGACCCCGATTCCACGTTCTGCACCGAGGCGCTGATCAGGGTCTTGATTTCCTTGGCCGCCTCGGCGCTGCGCCCGGCCAGGCTGCGCACTTCGCTGGCCACCACCGCGAAGCCCCGGCCCTGCTCGCCCGCGCGGGCCGCCTCCACCGCAGCATTCAGCGCCAGGATGTTGGTCTGGAAGGCAATGCCGTCGATGACGCCGATGATGTCGTTGATCTTGCGCGAGCTGTCGGTGATCTGCTGCATGCTGGTGACCACCTGGCCCACCACTTCGCCACCGCGTGCCGCCGCCTGCGCGGCCGTTCCGGCCAGCTGGTTGGCCTGGCGCGCGGTGTCCGCCGACTGGCTCACCGTGGCCGTCAGCTCTTCCATGCTCGCCGCCGTCTCTTCCAGGTTGGAGGCCGTCTGCTCCGTGCGCGCCGACAGGTCGTGGTTGCCGTTGGCGATCTGGATCGACGCCGACGAGACCGAGTCCACCCCCGAGCGCACCTCGCTCACCACGCCGCGAAGGCGTGCCGACATGGCCGACAGCGAACGCAGCATGTGGCCGAACTCGTCCTTGCGGACGGATTGCAGTTCCTGGGTGAGGTCGCCCGCCGCGATGGCGTCGATGGTGTTCACCGCCTCATCCAGCGGAAGGGTGATGGAGCGCACCAGCTTCCAGGCCAGGAACAGCCCCACGGCCATCAGCACCAGCGAGGTGATGATTCCCCAGATCGCGTATTCCACGCGGCGCGCCGAGGCGTCGGCGCGGATGGCGTCGCGGCGCGTCTCGAGCGTGGCGACGAAGTCGTCCTGCGCCTTGAGGTATTTGGTGACCAGGGGGGCGAATTCGTTGTCGGCGAACCGCTGGGTCGCCACGGCGTCGCCGGCGCCCTTGAGCTCCCAGGTCTTGGCGGTGGCCGCCAGCACGGCCTTGCGGGCCTCCAGCACCTTGTCCAGCGCAGCCTTTTCCTCGGGGGCGGTGGCCGAGGCCACGATGCCTTCCTGCACCTTGTTGATGTTGCCGATGATCTCCTTGACCTTGGCGCCATACTGCTCGGCCAGCACGGCATCCGTGGTCACGGCGCCGCCCATGACCATGGTGACGGCCGTCTCGGTGGCGCCGCGCCAGCGCACGGCGGCGGAGATGCGCCCCTCGATGTCCACGACGGCGTCGATCGCCGAGGACATGGAGCTGTTGGCCCGGTTCTGGGCAAAGCCCGAGAGCAGCAGCATGCCGATCATCAGGCCCAGAAATGCGCCCCACAGCTTGCGGGAAACGCGGATATTGTCGAGTTGCATGGGTTGTTCTTCCTCGTGGATCTGTAGTGTTTTCATGCAAGGCGAGGTTCGCCAGGGAAACATCCGATTACATCAGCAAACAACCCATAGCCTACGCCAGCCCGGCGCGCCGCCACGCCAGCACCTCACCGGGAGAAACCCGCATTCCCCACCGGCGGCCACGCGGGCGCACGCCGGGCACGGACCGCGAGCGGCGCAAGCGGGGCACAGAGGTGGAACGGGGGAGGCAAGAGTCAGGGCCCAGGGCCCCGGGCACCTGTTCTTGCAAAAAATGCCTCCAGCGCTTGCTGGTCAAGCGCCTTAAGCTATTATTTTGATAGCAATCAGTTCGGCAGCGGCCAGGGCCTCCACCCCGGATCAGAAGCTTTCCCACTCATCGTCGTTGCCTCCCGAGGTGGCGCGTGGCGCCGGTGGGTGAGATGGTGCCGGGGCAGCCGCCCTGGGGGCGGCGGCCGGCGCGGGGGAAGACAGTCGCGCGGCCGCTGGCGCCTTGGCGCTGGCCGCGGGCTTGCCGCTGGCACTGGTACCCACGCGGGCCTTGGCGGCGGGGGCGGGCCTCGGCGCCATGGCGGGTGGCGCGGAACGGGCGGGCGCAGCGGGAGCCCGGCTGGCCACGGCCCCCACGTTGAACATGGCCACCACCTCGGCCAGCCTCTGCGCCTGGTCGCGCATCGAGGCCGCCGCCGCCGTCGACTCCTCCACCAGCGCCGCGTTCTGCTGTGTCATCTGGTCGAGGTGCGTCACCGCCTGGTTCACCTGGGCGATACCGTCGCGCTGCTCTGTCGAGGATGCCGTGATCTCTCCAATGAGGTCGCTCACCCGCTGCACGCTCGCCACGATTTCCTCCATGCTCTGGCCCGCCTGCGCCACCTGGGCCGACCCCGATTCCACGTTCTGCACCGAGGCGCTGATCAGGGTCTTGATTTCCTTGGCCGCCTCGGCGCTGCGCCCGGCCAGGCTGCGCACTTCGCTGGCCACCACCGCGAAGCCCCGGCCCTGCTCGCCCGCCCGGGCCGCCTCCACCGCAGCATTCAGCGCCAGGATGTTGGTCTGGAAGGCAATGCCGTCGATGACGCCGATGATGTCGTTGATCTTGCGCGAGCTGTCGGTGATCTGCTGCATGCTGGTGACCACCTGGCCCACCACTTCGCCACCGCGTGCCGCCGCCTGCGCGGCCGTTCCGGCCAGCTGGTTGGCCTGGCGCGCGGTGTCCGCCGACTGGCTCACCGTGGCCGTCAGCTCTTCCATGCTCGCCGCCGTCTCTTCCAGGTTGGAGGCCGTCTGCTCCGTGCGCGCCGACAGGTCATGGTTGCCGTTCGCGATCTGGATCGACGCCGACGAGACCGAATCCACCCCCGAGCGCACCTCGCTCACCACGCCGCGAAGGCGGTCTGACATGGCCGACAGGGCCCGCGTGAGCATGCCCAGCTCGTCCTTGCGGTCGTCGTGGATGTTCTGCGTGAGGTCGCCCGCCGAGATGGCCTCGGCCAGGGCCACCGCGCGGTCCAGCGGCGCCGTGATGGAGCGCACCAGCATCGCGGCCAGCAGCATGCCCAGCAGCACCACGGCGACGGCTGCCACGGCACCGATCAGCACCAGGTTGCCGCGCGTGTCGTGCGCCGCACGGACGGCTTCGTCGCGCTGGCTTTGCTGCGCGGCCACGAACTTGTCGATGGCCTCCAGGTAGGCCACGGCCTTGGGGCGGTAGACGTTCGCCAGGTACGCCTGCTTGGCCGCCGCATCGCCCGCATCCGTCAGCTCCTTGAGCTTGTCGGTCTGGCCCCGGATATCCGCACGCGTGGCCGCCACCTGCGCGAGCGCCGCCTTGTCCTCGGGCGAGACGGAGGTCTTGTTGATCTTTTCCTGCACCGGCGTGATGCGCGCGGTGAGCGCGGCCACCCGGGTGTCGAAGTCGGCCTTGAGCGCCTGGTCGGTGGTGACGAAACTCGCCATCGACATCGTCACGGCCACCTCGGCCAGGCCGCGCCAGGTCACGGCGGTGGTGATGGCGGCTTCGTATTTTTCCACGGCCTCTTCGGTGGACGCCGTCACCTGCCGGCCGTACCACTGGGTCCAGATGGCCGAGACCAGCATGAGCGCCAGAAGGCCCAGGATGACGCTCCACATCTTGTGGGACACGCGCAGGTCGTTGAATTTCATGGTTGCTCCTTGGAACGCCTACGATGGTCTGAAAGGACTGCCCGGCACATGGCCCCGGCCGAGGTTGCCGGGCCGCCGGACGCAATGCCCCTGACTGCAGTGTTGCTGGGTTCGGCAAGGCACGTTATCGGTACAAGCCCTAAAATGGCCTCGTGACAACCATACTCAACGCCGACCTGCACTGCCATTCCGTGGTATCCGACGGAACCATGACCCCCGAGGACTTGGCCGCGCGGGCCAGGGCAAACGGTGTCGAGCTGTGGGCGTTGACCGACCATGACGAAATCGGCGGCCAGCACCGCGCCCGCGCAGCCGCCCACGCACAGGGCATGGCCTATCTCACGGGTACCGAGATTTCCGTCACCTTCGCCGACACCACCGTCCACATCGTCGGCCTGGGGTTCGACCCCGACGACGCGCAGCTGGCCCAGGGCCTGGCCGCGACCCGGGGCGGGCGCGGCGAACGCGCCAAGGACATGGCGCAGCAGCTGGCCCAGGTGGGCATCCAGGGCGCGTATGAAGGCGCCCTGCAGTTCGTGGGCAACCCGGCACTGATCTCGCGCACGCATTTCGCTCGCTTCCTGGTGGAAACCGGGGTCTGCAAGGACACCTCCGAGGTGTTCCGCAAGTTCCTCACCGAAGGCAAGCCCGGCTACGTGCCGCACCGCTGGGCGTCGCTGGGCGACGCCGTGCGCTGGATCACGGACGCGGGCGGCATGGCGATCATTGCCCACCCGGCGCGCTACAAGTTCAGCGCCAATGAGGAATTCGCGCTGTTTTCCGAGTTCAAGACCCACGGCGGGCGCGGGGTGGAGGTCGTCACCGGCAGCCACAGCGCTGCCGAATACGTCACCTACGCCGGCATGGCGCAGGAATTCGGCCTGGCCGCGTCGCGCGGCAGCGACTTCCACAGCCCCGATGAATCGCACACCGACCTGGGCACTCTGCCGCTGCTGCCCGGCGCGCTGACACCCGTGTGGGAGCTGCTGTCCGACCGCATCCTCCATCCGGCCAACGCCTGAGGCGCACCCGTTCATGGCCCAGTATTTCGAAGTCCATCCCGACAACCCGCAGCCCCGCCTGCTCAAGCAGGCGGCGGCGCTGCTGCAAAAGGGCGGCATCGTGGCCGTGCCCACCGACTCCAGCTATGCCCTCGTCTGCCACCTGGACGACAAGGACGCCGTGGACCGCCTGCGCCGCATCCGCCAGGTGGACGACAGGCACCACCTCACGCTGCTGTGCCGCGACCTGTCGGAGCTGGCCAACTATGCGCGCGTGGACAACCGGCAGTACCGCCTGCTGAAGCTGGGCACGCCCGGCCCCTACACCTTCATCCTCGAAGCCACCAAGGAAGTGCCGCGCCGCGTGAGCCACCCCTCGCGCAAGACCATCGGCCTGCGCGTGCCCGACCGCAAGGGCCTGCAGCTGCTGCTGGAGCTGCACGGCGCCCCCTTGCTGGCCACCACGCTGATACCCGCTGGCGAGACGGAACCGCTGAACGACCCGCAGGAAATCCGCGAGCGCTATGAAAAGCTGGTGGATGCCGTGGTGGATGCGGGCGCCTGCCCGCTGGAGCCCACCACGGTGGTGGACCTGACCCCCATGGGCACCGGCGGCGAACCCGAAGTGATGCGCGAAGGCCGGGGCAGCTTGAAGGCTCTGGGGCTGTAAAAACTGCAGGCCCCGGGGGCCCGCCCGGCGCCCGCGCAGAGCGGTCTTGAGGATCGGCAAAAGCGCCTTTCAGGCTACCGCGCCCAAAAACCGGCGCTGCCAAAACCAGCGCCACCATGGAACTGGCTCCGCCAGGCCACCGGTGGCGTCCCCCTGAGGGGGAAGCGGCGCCGCCGCTCAGGGGCTACAGCTTGAACGCACCCACGGCCTGCTCCAGGTCCCGGGCCTGCGCGGTGAGCGAGGTCGCGGTGGACACGGCGCTCTGAACCAGCGCGGCCGTTTCCTGCGTGGAGCCATCCATGTGCGACACCGCCACATTCACGTGGCTGATGGCCTCGCTCTGCTCGCGCAGGGCGATGGAGATTTCCCCCAGCAGCGCGCTCACCTGGCCCACGGCGGTCACGATTTCGGCCATGGTCTTGCCAGCCTTGCCCACCTGGCCGGCGCCGCTCTCCACCTGCTCCACCGACGCGCTGATGAGCGCCTTGATCTCGCGCGCGGCGACCGCGCTGCGCTGGGCCAGGTTGCGCACCTCGCTGGCCACCACCGCGAAGCCCCGGCCCTGCTCGCCCGCGCGGGCGGCCTCCACGGCGGCGTTCAGCGCCAGGATGTTGGTCTGGAAGGCAATGCCTTCGATGACCTGGATGATGTCCACGATCTTGCGCGAGCTGCCGCTGATGGCCTGCATGGTCTGCACCACCTCGCCCACCACGGTGCCGCCGTGCTCGGCGATGGCCGAGGCCTTGACGGCCAGGCCGCTGGCGGAATGGGCGCGCTCGGCATTCTGGCGCACGGTGGCGGTCAGTTGCTCCATGCTGGCCGCCGTTTCGGTCAGGGAGGACACCTGGTCCTCCGCACGGCGGGACAGATCGGTGTTCCCATGGTCGATGTTCACCGCGGAGGCGCTGATGGCATCCGCATCCTGCTTGATGCGCGACACCAGGTCGGTCAGCGTGTCTTCCATGGTGCCCAGCGCCCCCAGCAGCCGGCCGAAGTCCCCTTCCAGGTCCGAACTGAATTCCTGGCTCAGGTCCCCCGAGGCCACGGTTTCGGCGATCAGGATGGCCTGGTTGAGCGGGCTGACAATGCCGCTGCGCAGCGTGAGAAAAGCCACCAGCGAGAGCGCGAACACCGCCAGCCCGCCGCCCACGATCCAGCCGCGCGCGCCTTGCAGGTGCTCCTGCGCCTGCGTGGCCTTGGCCGTGCGTTCACCGTCCGCGGCGGCGTTGCTGGCCGTGGACACCGCGCCGCGGTAGGCGTCTTCGGCCCGGCCGATCCTGGACATCGCCATGCCCATGGTCAGCGCCACCAGCAGGGCGATGCCCCCGAACGCAAGAATGAGGCGGGTTCCGATTTTGAGGTGATCCAAGGGCACGGGAATGTCTCCGAAAGGGGTCTGCGTAGTATGAGTGTGGGCCAGAGCGCAAGAAAAGGGCTGGACGCGAGCCCAACAGATGCAATTCGTTACGCCATGCCACATGCTATCAACGATTTGTCCGCCACTCCCGATCTTGTCGTACCACTGGCCGCCACGCGGTCCGGCCGGCCCCTCCTCCCGCGCGGCCCGGGACCCATGCCACGCGTCTGAGACAATCGACAGGTGGACATCTCCAATCTCATCCAAACCGTTCTGATCTACGCCCTGCCGGTGCTGTTCGCCATCACCGTGCACGAGGCAGCCCATGGCTACGCCGCGCGCCACTTTGGTGACAACACCGCGTACATGATGGGCCGGATCACCCTCAACCCGCTCAAGCACATCGACCCGGTCGGCACCATCCTGATGCCGCTGCTGCTGTACTTCGCGACCTCGGGGGCCTTCCTGTTCGGCTATGCCAAGCCCGTGCCGGTCAACTTCGGCAACCTGCGCAACCCCAAGAAGCACATGGTGTGGGTGGCGCTGGCGGGGCCCGCCTCCAACTTCATCCAGGCCATCGTCTGGGCCGTGCTGCTGGTGTCCCTGGTGGGCTTTGGCGTGGACGAGCGCTTCTTCATCGAAATGGCCCGCGCCGGGGTGCTGGTCAACCTGGTGATGTGGGCGTTCAACCTGTTTCCGCTGCCTCCGCTCGACGGCGGGCGCATCCTGGTGGGCCTGCTGCCCTGGAAACAGGCCCACATGGTCTCGCGCATCGAGCCCTGGGGCTTCTTCATCGTGATGGGCCTCGTGATCGCGGGCGTGGTGGGCACGCTGTGGCTGCGCCCGCTGATGTCGCTGGGCTACGGCGCCATCAACCTGCTGCTCACGCCGCTCACCGCCTTGCTGCGCTGATCGCCTTTTCTCCCCCTTTTTGCTGACACCGTCTCCATGAGCACCACGCGCTTTCTCACCGGCATCACCACCACGGGCACGCCCCACCTGGGCAACTTCGTGGGTTCCATCCGCCCGTCCGTGGCCGCCAGCCTCACGCCCGGCGTGCAGAGCTTCTACTTCCTGGCCGACTACCACGCGCTCATCAAGTGCGAAGACCCGGCGCGCATCCAGCGCTCCACGCTGGAGATCGCGGCGAGCTGGCTGGCCGCAGGGCTGAACCCCGAGAAGGTCACGTTCTACCGCCAGTCCGACATCCCCGAGATCCCTGAACTCACCTGGCTCTTGACCTGCGTGACCGGCAAGGGCGTGCTCAACCGCGCCCACGCCTACAAGGCCAGCGTGGACAAGAACACCGCCGCCGGGCGCGAACAGGACGACGGCGTGACGGCCGGGCTGTTCATGTACCCCGTGCTCATGGGCGCCGACATCCTGATGTTCAAGGCCCACAAGGTGCCCGTGGGCCGCGACCAGATCCAGCACATCGAGATGGCGCGCGACATGGCTGCGAGCTTCAACCACCTCTACGGCGAGCACTTCGTGCTGCCCGAAGCCGCCATCGACGACCACGTGGCCACCCTGCCGGGGCTGGACGGCCGCAAGATGAGCAAGAGCTACGACAACACCATCCCGCTGTTCAGCTCGCGCGAGCAGCTCAAGAAGCTCATCGGCGGCATCCTGACCGATTCGCGCGCGCCCGGCGAGCCCAAGGAGGTCGAAGGCTCCGCGCTGTTCCAGATCTACCAGGCCTTCGCCACGCCCGCGGAGACCGAGGCCCTGCGCAAGGCCTACGCCGACGGCATCGCCTGGGGTGATGCCAAGAACACCCTGTTCGAGCGCGTGGACCAGGTGATCGCCCCCATGCGCGCGCAGTACGAGGAACTCATCCACAACCCCGCGCGCATCGAGCAGACCTTGCTGGCCGGTGCCGAACGCGCCCGTGCGCTGGCCACGCCGTTCATCCGCGAGCTGCGCGCCGCTGTGGGCCTGCGCAGTCTGGCCCAGGCCACGGCGGCGCCCAAGCCCGCCAAGGCCGCGAAGACAGCGCTGCCTTCGTTCAAGCAATACCGCGAAGCCGACGGCAAGTTCTACTTCAAGCTCGTGGATGCAGACGGCCGCCTGCTGCTGCAGAGCACCGGCTTCGATGCGCCCAAGGAAGCCGGCCAGGCCATTGCCCAGCTGCAAAAGGACAGCACGGCGCTGCAAACCCTGGCCCCGCGCCTGGCACCAGTGGACGGCGTGCAGGCCGCCGAGGTGGCTGCCGCCCTGCAGGCCCTGGCCGAGGCAGCCGCTGCGGCGTAAGCCGGGCACTCTGGCCGCGCCTGGGCACTGCAAGGAAATGCTCTTTTTTTCATAGCAATCAAGGCTCATGGTGATTGCGCCCGGGGCCTGAATAGGTAAAAAATGGCGCCGTGCGCCGTGTCTTGACGGCTACGAGCATGCCTGGCGTGCGGGCATGTGCGTAAACTGGGTTCCCTGATCTGCTCGGGAGACTTCCATGAAACTGCTGTGTGCCTCGGTGTCAGTGCTGGCCTTGCTCGCCGGCTGCAATGCGACCAACCCCCATGGCCCCTCGGGTCCCATGGCCTCGGGCCGCGACCGCACTTTCAGTGTGCCGGTCTATGGCCCAGACACCTCCCAGGCCTACGCCGCGGCCAGCCGCGAATGCCAGCGCATGGCCCTGCACGCCAAACTGCTGCGCAACGACGGCTCGCGCCTGGTGTTCGAATGCGTGAGTGAGTTGCAGGACAAGCCTTGAGGCCACGCGCCCACGCCGCCCCATTGCCGGCATCACCGGCATTGCCGTCAGTTCGCCGTGGGGCGCTGATAGTGGTGGTGACTGCGCTGCTGGCCGGCTGCCAGCACCCACCGGCAGCGCAAGACGCGCGCCCCGCCACGGCCCCCTGGGTCAACAGCCTGGGCATGGCCTTTGTCCGGGTACCGGCGGGTAGCTTCTGGATGGGTGGCGTCCCGCCGCTCGAGACCCTGGAAAAAGCCTTCCCGCTGCTGGAGCGCCAGCGCTTGACCGACCTGGCAGACGAGTCCCCGGCCCACGAGGTGCACATCACCCGCGCCTTCTACCTGGGCCAGCACGAGGTCACGGTGGGGCAGTTCCGGCGCTTTGTCGACGCATCCGGGTACCAGCCCGAGTCCGAGGCGGACGGCACCGGCGGCTATGGCTACAACCCTGCCTACGACCCGGCCACCACGCGGCGCGGCGATGCGTTTGAGGGCCGCGACCCGCGCTATTCGTGGCGCAACCCCGGCTTCGCGCAAGGCCCGGACCACCCGGTCGTCAACGTGACCTGGAACGACGCCCAGGCCCTGGCCCGGTGGCTGAGCCGCACCGAAGGCCATCGCTACCGCCTGCCCACCGAGGCCGAATGGGAGTACGCCTGCCGCGCGGGCACCCGCACCCGCTACCCCCACGGCGATGACCCGCAGGGGCTGCTGCGCACCGCCAATACCTTCGACCAGGAGGCCGCCCCCCTGTGGCCCCGCTGGCGGCAGCACGCGCTGGAGGGCAGCGACGGCCACGCCTTCACCGCGCCCGTGGGCAGCTATGCGCCCAATGCCTTCGGGCTGCACGACATGCTGGGCAATGCCTGGGAATGGGTGTCGGACTGGCACGGGGACACGTACTACGCACAGTCTCCGCACGACGACCCGCAGGGGCCCGACGAAGGCTCGGTGCGCGTGCGCAGGGGAGGCTCGTGGCACACATGGTCGTTCTACGCGCGCTGCGGCTACCGCAACTGGAACAGCCCGCAGACCCGCTACACCCTGGTCGGCATGCGGCTGGTGCGCGAGATTGCTCCAGAGTCCCGCCCCTTGGCCCCCGACCGCTGAACGGCGCCCGCCCCTCCCCGTCCCCGGCGCGCCACAAACCGTCAACAAATGTCAACTTGCTGACGGCACCGCGTGCCCGCCCCCTCGGAGGCGGTGGTTCTCGCAAATAATCCGCAATTGCATTCTCGACGGGGGAAACCATGCGCATAGCCGCGTTGGACGACGATGCGCTCCAGCTGGATCTGATCAAACAGGCCACGGAGGCAATGGGCCATGTCTGCCACACCCATCTCAATGGCGCGGACCTGCTGCGTGAAATGCGCCGCGAAACCTTTGACCTGCTGATCGTGGACTGGCACCTGCCAGACACCACCGGGCCGGAAGTGGTGCGCTGGGTGCGCAAGAACGTGGGCACCCAGTTGCCCATCCTGTTCGTGACGCACCGCCAGGAAGAGCGCGACATCGTCGAAGGCCTGGGCAGCGGCGCGGACGACTTCATGGTCAAGCCCGTGCGCATCGGCGAGCTCAATGCCCGCGTCTCGGCCTTGCTGCGCCGCGCCTATCCGGACAATGCGGGCGGCGTGGTGGAGTTCGGGCGCTACCGCTTCCTGTGCGAGACCCGCTCCATCGAAATCGACGGTGTGCCGGTGGAGCTGAAAAACCGCGAGTACGATCTCGCCCTGTTCCTGTTTCAGAACATGGGCCGGCTGCTGTCGCGCGACCACCTCAAGGACATCATCTGGGGCCAGGTCGCGGATGTGATGTCGCGCTCGCTGGACACCCACATCTCGCGCCTGCGCACCCTGCTGGACCTGCGGCCTTCCAACGGTTTCATCGTCTCGGCGGTCTACGGCGTGGGCTACCGTTTTGAAGCCGTGGAGGCCCAGCGAAGGGCCTGACCCGAACCACCTTCCACGGCCCCCAGAGGGCGCCGTGGCCTGCCCAGCCGCCCGAGGCGGCACAAAGGAGATCTGACTTGGCAACGATGAAAGGGCGCGTCCGCTGGACCCTGGGCGCCACCGCGGCACTCACCCTCGGCTTCCTGGCGAGCCTGGTGCCCCCCCGCGCCGAGGCCCGCTCCGCCACGCCCCAGGGCGACGAGATTCCCCACACCGTGCAGGCAGGGGACACGCTCGAAGGCCTGGCCAGATCCTATCTGGCCGCCCCCCACCAATGGCCGCTGCTGCAGGCCCGCAACAAGGTGGCCAACCCCCGGCGCCTGCAGCCGGGCTCGGTGGTGTGGATTCCGGTGCACCTGCAGCCTTCGGAGCCGGCCACCGTGGAGTTCGTGCACGGCATGGCCACCGGGCAGGCGCGCGCGGATGCCGCGCCGGAGCCCCTTGTGAAGGGCGGCCGGCTCGATGAAGGCGCCGTGGTGCAGGTCGGCCCCGATGCCTTCGTGGCCGTCAAGCTCGCGGATGGCACGGTGGTGCGGGTCCAGGCCCATTCCGAGCTGCAGCTGCGGCAGCTGCGCCGGCGAGGGCGCGCGGGCAGCCTGCAATCGGTGCTGGAGATGCGCAGCGGCGCGGTGGAGTCCTCGGTGCCACCCAGCGCCGAGGCGTTTCGCCGCTTCGAGCTGCGCACGCCGCTGGCCGTGACCAGCGTGCGCGGCACCCATTTCAGCGTGGCGATGGGCGACGCCGGCCAGACCACCGCCTCGGTGCAAAGCGGCTCCGTGGCGGTGCAGCCGCGCCCGGGCGGTGCCGCCCCCGCGCCCACCGGCGCCATGCTCGCGCCGGGCCAGGGCCTGGCCGTGGCGGCCGATGGCACCGTCGGCGCCCCCCGGCCCCTGCTGGCGGCGCCCGACACGTCGGGCGTGCCGGCCACGCTGGGGGATGCGGGCCTGCTGGCCATCGACGTGCCCGCGCTGCCCGGCGCGGTCCGCTACGAGGCCCAGGTGGCCCGGGACCCGGATTTCACCCAGGTGCTGCGCCACGGCCGCTTCGCGGACGGCCAACTGCGCTGGAAAGCCCTGGAAGACGGCAAGTACTACCTGTCCGTGCGCGCACTGGACGATGCGGGCATCCCGGGGCTGCCCGCCGTGCTGCCCTTCGCGATCAAGACGCGCCCCGTGGCGCCGCTGTACCAGCAGCCCGCGCCCGGCGCCGTGGTGGTCAGCGGCACGGGCGAGCTGCTGTGCACCCACGTGCCCGGCGCGCGCTGGTACCGCGTGCAGGTGGCCGGCAGCGCCCAGTTCGCCCAGCCGCTGCTCGATGCGCAGCGCCTGGGCGAGTGCCGCCTGCCCCTGGGTGCCCTGCCCGCGGGCAGCTACTTCTGGCGCGTGGCCAGCCTGCTGGAACTGCCCGATGGCCAGGCCGACCAGGGGCCGTTTGCACCGCCCCAGCCCTTCATGGTGGCGGACCGCCCCGCCACCCTGTCCCTGCAGTCGGTGCAGGCACAGGAAGGCGACACCGACGTGCGCCTGCACTGGCCTGCGCTGCCCGGCCAGCGATTCCGCCTGCAGCTGGCCGGTGCCGGCGACCTCGCATTCGACAAGCTCGTGCTCGACACCCTGCTCGATGCTCCCGAATGGCGGGCCGGCAACCTGCCCGCGGGCAGCTACCTGGTGCGCATCCAGGTGCAGGATTCCACGGGCCTGCAAAGCGACTTCTCGCCGCCACGCCAGATCCGGGTGGGTTCAGGGGTCAGCACGGGCACCGGCCTGCCGGTCTCCACATCGAACGGCCAGCCCGTGGGGCGGCCTTGAGAGCCCGCCCGCGCCCCAGCCCGGCACCGCGCCCGCAGCCCAGGGCACGGAGAGGCTGAGCCGATGCGGACCGCCGGACGGACCCGGGGCCAGCAGCGGCGCCTGGAATGGAGCCTCCTGTCCATCGCCCTGCTGGGGCTGGTGGCGTGGCTCAGCACCGCCGACAGCCTGAGCCGGGTGAACCACCTGGTGCAGGACGCCGGCCTGCGCCTGATCTCCCGCCCCGCGCACCCCGACATCGTGATCGTGGCCATCGACGACCCCAGCATCGCGGCGATCGGCCGCTGGCCCTGGCGGCGGGCGCTGCACGCGGAACTGATCGCGCGGGTGTCGGCCCAGCAGCCCCGCGCCATCGGCATGGACGTGCTCTTCAACGAGGAGGACCTGGACTACCCCGGCGACGACGTGCTGCTGGCCGACGCCATGCAGCGCAGCAGGCGCGTGGTGCTGCCGGTGCTGCGGCGCGGCCATGGCCCGGCCGCCGACACGGCCGACCTGCCCTGGCCCGCGTTCGCGGATGCCGCGGCCCGCCTGGGCCACGTGCACGTGGTGCCGGACAACGACGGCGTGGTGCGCAGCCTGTACCTGCAGGAAGGGCCGGCCGCGGCGCCCTGGCCCCACTTCAGCATGGCGCTGCAGTGCGTGGCGGACCCCGCCCTGGCGCACTGCGCCGCCCCGCGCGCCGGGCCGGGGAACGCCGAGCCCGCGCGCATGGCGGCCCCCGGCCCATGGCAGCGCGCCGACCGCACCCTGATTGCCTACGCTGGCGGACCGGGCCACTTCACCACCTACTCGTACATCGCCGTCTTGCGCGGCCAGGTCCCCGCGGATGCGTTTCGCGGCAAGTACGTGCTCGTGGGCGCGGCCGCCGCCGGCCTGGGCGACATGTTTGCCACCCCCATGAGCCAGCAGTCGCGGCTCATGCCCGGCGTGGAGGTGGTGGCCCAGGTGCTGGACGGCCGCCTCTCGGGTGTGCGGATCCAGCCAGCCGCCCCCGCCCTCAACACCTTGTTCAACCTGGCCCCGGTGGCGGGCGCGCTGCTGGCCCTGCTGCTGGTGGGGCCGTTCATCGCGTTGCTCACCAGCGCGGGGCTGGGGGTGGCCACCCTGCTGCTGAGCGTGGCCCTGCCCTGGTGGGTGGGCCTGCAGTTCGCGCCCGCCGCGGCACTGACCGGGCTCGTGCTGGCCTACCCCCTGTGGAGCTGGCGCCGCCTGAGCGCGGCCGCCCACTTCCTGCGGCTGGAAATGGAGCGCCTGCAGCGCGACGGCCTGTCGATGCGGCTGCAGCCCCGCACGGGCGATTCGGGCGATTTCCTGGAAAAACGCATCAACGCCGTGGAGCGCGCATCCCGCCAGCTGCGCGACCTGCACCACTTCGTGAGCGAGAGCCTGCAGCAGCTGCCCTCGCCCACCATCGTCTGCGACCCCCAGGGGCGGATCCTGCTCACCAACGTGGCAGCGCGCCGCCACGTGGGCGGAGACCCGCTGGTGCCGCTGCAGGGGCAGTCCGTGGTCGACCTGCTTCACGACCTGGTGCAGACCGGCACCGGGCAGCCGCTCATCACGCAGGACAAGCTGCTCAACCAGTGCATGCCCGAACAAAGCGAAGGCAGCGACGCCCAGGGCCGCAGCCTGCTGGTGCAGTGCAGGCCCTTCACCGACCTGGCAAAGGCGGGCTGGTTGATGACGCTGGTGGACCTCACCGAGATGCGGCGCGCACAGCTGCAGCGCGACCAGGCGATGAACTTCATCTCGCACGACATCCGCACCCCCAATGCCTCCATCCTGACGCTGCTGGAAATGCAGCGTGCCTACCCCGGCCGCATGCCGGGCGACGAGCTGATGCTGCGCATCGAGCGCTATGCGCGCGCATCCCTGGGCATGGCGGAAAACTTCGTGAAGCTGGCCAGCGCCGAGACGCAGGAATACCGGATGGCCCCCCTGGACCTGGTGGCGGCGCTGGCCGAAACGGTCGACGACATCTGGGCCCTGGCCCGCGACCGTGGCGTGGAGGTCACCATCGCCGCCGCGCCGGAGACCGCCCCCGCCGTGGGCGACCGCGCCATGCTGTGCCGCGCGCTGGCCAACGTTCTGCACAACGCCGTCAAGTTCAGCCCCGAAGAAGGCGTGGTGCAGTGCTCCATCGTGCAGCGGGGCCGCCATTGGGTCGTGTCGGTGCGCGACGAAGGCCCCGGCATCGCCCCGGAACTGCAGGGCCAGCTGTTCGCGCCGTTTCGCCGGCTGCATGACCGCAGCCACCCCGCCATCGGAGGCGTGGGGCTCGGGCTGGCGCTGGTGCACACGGTGATCCAGCGCCACGGGGGGACACTGGAAGTGGACAGCGATGCGGGGCGCGGGGCGGAGTTCAGGCTGGTGCTGCCGCTGCGGGCATGATGACCGATGCAGGCCGGCAGCCCGGAGGTTGCCAGGCTCCAGTTTGCTACACATTCAATAGCATATCGCGCTTGTGCATCAAGCGCCATCGGCACTTTTTGCTCCTGCTTGCCAGCCTCTTCCCCGGCGCATCCGCCACCTGCCAGTTTCTGGGCTGGGCACGCCGCGCCGCGCATGCGGGGCCGCGGGAGGGGCTTTCTTCAGCCCGTGCCCCCCGCATCCTGCGGTGTCGGCGCCTGGGGCAGCGCAAAGCTGAAGGTGGCGCCCGCGTTCAATGCGCCGAGAGCCCACACGCGCCCCCCATGCCGCACCACGATCCGCTGCACAAAAGCCAGGCCCACCCCCGTGCCAGGGAACTCCTCGGCGGTGTGCAGCCGCTGGAACAGTTCAAACAGCCGGTCCACCCTGGCCATGTCGAACCCGATGCCCTGGTCGGTCACCTGGTAGACACATTCACCACCGTCCCCGCTGCCGGAAATCTGGATGTGCGCGCCCTGCGGGCCGCTGTACTTGACCGCATTGGAGATCAGGTTCACCCACACCTGCCGGAGCAGGGCCCGGTCGCCCCAGCCTTCCGGCAGCGGCGCCACCGCGAACGCGGCATCGCGCCCCGGTCCGGTGTGCCGCACGTCCGCGATGACCTGCTCGACCAGGGCATTCATGTCGACGCGGGCAGGGTGCATGGGCTGGCGCCCCAGGCGTGCGAAATCCAGCAGGTCGCGGATCAACTGCCCCATCTTTCGCGCGCTGTCGTCGATCACCTTGAGCATCCGCCGCGTTTCCGCATCCTGGTGGCTGTCGGAACGCTCGAGCAGCATGCCCGCGAACCCCTGAATCACGCGGACGGGCGCCTGCAAATCGTGCGATATGGAATAGGAGAAGGCGTCCAGCTCCCGGTTTTTCTCCACGAGTTCCGCCGCCTGGGTCTGGATCTGCCGCCGCTTTTCTCGCTCCGCCTGGTAGGCCGCCGCCAGCCTTGCGTGGAGCATCGTGTTCTCCACCAGAAGCACCGCCAGCAGCGCCGTGGAAGCCATCAGCCCGTACAGGCGTCCGGCGTAGAAACCCAGGTCGAAGCGTCCGCCGTTGAGCACGGCGGAGAGCGCGATGTCAAACAGCCACGCGCACATGGTGACCACGAGCAAGAGGTCCAGCGCCACCAGCGGCCTGCGCCGCAGGAGCAGCAGCAGCGCGACCACGCTGACGCCCCAGACGGTGGTGACGACGGCCAGCATGGTCGGCGTGTACCGGCTGCCCTGCATGATCGGTGGCAGCAGCGACTGCCCCACGGTCGCCAGCGCAGTGAGGGCTGCCACGGCCGCCAGCACGGCGGCCACGCTGATCCCGGTGGAAAAAAGAAAACCCGCTTGCGCGGGCGCGGCTTCGGGCTGACTGGCCGCCGCTGGCTTGCTCAGCGCGTACCCAATCACCGCCGCCGGGAACCCGGCGTGCCAGAACATGTACAGCCAGGCAGTGCTCTGCGGCCCCGCGCCCAGCCAGCCGCCCTCAGCGACCAGGCCCGGAAACGTGAGCGCGTGCGCGACCGCCACCAGGGCCGTGAACAGGTACCCGCAGGCCAGAACGCGCAGGCCCGCATGCCCCAGGATGCGGTACTGGCCCCACAGCATGACCGCGGTGATCAGATCGCTCAGCACCAGGGCGGATTGATAGGCGGGGATGAACGCGCCCATCTTTGGCAGGGGCAGCTTGGCGAAGGGCATGGCCGCCAGAAACAGCACGGCCGACACGACAACGGCGCCCAGGGCCCAGCGCCGTCCCACGGGGCCCGCGGGTGCCATTGCCAAGAAAATCGGTCGCTCTGGAGTGGTTGCCTCGGTGCCCATGGTGGTTTTTGCACACGTCGAATGCCGCAGAAACGCCAGGAAAATCCCTGCCCGGCGGCGCGGCGCTCCATGCCCGGACAAGGTCCATCATGGCCCAAGGCGCCCAGAGTGCAAAGAAAAAGCGCTCTGTACGGACCCGGGGTTCCGCGCAAGGCCATGCACCGCGCGGGCACGCGCCCGGCGGCGGGCCCGCACAGTTGCTTTTGCGCCCGCTGGGCGGCCTGCAGGGCCATTGCGGTTGACGCGCATCCACGCCAGCAGCAAAATTCATACACCACAGTTTCAATTTTTTACAAATACGCACCTGTTTGTGACCTGGGCCGCGCCCCACCCGCCTGCCCCCGACTACAGCCCACAAGGCGAGTTTCCCGATGACGCGCAACCTCCAGACAAGCCCTGCGGCCCTGCCCACGCTCGAACCGCAGCGCGCGGCCAGCCCCGCCAGCACATCGCCGCCAGCCCCAGCAGCCACGAAGTGGGCGCGGCCGTACCTGTCGGTGCGGTGGAAATTTGCGTTCGCATTGTTCGCCGGAGTGGTGTGGATGGCTTTTTCCATCTATGCCGCGGATGCCTGGGTGCACGATCTGGCGCGGGTCATCAGCCCGTGGGCGGCCTACCCGGTGATCTACGGCATCGCGGTGGTGCCGGGCTTCATGAACGCATTCCTGGTGGTCAGCCTGTTGCTGGACCGGCGCCCCGCGGCAAGACACTCCAGCGCGCGCCTGCCGGGAATCACCATCCTCGTGGCGGCCTACAACGAGGAGGAAAGCATCGTCTCCACGATCGAGAGCATCTCGCGCCAGGAATACGAGGGGCCGTTGCAGGTCGTGGTGATCAATGATGGCTCGAAGGATTCCACCGCCGAAAAGCTCGCGGGCCTGGACTATCCGTGGCTGCAGGTGCTCAACCTTGAACACAACGTGGGCAAGGCCAACGCGCTCAACGCCGGCCTGGCCCTGGTCCGCCACCACCTGACCATCACCGTCGACGGGGACTCCTACCTTCACCACAGCGCGCTGCACAACCTGGTACGCCGCTACATGAGCGATCCGCCCAACACCCGTGCCGTGGCAGGCGCGGTACTCGTGCGCAATTCCCGCAAGAACATGGTCACGGCCATTCAGGAATGGGACTATTTCCATGGCATTGCCGCCATCAAGCGCCTGCAGAGCCTGTACCAGGGCACCCTCGTGGCCCAAGGCGCGTTTTCCGTGTACGACACGGCCATCCTTCGCGAACTCGGCGGATGGGCCCATACGGTGGGTGAAGACATCGTGCTCACATGGGCGATCCTGGAGCGCGGACATCGCGTCGGCTTCGCGGAGAACGCCTGCCTTTTCACGAACGCACCCGATACCTGGCTGCAGTTCATCCGCCAGCGCCAGCGCTGGTCGCGAGGGCTCATCGAGGCCTTCAAATCGCACTGGCGCCTGCTGTTCAAGCCGCGCATGACCACCTTGTTCATCTGGTGGAACCTGCTGTTCCCCTACATGGATCTGGTCTATACGTTCGCCTTCGTTCCAGGCCTCGTGCTGGCGCTGTTTGGCGTGTACTGGATCGCGGGGCCCATGACGCTGCTGGTGCTGCCGCTCGCTATGATCGTCAACTACCTCATGTTCACCGTCCAGGCCAAGATGTTCACCGAACAGGGGCTCAAGGTCCGCCGCAACGTGCTGGGGTTTATCTTCTACGCCTTGTTTTACAGCGTGGTGCTGCAGCCCGCATGCGTGCTGGGCTACATCAAGGAACTGGTCAGCCGGTCAAAGAATTGGGGTACGAAATGAAGGGGCGTTTCATTGGCGCGCTGGCGGTGCTCTGTGCCTGCGGCGTGCAGGCACAGTCGGTTTCGGGCTCGTTCTTCGCCAGCCGCGATTCAGACGACTTCCATGAAAGCAGGCAGACGCTGGGCTATGCGAATGCGGCTGGCTGGGGCCTGCGCGCCGGAGCCCTGCGCTACACGGCGCCGGGCTGGGCGGCCAGCGGCAGCCTCGCGGCAGGCACCTACAAGCAAACCAGCAAGGAACGCACCATCGACGCCAGTCTGGGCGCCGCCCGCGTGGCGGGCACCAGCTACCTCGTGGGGGGGCTCGACTACATGGAGCGGCTGACCCCTTCCACGGCGCTGGGGGTGAGCGTGGAAAGAGACCTGGTGAACTCCATCCGAGGCATCGAGAACGGCACGCATTTCACAGCCCTGGCACTGGTTCTCGACCACGCCTTCACCGAGCGATTCAACGTCGGGGTGGCGGCAGGCACGGCGCTGTTCTCCAACGACAACAACCGCCCAATACTGCGCACCCGCTGGAACTACTCGCTGGACGAACGCTATGGGCTCAATGCCTACATAAAAACGCGCAGCTACCACAACACCAACGCCTACCGGCCAGAGTACTTCTCACCAGAGCGGCTGCATGAGGCATCGGCGGGCCTGTCGTCGCGGTTCGAGGTGGCGCAGGTGGTGGTGCTGAGCGCCAGCATCGATGCCGGCCAGCAGCGCGTCGATGGCGCGTCGGAGCCGATATGGCGGGGCGCCATCGGCCTCGCATCACGGCGCAGCAGCCCGGTCCAGTGGTTTGTCGGCATCGAGGCCAGCAACACGGCGCCCTTGTTCTCCGGCCAGGCCGGGTCATACCGGTACACCAGCGCTTCCGGACGGGTGAGCCTGCCCTTCTGATCACCGATGAGGCCGGGCACATGCGAGACTCACTGGCCGTGGGGGCGATGCAACTGCAATCGCAGGCGTGTCGCCACAGGTACGCAGGCAGCGTGGATGCGCTGTGTCAAATGAAACGCTTCTTGGACTGTACGGGATCAAAACCATGATGCTCTTTCGCCGCCGCATCGCAGCTCTCCTCGTTCTGGCCGCCGGAGCTTTTCTGTCCTCGGCCTATGCTCAGGATCTGACTGTCTCGAAGAGCCATGCCGGGAGCTTCTTGCAAGGCCAGGTGGGGGCCACCTATACCGTGTCGGTGTCCAATACCGGGGGTGCGCCCAGTGCGGGTGCAGTCACCGTCTCGGACACGGTGCCTGCCGGACTCACTCCCACAGCGGCAGCGGGTGCTGGCTGGGTCTGCAGCATCGTGGCCCAATCTGTCTCATGCACCCGCAGCGATCCGCTCGCCGCTGGCGCAAGCTATCCACCGATCACCTTGACCGTGAATGTGTCGCCGGCAGCGCCCCCGTCCCTGACGAACACCGTGACGGTTGCAGGGGGCGGGGATATCAACTCCTCGAACAATTCCGCATTGGATGTGACAACCATCGGGGCGGGCCCCGATCTTGTGCTCACCAAAGGCCATACAGGCAATTTCACGCAAGGCCAGATTGGCGCCGCATATACATTGACGGTATCCAATACTGGCGGCTCGCCCACCTCAGGCCTCGTGACGCTGACCGATACTGTGCCTGCAGGATTGACACCGACTACCGCTTCAGGAACCGGCTGGACTTGCAACATTGCGGGCCAAACTGCCACATGCACTCGGTCAGATCCCTTGGCATCAGGCGCGAGTTATCCCGTCGTCACCTTGACCGTGAATGTCGCGGCCAATGCGCCAGCGAGCGTGACCAACACTGCTACGGTGACAGGAGGCAGCGATGTGAATGCAGCCAACAACACGGCTACCGATCCTGCGACAGTCATTCCGTTGCTACCGGATCTGACCGTGGCCATGCCGGCCAATGGCCCGTTCAGCCAGGGGCAGACAGGCGCCACCTACACGATCACTGCATCCAATGGCGGAGTGGGCCCGACGAGCGGCGCAGTCACCGTGACCGATGTCCTTCCTCCTGGGCTGAGTGCAACAGCCTTGGCGGGCGCTGGCTGGGCCTGCACGCTCGCGACGCTGACCTGCACCCGAAGCGATCCGCTGAGTGCGGGCGCGAGCTATCCCTCCATCACATTGACTGTGGGTATCGCGGCCAATGCACCCGCTTCGGTCACCAATGGCGCCCAGGTTTCTGGTGGTGGGGAGACGAATACCGCCAACAACCTTGCCACAGTGGTGACGGCTGTTGCTGTTGTACCCGTGTCGCCAGCCTCCATCCCCACCCTAACCGAGTGGGCCTTGGTTGGCCTGTCCGCACTGCTGGCCATGTTTGGGCTAGCGAGGATGCGGCGCCGCACTGCCTGATAGCCGCTTCGCTCCAGCCCCTACCCAGCAGCCTACCCATCGCTCCAGAGTTCAGAGGCTCCCGTCTGGCCGTGGGCCGCACGCTGGTGGCGGTGCTGGAAAACTACCAGCAGGCGGACGGCAGCGCAACGGTGCCCGAGGTACCGCCCCCCTGGGTAGCACTGCCGCGCGAAGGCCCTGAAAACCTTGCTATAATCGCAAGCTTCGACACACAGGAGAGGTGGCAGAGTGGTCGAATGTACCTGACTCGAAATCAGGCGTAGTGGCAACACTACCGTGGGTTCGAATCCCACCCTCTCCGCCAACAAGACTAAGCGCCATGCGGCTTCCAAGCCCATGGCGCTTTTTTACTCCACTTTCTACCCCCATTTCCAAATCTGTTGTATTGTGCGAATCTGGTTCACTTTGCAACAATCACTTCACTGGAAAACGTAGCTGCGGTAGGGAGACACCACAAGTTCAGCAACAAGTCTTAGCAAAGCCATGTTCGTGACAAGCGGGCTAGAGACAATGAAAGAACGCAGGGGTTAAGGTAGCACACGTGCTCCCGATCCCCATCATGTTTGCTGCTGTAGTCGGCGGCTTGCGCAGAATGCTCAACCGCTCCGAAGGCTGCTGCTTGAAGGCCCCTCCATAGTTTGGTGCGGCCCTACGCAGATAGGCTCTGCACCATTTGCTCAGCGAGCGCAAAGCAGGATTCGCTACTTACCGTCAGTCGAAGAGGCAAACGCAGTGTCCCTGGCTGTGTCAGGTTTGCTGCGTGCGCTGTCACATTTAGAGCGCCAGAGTACATGCCAGGCTCTTTCGAGCAGAGAATGTCCATCTCAAAAACTTCAGGCTCATGTACATGTCGCCACTGCTGACAGGTAAACGAGACACTTTCGCCTGGCTTTCCGGCTTGCCCCTCTTTGAAATAGAAGCCGTTGGGGTCTCGCTGCGACGGTGGCCTAAACATTGACGGCAAAGGCGTTGTCAGCCCCCGCCCGAGTGGTGAATCCGCAAGATCACGAAAGTTAGCCAGGACCCCCATACGCCCGGCACGCTTCCAAGTCCCCTTGGGCGCCGTAGGTGGATGCTGCAACGACATCCCGGCGTCTTCGTTCTCCCCCTTGTCCTCAGGCGGCAAGAGCAAGAACTTCCCGTCAAGCTTGAAAACTACGAGCGCATCATCCGCAGGACGGGAGCCGACATTTCCAATACTGATCGAAACTCGTGGCCATACAAGGCGAGAGTTGAGTCTCGCATGCAACTTTGCCAGCACTGCTCTACAAGCATCCACCCACTCCGCATGAGCGTCTTTGTAGCGTGCAATTTGCTCCGAAGTCGCCGGCGTGTACACCTCTTTAACACCCATAGGTAGCACCGACAGAACAGATGCATCGCTTGGGCGAATGACGCGCTCCTGCGGTTCAGATGATCCAAAGTCGGTCGCCAATGGATAGCGCTGGGTGAGCTTCAACAATAGACCTTGAATTTCGGCATCACCAAGCTCGGCATACACAGTGATAGTCGCCACCACGGGCACGTCATGCAGAGCTTTTAGCTCAAAGGCAGGCTCTGTATTTTTGTACTTGGCAATCTCCGCCTTCAACGCCTTTTCGCGTTTCTCCACCTCATCAGTCTCTGGCTGCAGAAGCCAATCCACTGGTACAACACTGTATGCAAGGCCTACAGCCTTTGCACTTGCCATTGGGCCTGTGTCATTGGTGAGAAGCCTTACCGCTTCAGTTGGACTGGCTTTATGGAAAGCCAACGCCGTTCCAACCAACTGATCATCGCGTTCCTCGTAGTCGAGCGTGTCCGCCACGTCTTCATCGCGGCGCAGATCGTGACGCAAACAAAGACGCACATCAGGCGCGGATCGCAGCATGATGCATCCCTCATCAACCTCAAGAAGTTGCCGGATTAAGCTTGATGCCGTCCGAGCCCTTGATGCTTGCCGCCCATTTCCCTTCCCCTTGAACGCATCAATCTCCGCCTGCACCGGCCTGGTTAGAACAATGTCAATGCAGCCCCACGCTCCAAAAGACGACCAGTCAACCTGCTCCAATGGTTTGCACTGCAGGAACACATTGGTATCAGGGAACAAATAGAGAGTTTTTTGAGTGCTCATACTTTTCGTACAACCGCGAATTCCGGTCAGTTGCCCAGCATGCACCTATTAGACCTGATCCACTTCTGCTGAAGCAAACACACGCCGACATTCAAGAATGTGATGCGTGTTATCTCGAAAGGATGAGCGTTAAAGTAGACTTGGAATCTTTCTTCGCGCGGTCGGCCGGATGTACTTCGCCAACGTCACATCACTTCGATGGCCCGTTTGCTCGCGTATTTGCCACGGCTGTAAACCCTTCTCTGCGGCGCTGGTGCAGTAGCCTGCCCGCAGACTGTGGCCGCTGACTTTCTTCGCATCTCCACCCACGCGCTCCACTGATGCCTTCACCACAAGCGCTACTGACTGCGCTGATAGCCCATGTCGCGCAACGCGGTCATGGCGGCTGACGGACCGAAAAACAAACCCCTCTTTGATTTCAGAAACGGCCAGCCAATGCACCAGGGTACGCACTGGACACCGGCTTTCATCATTGGCATGCGGGATGGACACCATCCGCCCGTTCTTGTCTTGATCGGTCTTCGAGCACGGCAAGAAGATTTCCATGCCGGTATGCAGGTGCGTGATGTGCTCCACCTTCACCGCCACCAACTCGGATCGGCGCATGGCACTGGCAAAGCCTACTAGCAGCAGAGCGCGGTCGCGTGCCGCTTTCACTGCGCTTTGCTGATTGGCCATGACCAACGCTGCCAGCAGATCGTCTTTGACCAGCGGCGTGACTTGGCGCTGCTTGGTACCAAGCGTCCGGCGAATGCCCTGCATCACGCGCTTCACAGCCTCACATCGGGCTGGAGACTCCAGATTCTTTTCGAGGTGAGCCTTGTGAATGGCGGTCAATCGCCGCTCCAAGGTGGCTACGGACAATTTCTCAGCGCACCGGGCCAGGTATTCGGCCAGAACGGCTGCGCTGGCTGGAACGCTCCCACCGTAGGCAAAAAAATGCTTCAGATCAGAGGCGTAAGCGCGCTTGGTAGCCACAGACTGACTGGCCGCGATGAACTGCTCGGCCGTGGCCGAAAAACCGCTCAGAACGCCCTCTGGCGGCGCTGGCTGAGTGCGGTTGGTTGTGGTGGTGCTGCGAGCAGACAAAGCTGCGCCAGCGCCCTCCTGCGGAGTGCGAATTTTCTTCATGATGAGTCCTATGTGTTGATTTCCACGCAGAAGTGACCCACTAACCCCCAGGATTTCCATCCAAATCTGATCCACGTACCAACCCTAAC